>CAMPBI010000009.1 GCA_946637545.1 uncultured Clostridia bacterium | reverse complement strand
TGCAAACACGCCTACGCACCACACAATGCTGCCGATTTCGCGCCACACCACGCTGTCCTTTCTTGCCATAAAAACATAGGCGACAAAAGCACCGCCCAGGATAATGGGAAATAGCGACAGAAGGCTTTTGAAAAATGACGGAAAGTCCTGCCAGAAGGCAACAAAAATAACAATCACGCCTGCAGCGAGAAACAGTCCGCCAAAAACGGAGAGCACAATTTTCATCACGTTGATTTTGTTTTCCTCGTTTTCTTCAATTCCTACTTTTTTCAGACTGCCGTAAATCATTTCCTCAACAGATATTCCGAAAATTTCTGCGAGCTGTGCAACGCTGTCAATATCGGGCTGACATTTGTCGTTTTCCCAGTTTGAAACAGCCTGCCTTGTCAGGTGCATTTTTTCGGCAAGCTGTTCCTGTGTCAGATTGCTCTGCTTGCGGAACTTTTTTATGTTCTTTGAAATTTTAATCATACTATCCCTCCTGTCACGAGTGTACCGCACACAGTGGTAAAAAGTAAAGCAACGGTTTGTTGCACTGCTTGTTAAGAACAAAAACGGGTTGTCGCAAGCGACAACCCGATATTTTTATCCGAGCATTGAGTAGCCGTAGCCGTTTGAGATTGCGTCGACGGGGTCGCCGCGTTTGCAAAGCGGGCAGTCCTTTGCGTGATAAAATTCGTACGCAGGAAGGTCGGACATATTAAAAATTGTGTTTACGGGGATACCGCCAATATTTTCAACAGCGCTGAAAACGCTTGAAATACCGGCAACCTTGCCGCCGTAATACTGCACGCTTTCCATCGCCCTTTCGACAGTTCTGCCCGAGGTGATACACGAAATCAGCACAAGCACGTTCTGGTCCTTAATCATTCTGATTAAATTATCGCGGAAAATCAGATTGCCTGACGCGTCGTACTCCGAGCCGACAACATATATTTCCCTTGTGGGATTCGGGCTCATCATACTGGGACGCGAAAGCTCGTGCGCAAGATATGCTCCGAGCGCCTGCGTTTCATAAAGGCAGAGCACTGTGTTGATTTCGATTCCGTAGGTGTTGTAATACTCCGAAAGGAGCATTGACGCGTCAACAGAAACCTCGTGATTATGCTTGATATCCGAGGTTCCGATGTAGTAATTAATATGGTTGTTAGCCGACACAAAATGCCCCGGCATTGCATGAATAAATACTCTGTCATCCCTGTGAGATGTAATTGTGTAAACAGGATTCAAAACAATCCACTCCTTTTCTTAATTTTACACTATAAGTCAATTGTTTGCAACAGAGTGTGTTACACAAAAATGAACAGGCTTTTTTGTGTATTTTAACCAAATGTATTTAATATTGATTATTTTAAAATATTATGTTATATTATTAGCATTATGAATATAGGTAAACTTAAATTTGAACATATAGCCTTTCTTGCGCCGATGGCAGGCATTGCAGACAGAGCGTTTCGCGAGCTGTGCGTGCAGTACGGTGCGGCTTACTGCGTGACGGAAATGGTGTCGTCAAAAGGACTTACAATGGGCGACAGAAAAAGCGGCGAGCTGCTCACAATCGGCAGCGAGCATCCGTGCGCTGCGCAGATTTTCGGCGATGACCCCGAAATTATGGCGCAGGCGGCAGTTAAATGCCTTGAATACAGACCCGAGGTAATCGACATCAATATGGGATGCCCTGCCCCGAAGGTCGCAATGAACGGCGGCGGAGCAAGTCTGATGAAGCACCCCGAGCTTGCCTATGAAATCACAAAGGCTGTCGCAGAGGCTGTTGAGATTCCTGTGACTGTTAAAATCCGCAAGGGCTGGGACGACGAAAACGTCAACGCCGTTCAGATGGCGGAGCTTGCCGAAAAGGCAGGCGCGGCAGCAGTCGCAGTCCACGGCAGGACGCGTATGCAGATGTACAGCGGTACGGTGGATTACGGAATAATCAAGGCAGTTAAGAACGCAGTGTCAATTCCCGTTATCGGGAACGGCGACGTCACCGACGAACAGAGCGCGGCAATTATGCTTGAAAAAACAGGCTGCGACGCGCTGATGATTGGCAGAGGCGCGCTCGGAAATCCGTGGGTTTTTGCACAGATTAACGCATATCTTGACGAGTGCAGGGTGCTCCCTGCGCCGACAGTCACGCAAAAAATGGCTGTTATGCTGCGCCACATTGAAAAAATTATTGAATACAAGGGCGAATATATTGCAATGCGCGAGGCTCGCCATCACGCAGGATACTACACCAAGGGGATGCGAGGCGGCGCGGCACTGCGTAAAGAAATTTGCACCTTTGAACACTTTGAACAACTCGAGGAACTCGCTTTTAAAATCGCGAAGGAGCAGGGCTGATGATACTGAAAAACTGTGTTTTTTACAACGAAGTTTTCGAAAAGGACTTTGGTGACATCAAAATTGAAAACGGCAGAATTGCCGAAATCGGTTTCTTTAACGAGGACGGCACCGATATGAACGGCAGAACTCTGCTGCCGGGATTTGTGGACATTCACATTCACGGCGGCGGTGGCGGAGATTTTTCGGACGGCACGGCTGAAGCATTGGACAAAATCAGCGCATATCTTGCAAAGCGCGGCGTAACCTCTTTTTGCGGCACTACTATGACCTTGCCGCACGGCAGACTGCTTGAAATTGTAAAAGCGGCGCAAAACTACTCCGCGCCAAAGTCAAAGCTCGTCGGCATAAATCTTGAAGGCCCGTACATTGCTTACGCAAAAAAAGGCGCGCAAAACGGCGAATATGTAAGACCGTGCAGCATTTCAGAGCTTGAAGAACTGACTGCTGCAAACAGCAAAATAAAACTGATTACCATTGCTCCCGAGGCGAGCGACTGCGATGAGTTTATAAGACACGCAAGTAAAAAGATGACCGTTTCAGTCGGTCACAGCGAGGCTGACGAGAAGCAGTGCCGCAGGGCGATTGACTGCGGAATTTCACACGCTACGCATCTTTTTAACGCAATGACTCCGATGACGCACCGAAGTGCAGGGATTGTCGGCGCGGCGCTTGACAGCGACATCACCTGCGAGCTCATCTGCGACGGCGCTCACATCTGCCCGACGGTGATTAAAAACACCTTTAAAATTCTTGGCGAAAACAGGGCTTGCGTAATCAGCGACAGTATGCGCGCAGCAGGTCTTGGCGAGGGTGAGTTTGAACTTGGCGGTCAGACGGTTTATGTGCGTGAAAACGGTAGCACTGCAGTGCTTGCAGACGGCACAATCGCGGCGTCAATTACAAATCTTTTTGACGAATTCAAAAACCTTCTCGGCTGGGGAATTGATTTTAAAGCTGCGCTGAAATCCTGCACAATCAACCCTGCAAAAGCTATCGGCGAGGACAAAAATATCGGCTCAATTGCAGTCGGCAAGTGCGCCGATTTTATCGTGACGGACGACAAAATGAATATTCAAGAGGTATATATCAATGGCAAACTCGCTTAACATAGTGCTGATTGAGCCCGAGATTCCGCAGAACACAGGCAACATTGCCCGCACCTGCGCCGCTACGGGCGCAAGGCTGCACCTTGTGGGTCCGATGGGATTTCACATTACCGACAAGCAGGTAAAACGTGCAGGACTTGACTACTGGGACAAGCTTGACATCACATACTATGACAGCACCGACGAATTTTTCAGAAAAAACGAGGGCGGCGCATTTTACTACTTCACAACTAAGGCGGAGCAAAGCCACAGCGATGTGAATTATCCAAACGGCTGCTATCTCGTTTTCGGCAAGGAAACAAAGGGGCTGCCCGAAAAGCTTCTCAAGGCGAATCACGACTACTGCGTGCGCCTGCCGATGAGAGGGATTATTCGCAGCCTGAATCTGTCAAACGCCGTTGCAGTAGGCACATATGAGGTTTTGCGGCAATGGGGCTATCCCGAACTGTCGCAAAAAGGCGCGCTTCACGAATTAAAATGGTAAAATCCCTTGAATAATGACTGAATTTGTGTAATAATATTATATCTAATTTTTAATATACAGGAGAAACAAAGTGGATTACAAAGCACTTGCACAAAAATTATTTCCGACTATTGACAAAGCTCCCGACTTCTGGGAAGAAAAATATCCGCAAAGGAATCTGAAAGAGGGCGCGCGAGTAACAAGATTTGCGCCGAGCCCGACAGGCTTTTTGCATTTTGGCAATTTGTTCACCTGCCTTGTATCTTACAAAACGGCAAAAAGCACTGACGGAGTTTTTTATGTTCGTGTTGAGGACACCGACCAAAAACGCAAGGTTGACGGCGCAATCGAGGTAATGCTCAAGGGACTTTCCGTTTACGGCATTGTTCCCGACGAGGGCGTTGTGGGCGAAAACGAGGAAATCGGCGACTACGCTCCGTATTACCAGAGTGAGCGCAAAGAGATTTATCAGACCTTTGCAAAATCGCTTGTTGAGCAGGGGCTTGCTTATCCCTGCTTTATGACGCCCGAAGAGCTTGACGAAATCCGCGCACAGCAGGAAAGCGAAAGCATCAAGGGAATATGGGGTAAATGGGCAAAGCACCGCGACCTCTCATTTGACGAAATCTGCAAGAAGCTTGAGAGCGGTGAAGCGTGGACGCTACGTCTCAAATCCCCCGGCGATATTGAAAAGAAATGCTATTTTGACGATATGATAAAGGGCAAAATCGAAATGCCTGAAAATGTGCAGGATGTTGTTATCCTCAAATCAGACGGAATCCCGACATATCACTTTGCGCACGCGATTGACGACCACCTGATGCGTACAACCCACGTTGTTCGCGGAGATGAGTGGATTTCGTCAGCGCCGATTCACCTTCAGCTTTTCCGCGTGCTTGGCTTCAAGCCTCCGAAGTACGCACACGTTGCACCGATTATGAAGGAAGAAAACGGCGGAAAGCGCAAGCTTTCAAAGCGCAAGGACCCCGAGGCTGCAGTTACCTACTACGCCGAGGAGGGCTTCCCGAGCGAAAGCGTAAACGAATATATGCTCACACTTGCAAACTCAAATTTTGAGGACTGGCGCAGAATGAATCAGACCGAAAGCGTGGAAAAATTCCCCTTCAATCTGAAAAAAATGAGCGTTTCCGGCGCGCTGTTTGATATGGTAAAGCTCACCGATGTCAGCAAAAACGTCATCTGCAAGATGAACGCAAGGAAGGTTTTTGAACTGTCGTACGAGTGGGCAAAGGAATACTGTCCCGACCTTGCAGCGCTTTACGAAAAAGACACCGAGCGCGCTACTGCAATACTGAACATTGACCGCGAAAACAAAAAGCCGCGCAAGGATATTGCAAAATGGAGCGACATTCCCGACTACATCAGTTATATGTACGACGAAACCTTTGTCCCCTGCTACGAGCTGACGGGCAACGCAACTCCTGCGCTTGCAGTAAAGGTGCTTGAAAAATATAAGGACACCGTTAATCTTGACGACGACAAGGACACCTGGTTTGGCAGAATCAAGGATATGTGCGAGTCAGTCGGATGCACTCCGAACGTCAAGGAATACAAACAGAATCCCGACGCGTTTGACGGCCATGTCGGCGACGTTTCAACAATAATCCGTGTGGCGCTCACAGGCAGAACGAACACGCCTGACCTTTACTCAATCACGGCACTGCTCGGCAAAGAAGCAGTAGCTGTAAGACTAAATAACGCACTCACCCACTTTAAGGAGGAAATATAATGGCTATTGACGAAATCAAAACTGAAGAGACCGCCTCTAATTTCATTCATGATTTTATTGACAAGGATTTAGAGGAGGGCGTTTACTCAAGGGTACAAACGCGTTTTCCTCCCGAGCCCAACGGATACCTGCATATCGGTCACGCAAAGGCTATCTGCATCAATTTCGGTGTAAAGAACAAATACAACGGCATTTGCAACCTTCGCCTTGACGACACGAACCCCACCAAAGAGGACACCGAATATGTTGAGGCAATTGAAGAGGACATCAAGTGGCTCGGCTTTGACTACGACAATGTTTACTACGCATCGGACTACTTTGATTTTCTTTACGAATGTGCTATCAAGCTCATCAAAAAAGGCAAAGCATACGTTTGCGAGCTCACTCCGGAGCAGATGCGTGAATACCGCGGCACACTGACCGAGCCGGGCAAAAACTCACCGTACCGCGACAGAAGCGTTGAGGAAAACCTCGACCTGTTTCAGCGTATGGCAAACGGTGAATTTGAGGCAGGCTCAAAGGTGCTGCGTGCAAAGGTAGATATGGCGTCGCCCAACCTCAATATGCGTGACCCGATAATTTACCGCATTATGTACGCTCACCACCACCGTACGGGCGACAAGTGGTGCATTTACCCGATGTACGATTTTGCTCATCCGCTTTCAGACGCGTGCGAAAAGGTTACGCACTCGCTTTGCTCGCTTGAATTTGAAAATCACAGGCCGATTTATAACTGGTTTGTAAACGAACTCATTGACGGCGAAAAGCCGCGTCAGATTGAGTTTGCAAGAATGAATCTCAATTACACTCTCACATCAAAGAGAAAGTGCCTGCAGCTTGTTAAGGACGGCATTGTTGACGGCTGGAACGACCCGCGTATGGCTACCATCAGCGGTATGCGCCGCCGCGGCTATCCTGCCGAGGCAATTCGCGATTTCTGCGAAAAAATCGGCGTTTCAAAGGCTTACAGCGTAATTGACTTTGCACTGCTTGAAAGCTGCGTGCGCGACAGTCTGAACAAAAATGCTCCTCGGGCTATGGCTGTTATTGACCCGATTAAGCTTGTTATCGACAATTATCCCGACGACAAGGTTGAGGAAATCGAGGTTGAGTACCACCCCGACCACGAGGAATACGGCAAGCGCACTGTTCCGTTTGGCAAGGAGCTTTACATTGAGCGTGACGACTTTATGATTGAGCCGATTAAAAAATACCGCCGCCTGTTTGTCGGAAACGAGGTGCGACTTTACAAGGCTTACTTTGTGACCTGCACGGGCTACGACCTTGACGACGACGGAAACGTTACAACCGTTCACTGCACCTACGACCCCGAAACCTTCGGCGGCGACGCTCCGGACGGACGCAAGGTGCGCGGCACAATTCAGTGGGTTTACGCAGGCGACTGCAAAGAGGCAGAGGTTAGACTTTACGACAGGCTTTTCAATGTTGAAAATCCGAGTAACGAGGAGGGCGTAAGCTCATTTGAGGACAACCTCAACCCCGATTCGCTTGTGAAAAAGACTGCTTTTGTTGAAAAATCACTTGGCACCGCAAAGCCCGGCGACAAATTCCAGTTTATGAGAATTGGTTATTTCTGCGCCGACCTTGACAGTACCGAGGACAACCTTGTTTTCAACAGAACAGTTGCACTGCGCGACAGCTTTAATACTAAAAAATAATCGAAGGCATTTAAATGGAAAGAAAAGACATTAAAAACATTGCAATAATTGCCCACGTTGACCACGGCAAAACAACTCTTGTTGACGAAATGCTGCACCAGAGCGGCATTTTCCGTGACAACGAGGTAGTTCAGGAAAGGGTTATGGATTCAAACGACCTTGAAAAAGAGCGCGGAATCACAATCCTTTCAAAGAACACTGCAATTCACTACAAAGACACAAAAATTAACATCGTTGACACCCCCGGTCACGCCGATTTCGGCGGCGAGGTTGAGCGTATACTGACTATGGTTGACGGCGTTCTGCTGCTCGTAGACGCGTTTGAAGGCTGTATGCCGCAGACCCGTTTTGTGCTCAGCAAAGCGCTTGCGCTGCACAAAACCCCGCTTGTTGTTGTCAACAAAATTGACCGCGACGGCGCCAGACCCGAAGAGGTTGTTGACGAGGTGCTCGACCTCTTTATTGAGCTTGGCGCTGACGACGACCAGATTGAATTTCCCGTTGTTTACGCATCGGCTCGCGGAGGCTACTCGAGCCTGAATCCCGACGACAGACAGGGCGATATGCGTCCCCTGCTTGACGCTATTCTCGAGTACATCCCCTCGCCGAGCGGCGATCCCGACGGCGCGGCGCAGATACTGTTTTCGTCGCTTGAATACGACGACTATGTCGGCAGAATAGGTGTTGGCAGAGTTGAGCGCGGCACAATAAAAGTTAACACACCTTATGTGCTCTGCAAGCAGGACGGCTCGCAGGAAAATATTAAATTTTCGCAGCTATATCAGTTTGACGGACTCAAGCGTGTTGCCTGCACTCAGGCGCAGTTTGGCGACCTCGTTTGCGTGGCAGGTGTTCCGGACCTCAACATAGGTGAAACTGCTTGCGACCCCGAGCACATTGAAGCGCTGCCGTTTGTCAAGATTGACGAGCCGACTATCAGTATGAACTTTATTGTCAACGACTCGCCGTTTTCAGGCAGAGAGGGAAAATATGTCACCTCGCGCAACCTGCGCGACAGGCTGTTCAAAGAGGTCGAAACTAACGTTTCGATGCGTGTTGAGGAAACCGACTCGATGGACACCTTCAAGGTGTCGGGCAGAGGTGAGCTCCACCTTTCAATTCTTATTGAAACTATGCGCCGTGAAAACTACGAATTTGCAGTATCGCGCCCGCAGGTTATTCTGAAAAAGGACGCAAACGGTCAGACCCTCGAGCCGATTGAAACCGCAATAATTGAAGTACCCGAGGAATATGTGGGCGTTGTTATGGAAAAGCTTTGCTCGCGAAAGGGCGAAATCGGCAATATGGACACACGCTCAACGGGTATGACTCACCTTGAAATCAAGATTCCGTCGCGCGGACTTATCGGATACAGAAGCGAATTTCTGACCGACACAAACGGTAACGGAATTATGAATCAGCTCTTTGCAGGCTACGAGCCGTACAAGGGCGATATTGAAACGCGAAGCAGAGGCTCGATTGTTGCCCACGAAACAGGCACGTCGACGGGATACGGACTGTGGAACACACAGGACAGAGGCAAGCTTTTCATCGGTCCCGGTGTAGAGGTTTACGAGGGTATGATTGTCGGCGAGTGCGCAAAGGATGAGGACATTGTGTGCAACGTCTGCAAGAAAAAGCATGTTACCAACACGCGTGCAAGCGGCTCGGATGAGGCGCTCAAGCTTGTTCCGCCGACCACACTTTCACTCGAGCAGAGTATGGAATTTCTTGCAGATGACGAGCTGCTTGAGGTTACACCAAAAAGCATAAGACTGCGCAAAACCATACTCAACAAGGAACTGCGACTTAAAGCGGAAAGCAGAGCGAGAAAATAAGGTTATGGACAAAGCAGGACTGTATTTTCATATTCCGTTTTGCAAAAACAAATGCCCGTACTGTGACTTTTACAGCGTCAGATACTGTGAAAGCGCAGCACGGGATTATTGTCATATCCTCTGCGAAGAAATCAAAAAATACAACGGCGAATTTGACACGGTATACTTTGGCGGCGGTACGCCGAGTATTATTGAGCCGATGCTGATTGAATATGTGCTGAACTCTGCAAAAGAACACTTTGACATTGATGAAAACAGCGAAATCACACTTGAATGCAATCCGCGTGAGAATTTAAAAAGCGCGTTTGAAACATACCGCAGCTGCGGAATTAACAGGTTAAGCATAGGTATGCAAAGCGCAGTTGACAAGGAGCGCTTTGCTCTTGGCAGAGCAGCAGGTAAAGCAGAGGTTGCACGCACTGTTCAGGATGCAAAAAATGCCGGATTTGACAACATCAGCCTTGACCTTATGCTCGGCACGCCGCATCAGACGCTTGACTCGCTTGATGAAACCTTTGACTTTATTGAGAAAATGGGCGTGCAGCACATTTCGGCATATATGCTCGGGATTGAAGAAGGCACAAGGTTTTTTGAGATAAAAGAAAAACTCCCTCTGCCCGATGAGGACGAGGTTAGCGAAATGTATCTTAAAACAATTGAGGTGCTTTCTCAACTCGGATTTGAGCAGTACGAAATCAGCAACTTTGCAAAGTGCGGCTATGAAAGCCGCCACAACAACAAGTACTGGGAGCTTGTGCCGTACCTCGGAATCGGCAAAAGCGCGCATTCGTTTTGGAACGGCAGGCGCTTTTTCTACGACGCGGATATGAATATAGCAGACGACGGCACGGGCGGAGATGTAAATGAAAAAATAATGCTCGGGCTGCGTCTGACTAAAGGCGTTGAAAAAAGAATAATATCAAAGCCGTTTGAGCATTTAATACACGCAGGTCTGCTCACGGACAAGGGTGAGCGGATTGCTCTCACGCCAAGTGGTATGCTTGTGTCAAACAGTGTAATAAATGAGTTAATTTAACACAAACTAATCACGGGGTGATACCGTGAGCAAGAAGAAAAAGAACAACAAAAAGGATGTTTCAAACAAGTACGAAATCTGGGCGACAAATCCCACCGTTCAGCCTGACGGCAAAACGGAAATGGGCGTTCCGATTCCGTCGGACTACAACGTTGAAAATTCCAAAGAATACGGCGAAAACCACGAGGTATAAAAATAACCCCTCCGTGCGGAGGGGTTATTTTTATAGTTTTTTGATTATATCGCTTTCAAACACCTTGTCAGCTATTTTCTGAACCTTTGCGCCAAGCTTGTCGCACAGACTCGGGATGTTGAACAGCTTAAACAAAAGCTGTCTGAAATACTCGAGAAACGCACATATGAAGAACACTGCAAAAACGCACGCAATCATATGCAGTACAAAATACGGCTTGCCAAAAACATTTAGGGGCTGAATCACATTATACCATAACGAATAGCGAATAACTTCATTTTCGTGGAACAGATATACACCCAGCACCAGCGATGACATAAATGTTGCAAATCCGCCTATTTTTGTATTGCTGATTTTTATGTTCTTAAATGCAACAAAAAACATAAGCGAAGACAAAAAAGTAATAATAAAATTATAGTTTTGAACATCAATTACTTTGAATTGTTCAACCTTTTTTGAAACAAGCGAAACGAGAATTTTCACCGTTAAAAGCACAAGTGTCAGTACGAGATAATAACCGATGTATACCTTTGGTTTTTTATTGAACAAATCCGCGCGACGTATGTAAGCAGCGACAAAAAACAGAACTACAAACCATACAAAATGGTATCCATAATTAATTTTTGTCCACTGCCACGGACTTAAAGAAAAGACAATAACCAGCACAATGACAAGCTTTTTGAGTTGACTGACGGTCAGTTTATTTGCAATCCGGATAAGAAGCGGAGAAAGAAGATAAAAAGCAAAGTATGCCGTCATAAACCAATATGCGTCTGTGTTTATAGGAAAAAACGCTTTTATCACTTTAATGACAGACGGCTTTGTGTCGCCCACAAAAAAGGACAGTATCAAAAACAGAATATTGATTGATACTATTTGCAACCATAAATAAATAAGCTTACTGAATCTGAAACGGTTTTCTGTCATAAGATATCCGCTGCACATAATAAAGCAATTAACCGCTACAATAGACAGCAGTTCAAACAACCATGCTACATAATAATTAGGGTCGCTTAAGGTTGCTTTTTCAAGGACTGCGCCTTTGCCAAGATAATGCAGGCACACAATCATAACCATTGACACTACCTTGAGCAAATCTAAATTTACAAGTCTTTTTTTATTTTCCATACTAATCATCATCGTCCGAGGAGAGTTTCAGCACGGCGAGGAATGCCTCCTGCGGCACTTCGACAGAGCCGAACTGACGCATTCGCTTTTTGCCCTCCTTCTGTTTTTCAAGCAGTTTTTTCTTTCGTGTAACATCGCCGCCGTAGCACTTTGCAAGCACATCCTTGCGAAGCGCTTTGACAGTTTCGCGCGCGATTACTTTTCCGCCGATAGCAACCTGAATCGGAATTTCAAACAGGTGGCGCGGAATATGCTTTTTGAGTTGTTCGGCAATTTTGCGGGCGCGCGAATATGCCTTTTCCCTGTGGATAATGAACGACAGCGCGTCAATAACATCGCCGTTGAGCAGCACGTCTACCTTGACAAGCTCGCTCTTGCGATAGTCCTTAATCTCATAGTCGAACGACGCATAACCCCTTGTACGCGACTTGAGCGCGTCAAAAAAGTCGTAGATGATTTCGTTGAGCGGCAGCTCGTAGTGAATATCCACCCGCTCGGGAGTGATATAGTCCATATTCCTGAAAATTCCGCGTTTTTCCTGGCACATATCCATAACTGTACCGACAAAATCTGACGGCACATAAATATGTGCGTCGGCAAAAGGCTCCTCGCAGTAGTCGATATACGCAGGGTCGGGATAGTTGGTAGGATTATCAATTTCGACCATAGTACCGTCGGTCAGATGGATTTTGTAAACAACGCTCGGAACAGTTGCAATAAGGTCAAGCCCGTACTCTCGGTCAAGGCGCTCCTGTATAATCTCAAGGTGCAGCAGTCCGAGGAAGCCGCAACGAAAGCCGAAGCCGAGTGCCCCCGATGTTTCAGGTTCGTACGACAGCGACGCGTCGTTAAGCTGAAGCTTTTCAAGCGCATCGCGCAGCGCCTCGTAGTCGGCGCCGTCGGCAGGATAAATACCGCAGAACACCATAGGATTTACCTTTCGGTAGCCCGGAAGCGGTTCGCTTGCAGGGTTTTGGGCAGTAGTTACGGTGTCGCCCACATGCGCGTCGCCGACAGTTTTGATTGACGCAGTAATATAGCCAACCTCGCCTGCAGTGAGCTCGTCAGCCTTTTCCATCGAGGTTGCACGCATATAGCCCACCTCGACAACATTAAACTGTGCGCCCGTCGACATAATACGCATTGTGTCGCCGGCTTTTATTTTGCCCTCTTTAATGCGTACATAAACAATAACTCCGCGATACGAATCGTAAACAGAGTCGAATATTAATGCCTTAAGCGGCTTGCTGTCGTCGCCAACGGGCGGCGATATTTCGTTTACGATATACTCGAGTACCTCTTCAACATTTTCGCCCGTTTTGGCACTGATTTTCGGAGCATCCATACACGGAATACCGATAACCTCCTCGACCTCCTCGCAAACTCGCTCCGGGTCTGCGGCAGGAAGGTCAATCTTGTTGATTACAGGCAGAATATCAAGGTCGTGGTCAAGTGCAAGATAAGTATTTGCAAGCGTCTGCGCCTCTACGCCCTGCGACGCGTCAATAATCAGAATCGCTCCCTCGCACGCTGCAAGTGAACGTGAAACCTCGTAGTTAAAGTCGACGTGACCGGGTGTGTCAATGAGGTTAAAAATATATTCCTCGCCGTTTTTGGCGGTGTAATTCAGTTTTACGGCGTGAGCCTTGATTGTTATTCCGCGCTCGCGCTCCAGGTCCATATCGTCAAGAATCTGCTCCTGCATATCACGCTGCTGCACCGAGCTTGTGAGCTCGAGCAGCCTGTCTGCAAGAGTGGATTTTCCGTGGTCGATATGCGCAATAATCGAAAAATTTCTGATGTTCTTTTTATTAACTGCCACGCTTTCCTCCGGTTATTTTCAATGTTTAAAAGTACCTTTTAAATCTTCTTTTAATTTATCTCTGCTGTGAACGGATTTGTCAAACAGTCGGTAAATATAGTACCAGCAGAGCAAATAAGGTTTTTCCTCAAGCTGTCGGTAAGTATCTTTCATAAAGCTCTTTGGCGGAAACAGGCGGTAAAGCAAAAATCCTGCCTTGCCGCCGTGTTCGCTCACGGCTTTTTCATAGTCAACAATCTGCGGCTTGCCGTAAATCTCACCTTCGAGCATTGTGTCAAGCAGACTTTGAGCCTCATCAGATAACTCATCACCGTCAAAAACTGCCGAAACGATGTTCATTACATTCTTATAGAAATCGTAAATACCAAAGCTCTCAATCGTTGAATTGATATACTGCATATCCATGTCGTGCTCGTTTTGCAAAATCAAGTATAAATCGCACGCAAATCTGATTCCGCAGCTTTCGTTTTTGTAATAATGCTTGTACATATGCGCGAGCGTGTAGATGAAATTATCCTCCCTGCTCATAACAAGCTGCGATGTGCCCTCGCCTGCCGAAACAGCGTTTTTAAACGGGTCAAAATCAGGACAAAAATCGTCCTTTTCGTCAAAAAGCTGCCTGTGAAATTCAAAACGGCAGTAAGGCTTTTTGCAAAAATCGTCGCTGTTTTCGGTAGAATTATCAAGATAAAATCCGTGCTCTTTCATTATTTTGAAGAGCGTTTTCCACTGCGATTCGTCGTACAAAAAATCGTTGTCGCTCATCTGGCGCATAATCGACTGCGGATAATATTCCCTCAACACAAGCCCCTTGGTAAACATATATTTCACGCCTGCTTCATCGAGGTCTGCACAAAGCATTTTGCGCTCGTTATCGACAAGAATTGTTCTTTCAAGTTCGGTGAGATAATAGTTTTTCCAGTTTTTTTCCTGCTCGGCTGTCAAAAGACTGTTGCTCTTTAAAACAGGCAGAATAAGATTGTAAACCTGCTGCTTTTTAGCAAGAACAAACAGCTCCTCGCAGTCAAGCTCAAAGGGGAGCTTCAGCTTGTCCTGTTTAAGCGCACAGCGAATGAGTTCAATCAGATTAAGAATATTTTTATTGTCTGTTTTAATCATTTACTCACTCCAGAATGCCGAGCTCGTCAAGCTTGTTTAAAACCTCGTTAACATCGGATTCAATAACATCTCTCGGCGCGTCGAATTTTTCGCACATAGCGTCAACTATGCTTTTTTCCGTCTGCTCCGTCTGCAGCAGTTCAAAAATATACGCCGCAGTTTTGTTGTTGTTGATAAGTCCGTGAAATTTTTTCCCGAGTTTGCCCGTTGCAATGGCAAAATCCTTGCCGTCAATATTGCCGAGCACAATTCCTTTTTTAAGTTTCATATTACGCATTCGCCTTTTCTAAAATCTGTCGTGCAACATAAATTCCGCTTGCCGACGCGTGCGACAGCGAGTGAGTTACGCCGGAGCCGTCGCCGATAACATAAAGTCCCTTATGTGCAGTTTCGAGGTTTTTATCAATATCAACCTGCATATTGTAAAACTTGACCTCAACGCCGTAAAGCAGCGTGTCGGGGTTTGCGGTGCCGGGTGCAATTTTATCAAGCGCGTAAATCATTTCGATAACGCCGTCAAGTATACGCTTTGGAAGAACAAGCGAAAGGTCGCCCGGGGTAGCCGCAAGCGTAGGCTCAACAAGACCCTCTTCAATACGGCGCGGCGTGCTGCGTCTGCCGCAAACAAGGTCGCCGAATCGCTGAACAATAACACCGCCGCCGAGCATATTTGACAGTCGTGCAATGCTTTCGCCGTAGCCGTTGCTGTCTTTGAACGGCTCTGAAAAATGCTTTGTAACAAGCAGCGCAAAATTTGTGTTTTCAGTCTGCTTTGCAGGGTCCTCAAAACTGTGACCGTTAACTGTTACAATGCCGTTTGTATTTTCATTAACAACGCTTCCCTTCGGATTCATACAGAAGGTACGCACGTGGTCCTCATAATTCTTTGTGCGGTAAACAATCTTGCTTTCGTACAGCTCGTCAGTAAGATGGCTGAAAATAACTGCAGGAAGCTCCACGCGCACACCGAGGTCAACACGGTTTGAACGCGTTTTCAGTCCAAGATGCTCGCACACGCCTTCCATCCACTTGCTGCCCGATCTGCCGACAGAAATAATGCACTTTTCGCAGGTGCAGCTGCCGTTTGCGCTTGTGATTTTGTAGCCGCCGTCAATTTTTTCAACACTGTCAATATGGGTGTTGAAATGCCAGTCAATCTTGTTTTCAAGTTCAGAATAAAGGTTTTCAAGCACAACATAGTTGATGTCCGTGCCGAGATGACGAACAGACGCTTCGAGCAGATTAAGCTGATTCTGCATACAAAGCTTTTTGAACTTTGAGCCTGCGGTTGAGTAAAGTTTGCAGTCCTCGCCGCCGTGAGTTACATTGATGTGGTCAACATATTTCATCAGCTCAATAGCCTTCTTTTTGCCGATGTGCTCGTACAGCGTGCCGCCGAAATCGTTTGTAATATTGTATTTTCCGTCCGAAAAAGCACCTGCGCCGCCGAAACCGCTCATAATAGCACAGGTCTTGCACTGAATACAGGACTTTACCTTGTCGCCGTCAATCGGGCACTTGCGTCTTGCGAGCGCGTTGCCTGCCTCGAATACGGCAATCTTTAAATTATCGTTTTTTGTCGCAAGCTCGTAAGCGGAAAAAATACCGCCCGGGCCTGCGCCGATGATTACTACATCGTAATTAAAATTGCTCATCACAATAAGTCGCCTTTCTTTAGTATTCACCCTCGTCAGTCGGAATAACCTCATACTGAACAAGGTCGTTATATATTTTGTTAATATCATGCTGCGTGATGTTAATACCCGTCTTGTTGTTAAGCGTTATAACCGCAGGCAAAAGCTGATTGAGCGTCACCACGCGGGTGTTGGGGTTAAACACCTTGATGTTATTAAGATAGCAGAAATCCGGAAAAACCACTACCGAGCGCACAATAATGCTACTGCTTTCAAGGAATTTGCGCACGGTGCCGACATTGTCCTCGGCAATTTTTACAGGATTTGGGAATTTATCCTCCTGAGGTTTTCTGCCGTAGCCCATATAAACACGCTGCGTCCACTTTTCGTTATTTTCCATTCCCGTTATCCAGCCGTTCGCCTTGACATGTTCAAACACATAAACGCCGCTTTTGGCAAGCATTATCATATCAATCACTTCGTCGCTGCCGGGCAGTTTGCAATTGAAGAGAAATCTTGCTCCGCCATCCTCAAACGGCTGGAGCACAATGTGACTGTGATACGCGCAAAAGTCGTTTATATCATAAGGCAGCGCAGCAGGCGGCATAGTTTTGCGAGGCAGCGCCGCATCCTCTGACGGATTGATAATCTTGGCAAGCAGTATCAGTCCCAGATTTATTATAAGAAGAATTATTACGAGTTTTTCAAGCATTTTTCTGTATCCTTTGCCGATAAAACTTTAATAAACATCTCTTGTGACAAGAGCAACTGACTCGATATGCGGGGTACGGGGGAACATATCAACAGGGGTGATTTGCTGTGCTGTGTAGCCCTTTTCACCGAGAATTGCAAGGTCACGCGCAAGTGTTGCACAGTCGCAGGAAACATAGACAATGCGCTGTGGCGCAATATCGCACACTGTGCAAAGCAAGTCAAAAGAGCAGCCCTTACGCGGAGGGTCAAGCACCACAACGTCTGCCTTGATTTTGCGCTTTTTAAGAATACCTGCGCCGTACTGTGCGTCGCCGCAAATATATTCAGCATTTGTTATACCGTTCAGCTTTGCATTGCTTTTTGCGTTTTCAACAGCCTGCTCAACAATTTCGATTCCGTAAATCTGCGATGCGCTGTCCGCCATAGTCAGACCGATTGTGCCTGCGCCGCAATACAAATCGACAAGTGTTTCGCTGCCTGTAAGCTCTGCGTATTCAGCAGCCTTCTGATACAGCCGCTCACACTGGTCGTGATTGACCTGATAAAATGAGTTTGGCGAGATTTCAAATCTTTTTCCAAGCAGAGTATCCGTCACCGTTTCACTGCCCCACAGCACCTTTGTTGTGACGCCGAGAATAACATTGCTGTTTTGGGTGTTGATATTCTGACAAATGCTACTGACGCCGTCGATTTTGCGCAGCTCGTCAATCAGCATTTGCGATTCGGGTAAGTCGCTGCCGTTTGTAACCGCACACGCCATAATTTCGCCAAGCGAGGTTCTGCGAAGATAAATGTGCCGCAAAAGTCCTCTGCCGCTGCTTTCGTCATATGAGGTGACGCCGGATTTTTCAACCCACCGTGCAAATGCGCAGAGGCACTCGTTGAATTCAGGCGGCTGAAGGCGGCAGTCGCCGCACGGGACAATGCGGTGACTTTTATAAGCGTAAAAGCCGGCGATAAGTTCGCCGTCGCAGATTGATACAGGATACTGCGCTTTGTTGCGGTAGCGCTCTGTTTTTTCTGCTTTGATAATATCGCACACCGGCACGTCAAGATGACCGATTCGCTTGAGGGCATCCTCCACCCTGCTCTTTTTAAACCGCAGCTCCTCGTCATAAGTCATTTCGCGAAATGAGCAGCCGCCGCATCTGCTTGACACGGGGCAGTCGCTTTTTATTCGTGACGGCGACTTTTTGAGAATATCCTTAACAATTCCTATGCAGTAGCGCTTTGAAGTTTTGATAATATGCGCCACAATTTCATCGCCCGTAACTGCACCGCGCACAAAAACGGCAACGCCGTTAAAGTGCCCGACAGCCGAGCCTTCGTTAGTCATATTATCGATATAAAGTTTTATGTCGTCGTTCTTTTTAATATCCATATTTATACCGCCACAGAATTAACCAAATTACATAATAGCACAAATAAAAACAAAGGGCAAGCAAATGCTTACCCTTTTTAATATATAATTTATATTTTTATAAATAATTAATCATCGTCACCGTCAAACACATATATTCCGTTGCCCGACAAATCAAATTCGCAAATGTCCTTGTCGGTCTTGCCGCTGTACGCCGAGCCGGTGTTTTTGAGTGTTGCTTTAAACTTCACAAGACCTTTGTACTTTTTGTCGGTCTTAATTGTAACAGTCGAGCCGTCAAGATTAACCTTTTTTCTGTACTCGTCGCCGTCGACAGTGATTATGAGGGTGTCCTCCTCGTTAGCCTTTGTCGGCAGATTAACCTTGAATGTGATATAGCGCTTGTCGTTTGCCGCCTTTGTTGTGGCGGTTGTTTTAACCCACTTTGAAACGCTTGTGCCCGCGCTGTTTTTGTTGAACGCCCTTACTCTGAAGGTGTATTTTGTGTACGACACAAGTCCGTCAACGGTCATCTTTGTCGAAGAGGTATTCTTTGACAAATAGCTGAAGTTCACGCCGTCGTCACTGTACTGCACCTGATAACCCGAGCACTTTACGCCCGACCAAGAGAGAACAAGCGATTCCTCTTTGACAGACGACGCTGAAAGCTTTGACGGCTTTGAGGGTGACGCAGGTTTTTTAACAGGCGCTTTTGTGGTTGATTTTTTCGACTTTTTGTTTGATTTTTTTGTCGTTTTTTCAGTCTTTGCGGTGCTTGACTTTTTGCCGCCGTCAGAGCCGCCTGAACCCTCGGTAACAGCCTGGGTAACTTTGACATATTCGCCGTTTTCAACTCTTGTGACAGCCTTGCCCTCGCCGTCAGTCACAATTTCGGTAACGGGCTGCCCGTTTGCGTCGGTCACAACCTGAACCTCAACCTCCTCGGTGACAAGCTCACCGTTTTCATCAGTAACTATTTCACCGTTTTTGCCTGTGACAGCCTGGGTGACAGTTTCAGTCTGCGGCTTTTGAGTGCAGGCAATAAGCGTTGACAGCAGCATAACTGCTGCAAGAATAACAACAAAACTCTTTTTCATTATAATTACTCCGTTTAATTTGATGTTTTTATTGTAGCACGATTTTGTTAATATAAAGTAAAAACTAAATTAATGTTATTTTAAATTTAAAAGTCGCCGTTTCACCGGGTGCAAGCACCGTGATTCCGCGCTTTTTTTCGAGTGTACCGTCCTCGTCCGAACAGGTTGAAAGTCCTGTCCACGGCTCAAGCGCAACAAAATCAGGCTGACCGACAGCCGACCATATGAGCAGATTTGCCATATCGTCGTACTCGATTTTTACACCCCTGCCGCACTTCCCGATAAGCGTGGCGCACTTTGACTCGATGTTGTCAAAAATCATCGAATCCTTTTCTTCGAACAAGTCGTGCGACATCGGCAGAGTGTCGCTGCCGTCCAGAGCGTCAAAGCGTTCGTTTATATCCACAAGCCCTGTTTCGTGGTCGGGACGGAGAACGCGTTTTGTCATCACCCTGTCAAAAACCACCTTGTAGTCCTCGAATTTTTCGCCCTTGCAAAGCGGACAGTTGAACGCAGGGTGACCGCCGATAGAAAACGGCATTTTGCCGCTGCCCGTATTTTTGACAATGTATTCGTTAGTAACGGCGGAGCCGTCGATTGTGTATTTTACAGTCAGTTCATAGTCAAACGGATACGCCTTTTTAGTTTCATCGCTGCTGCGCTGAATAAAGGATACGGAATTGTCGCTTTTTTCAAGCAGTTCAAACGGCGTGATTCTGGCAATTCCGTGGCGCTTCATAACGCACCTTTTGCCAAACGCATATCCTTCGCCGTCGGGCAAAACTCCAACTATAGGAAAACACACAGGTGCCTGATTTCCCCAGAATTTGGCATCGCCCTGCCAAAGATATTCCGTGCCGTCCTTTTTTAGCGAGTTCAGCATTGCGCCGTCAAGTCCGACTGTCGCCGAGGCGACGGAGCTTTTTATGTTAAATTTCATTTTGAATCACCACATTTTATTATATCCCAAAATAATTTGTATTGCAACATTGAAATAATGCACAATATAGTATACAATAGGTGTAAGAAAGTTTTCGGAGGAAAATATGGATTTAGCAAATTACATTCAGGAAGCAATCTTTGAGGAAAAGGAAAAATTCACGCCTCTTTATAATCTGATATGGGACAACTTTGACGAGGACGGTTTTGTTGTAACCGACGAGCCCGACAACGAGGTTGACTGCATTTTCAAGGCAGTTGCTATTCAGAACCTTATCGGCGAATATATCTACCGCCTTTATGACGAGGTTAACGAAACGGATTTTGAATCAATCCGCGAGCATTTGCAGACACTCGGAGTGGGCGAGGACAAAATCATAGATTATTGCTTTGAGAATCCCGAAATCGACGCCGACGACGAGGATGACGACATCACAATCAAAAACGCGCTTGACTACACAACAGAAATTGTTGCCGACAAGCTGCTTGAGCTTTTTTCGGCAGATGATTTGTTTGATTACTTTTTCTGCGCGACATACGATTTTGAGCAGGATTTTACCTATGCGTTTGAGGACACTGACGAATTCACCGCGTTTGTTGATTCAAACACCGACAAGCTCGACGCGTACAAAGAGGAATACCCCGCTGTTATGCAGTGGATTGAGCAGGGTATGATAGTATAAACACTCAAATAATCAGGGAGCGATGATGTTATCATCGCTCCCTGTTTTTATTATTCAATTGCGGAAATCATTTTGCCGTCGCTGTTCCAGATGACAAGCGCCGCGGGGCTGTATTTGTTGCCGTCGCTGTCGGTTGCCGTGAGGAAATCACTGTCAAAGGTCAGCTCGCCGTTTTTGTCGTAGACAAAATATCCGTGGGCGTCGACAAAGCATTTTTCTGATTCAAGTTTTTCGCCCGTTTTTTCGTTTTCAAAGAAAATGCGGACCTGCTCGTCGGTGATGTAGTGATAAACATTTCCGTCGCGGTCATAAAACGGCACCTTGTCGGGACTGTCGTACGCCTTGCCGTCGCGGTCATAGTAGCGCAGTCCCTCGGTTATACTGCCGGTGTCGCCGTTATTTTTTGCAAATTCCTCAAGCGCCTTGTCGGCGATTTTTTGTGCTTCCTCGTCGCTGATTTCAAGCGGCTCTGAAATTTCACTGTTCACTTTTTTTGCAACTGCTCTGCTTGCTGCAAAGGTTGCCGTGCTGCCTGCAAAAAATATTGCAGCGATTACAAAAAACACAATGCTCTTTTTCACAAGCGACTGCGTGCTGACATTTTTGTTTCGCTTTATGGCGTACACGATTCCCGTTATAACGGGGAAGAAAACCGAAAGGACTGTATAGGCAGTCGACGCCATTCCCCTTGCCCTGCAGTCAGCGTTGATTGCAAGCGCAAACAGTGCGCGAAACGCCACGGAGCACAGCACGCTCAAGGCAAGAAGAACGGTCATAATCAATGCAAAATTTGCCATTATTCAGCCGTATCCTCGCCGTTTTCCTGCTCGGCGGTAAGCTGCTTCCAGTGAATCTTGCAGTACTCCTTGCCGTCTATTGCAGGGTATTTTTCGTCGTCGTGTCTTGCTTCGTTCTGACAGTCGTAATCCTCGCCGACATACGCGCAGCGGATTGCGTCGTCGCCGCCCTCTGAAAGCGACGGAATAAAGCCAACGCAGAATATTGCAACAAGAGCAACACAAATTACGCACTTGTTGATTTTATCATAAGGCTTGCCTTCCTTTGCAGCCTTTTTGAAAAGCTTGTCGACGTCAATAGCGTCGAGGAATTTTACCTTTTCAAAAATCCTGCAGATAAGAACGGAAATAAGGTATCCGCACACGCCTGCAACAGTGCCGACAATCATACCGCACACAACGTCGCTTGCGTAATGCACCATAAGATACACGCGCGAGCCCATTGTGCAGACAGCGATAACGGGCAGTATGTACGAAAGCTTTTTCTTGCCTTCGCTGCGGAATACGAGAGCCATTGACACAGCAAGCTCAAACGCCGCCGTGGTGTGACCTGACGGGAACGAGTAGTCGCTTTCGGAAAGGTGTCCTGCGCCGATGTACCAGTTCCAGTAATCCTCTACACCCTGGAGTGTGTTGTACGGTCTTACACGAAGCGCCATAGGCTTTACAACAACATTTGTTACAATCGTTCCGATTGCGATTGCAAAGATAAGGGCAAAGCCGTATTTTCTTGTCTTTTTGAAAAAGCAGAGAACGATTCCAAGCACTGCCATCGGGATTACGAACGCCTCGTCACCGAGGGTTGTAAACAGCTTTGCAACAAGGGTCAGAAAACCGTTTTGCATACTGCCGAAAAAGTGGAAAAACCACATATCAAAATTGTAAAAAACCGAGTCGATTTTGTCACCGAGCGACGCCGCCGCTGTGACTAAAAGTACAGGATTCATAATAATAGTTCCTTTCAAAATGATGAATTATAAATGATGAATGATGAATTAACGGTGGGCTCCGCCCACACCCATTTTAAAACAGCTGTGCGCAGCACCCAACATTCATAATTAATAATTCATAATTCATAATTATTTATTTTCTTGCTACCATTTCGCCATACTCCTCCTTGCTCTTTTTGATAAACTCTTCAACCTGCTTTGCGGACGGCATAGCGTCGGAGCAGGAGTGAGCAGAGATGAGAATTGAGGCAGATGCCGAGCCGAACTCGAGGCAATCGATGATGTCTTTGCCCTGAAGGAGCGAGAAGAGGAAGGACGAGCCGTAGCCGTCGCCGCCGCCAAAGCCCTTGAGCTTTACTGCAGGGAACGGCTTGATGGTGTAGAATTTGCCGTCGTTGGTGTAAGCGGTTGAGCCTTCCTTGCCGTGCTTGATTACACAGATGGCTGCGCCGAAGGACTGCCAGTATTTTGCAGATTCGGGGTCGCTTTCGCGAACACCGACGATGCCTTCGGTGAGGTCAAATTCCTCGCGCGAGCCCATAATAATGTCGGCATTCTGCGCAACAAGTGAGTAATAAACTGCAATTTCGTCCTTCGACTTCCAGGTGTACTCGCGGTAGTCGATGTCAAAAACGATGCGTGTGTTGTTCTTTTTTGCAAGCATCATTGCTTTGAGGCAAGCCTCGCGCGAAGGCGACTGCGCAAGCGCCGTGCCGCTGATTACGATTGCCTTTGCAGAGGCGATATACGCCTCGTCAATATCCTCGGGCGCCATGCAGAAATCTGCAACATTGTCGCGGTACATCAGAATTGATGACTTTTCCTTTGAAAGAATTTCGGTAAAGGTAAGTCCGAGGCACTCGCCGTTTTTAGCGCGTGTGATGTGCGAGGTATCAATTCCCTCTTTGTCAAAATAATTGACCACGAAATCGCCGAACTGGTCGTTGCTTACGCAGCCCTGAAATCCTACCTTGCAGCCGAGGCGTGCAAGACCTACTGCAATATTTGCAGGCGAGCCGCCAACATACTTGTTGAAATTTGACGACTCCGAAAGCGGCATATACATATCCGTCGGGTTAAAATCGATTGCAATTCTGCCAATCGGGATGAAGTCAAGCGGTTTTGACATATCGAAAGTTACATAGTTCTGCATAATATTTCTCCTTAAGCTTTATTATCTGTTCCGAAAATCAGAATGTGTTTTTTTGCGTTTTGGTAAGCGCCCTCAACCTCTGCGCCCTGAAGGTCGTAGTAACCGCTGATTGCGCCGTTTCCATAAGCTGAACGAACGGTTTGTTCAACCTTGTCAAAGGTTGCCGTGGCGATGTTGATTTTTTTAATTCCCGTTTTTGAGCAGCGAACAAAATCATCCGGTGTAATTCCTGTTCCGCCGTGAAGCACCAGCGGAGTTTTAGTAATTCTGTCGACCTCTTCGAGAATGTCAAAACGCAGCTTTGGCGTGCTCTTGTAATTACCGTGAGCGTTTCCGATAGCGATTGCAAGCGCGTCAACGCCTGTTTCATTTTCAAATCTGACAGCATCTGCCGGATTTGTGCAGTTAATAGCAATGTCCTCGCTGCCGTCCTCGCTGCCGCCTACACATCCTATTTCAGCCTCAACGGCTGCACCGTATTTTCGTGCTTTTGCAATAACACGGTTGGTTTCGGCAATGTTTTCGTCAAGCGGAAGATGTGAGCCGTCGAACATAACCGATGTAAAGCCGATATCGAGCGCCTGACTTATTTTTTCAAAGGTTTTACCGTGGTCAAAGTGAACGGCAACAGGCACCTTTGCCTCTTTCGCTGCAGCGACCATAAGCGGTCCGATGAGTTCAAGCGGCGACTGCTTCAGCCTTACCTCTGCAATCTGCAAAATAATGGGCGCTTTAAGCTCCTCTGCCGCCTTTATTACGCCAAGCACCATCTCCATATTTGCAACGGAAAATGAGCCGACAGCGTAGTTGCCCTGCTCTGCGTCAAGGAGCAAATCCTTCATATTAACAAGCATAGTTTTTCCTTTCGCGCATTTTGATTTGCATAGAATTATACAGTATAATTTTACTACACTTGATTGACGTTTTCAACTAATTTTTAATATTTCTTGATTTTAAGAGCAAAATTGTATATTATATACTAGCGAGTTGTCCAGACGGTTGCGCGCGAAAGCGTGAGGAAAGTCCGAGCAGCACAGAGCAGGATAACGGCTAACGGCCGCCGAGGGTGACCTCCGGGACAGTGCAACAGAAATAAACCGCCTGCAACAGCAGGTAAGGATGGAAAGGCGAGGTAAGAGCTCACCGAGGGGGTGGTAACATCCCCTGCCATGTAAACCCTATCCGCTGCAACGCCGATTGGGGAGTTGTTTGCTCGACACATAACCCCGACGGGCGGCTTGAGCGCAGTGGCAACATTGCGTCTAGATAGATGACCGTCCACGACAGAACTCGGCTTACGGGCAACTCGTGTGTGCTGTGGCACACAAACTCAAGGCGAAATTTCAGAGGGTGAAAATTATGCCAAGATTTGATAACGAGGGATTTAATCCCGACAAAAGAATAAATAACGACAGCAGGGACAGAAGCGTTCCCGAGGACGAAAACTACTACGGCGACCTTTCGTCTGCCTTCGGTTTTAAAAACACGGACAAGCCCTTCACCGATGAGGTGATTGACCGTCAGCAAAGCACTGACTACCGTTCGTACCTTGATGATTTTGACATTGCTCCGCCGGAGCGCAGCGAGCGTCAGTCGCGGGTAGACTACGACCCGGAGGTGCTGCGCGACTACGACGCCGAGCGCAGACGCGAAAACAGGGACCGCCGCAGAGACGTGCCGCAAAAAAAGGTTAAATCAAAAAACAAGGGCGGCAAAAAGCGAGGACTCCCAAAACCGAAAAAGGTGCTGTATTCCCTTGTTGCAATTCTGCTTGTGTTCGTTCTTGCAGGTGTGGCGCTTGCAAACACGGCGCTTGGCAAAATCAATTACGACGAGGCGACGCCAAATAATTATGTTGACGCAAGCCAGCTTGCGCACAGCGCGAGGGTAAAGAATATTCTGCTGCTGGGTGTTGACGCCAGACCCGACGAGGCAAGCGAAACGAGCCGCGCAGACACTATGATGCTCATATCAATAGATATGAAGCATAAGTGCATAAAAATGACATCATTTTTGCGCGACACCTGGGTTTACCTGCCTGCAATGGAGGGCGAACAAAGGCTGAACGCCGCGTCAGCATACGGCGGCTACAACGGTGTTGTCGATGCGATTGAGTACAATTTCGGAGTTGACATTGACGGATATGTTGTTGCTGACTTTGAGATGTTTAAGGTGCTTGTTGACAGCGTTGGCGGCGTTGAGGTTAAGGTTACAAAAGCCGAGGCTGCAGAGGTTACAAACCACAAGGCGCGATACGGTAATGTAAAGCTCAAGGCAGGCAAGCGCAGACTCAACGGCAAGCAGGCGCTCGCATACTGCCGAATCAGAAAGATTGACACCGACTTTGTCCGAACTCAAAGGCAACGCACAGTAATTAAATCTATTCTGTCCGAGGTTAAAAAGGGCAATCCCATTACGCTGATAAAAATGGTGATGAACAGCGCGCAGTACATTGAAACAAATCTGACAAAAGGTCAGCTGATGCGCACCGCGATGGCAGGAATGACCTGCATACGCGGCGAGATGGTACAACAAAAGGTTCCGTTTGAGGGCACCTGGGAATACGCATACAAAAACGGAATGAGCGTTATTGCAATCAACACAGATAAAAACAAACAAATGCTGATTGACTCAATCTACAATAAAAGCGCAGAAGAAATAAATGCGGACAACAGTTAGTTGTTATAAAGCTTAATATTTGCAAAGGAAAAAGGTACGGATTTCTCCGTACCTTTTTCTTTTTAG
>CAMPBI010000008.1 GCA_946637545.1 uncultured Clostridia bacterium | reverse complement strand
TTTTTTATGATAAATGGTGAATAAAGAGTCCTGAAAGGAGTTTTGGCTCAAACCAGGTCGATTTCGGCGGCATAATTTTATCCGCGTCAGCAATCGACATAAGGTCGTCAACCGTTGTCGGATACATCGCAAATGCGATTTTCATATCGCTGTTTGCACGCTTTTCAAGCTCGCCAAGACCTCTGATACCGCCGATAAACTCAATGCGGTCATTAGTTTTGGGATTGTCAATTCCGAGCACGGGCGCAAGCAGATTGTTCTGAAGAATCGAAACATCAAGCCTTGCAACCGGGTCGGTGTCATCAAATGTGCCGTCCTTTGCGCGCAGTGTGTACCACTTGCCCTCACAGTACATAGAAAATGTATGCTTTTCTGTCGGGCGCTTACATTCGCCAAGCTCGGTAACAGTGAATTTTTCGCTGATTTTTTTTACAAAGCCGTCAAAAGAATAGGCGTTGAGGTCTTTTACAACCCGGTTGTAGTCCATAATTTCAAGGTCGCAGTCGGGGAAAGCAACCGCAAGGAAGAAGTTGAACTCCTCGTCGCCCGTGTAGTTCGGGTTGCTCTTTCTTCTCATTTCGCCAACCTTTACAGCCGACGCGCAGCGGTGATGACCGTCTGCAATGTAAAGTGCAGGGATTTCGCCAAACGCCTGCTGCAGTTTTGCGCAGACCTCGTCATCGTCAACAACCCATACAGTCTGCAAAACGCCGTCAGCAGTGAAGTTATAAACACTGTCGTGATTCCTGGTCCAGCTGTAAACTATGTCGTTAATCTCGTTTGACGAGCGATAGGTCAGAAAAATCGGACCCGTGTTTGCGTCGCAGATATTTACGTGGTTGATTCTGTCCTGTTCTTTTTTTGCAAGTGTGTGCTCGTGCTTTTTGATTACATTGTTTTTGTAATCGTCAATCGAAGCACAGCCAACAATACCTGTCTGCGCTCTGCCGTTCATTACCTGACGGTAAATGTAAAGGCAGGGCTTTTCGTCTTGCACCATATTGCCGCTTTCTTCAAGTGCAAGCAGATTGCTCTTTGCTTTTTCGTAAACCTCGTGCGAGTACTGGTCAAAGCCTTTTGCAAAATCAATCTGGGCCTTGTCCACATGCAGGAATGAAAGGGGATTGCCTTTTACCATCTCCCTTGCCTCCTCGGTGTTCATAACATCGTACGGAAGCGCAGGGATAAGCGCCTGATTTTTTTCAGACGGGCGAAACGCCTTAAATGCTTTAAAAACTGCCATAACTCTGTCCTCTGTGTTATTCAATTAATTTTGACAATTTATTATAGTACATTTGAGGTTTATTGTAAAGTCAATAATTTGAATTTTTATCTGAAAGCGATGATAATATATGCCGCGCCGTTTTCATTGTAACTCCTCAACTCGCTGCCGAAAACGGCTGTACCCGACTGCTGCACGGTGAGCTTTTTGCCGCTGAGCGAAAGTCCGATATTTGAGCCAAGAGTTGAAAAAACGCCAAAATAATTGTATTTTGTGCGGTTGTCAATGTCGACAATCGACGGCGTGTAGCTTGAACGGAAAATAATTCCCCACTTCGGAGCAAAATCGTTGGTGATTGTAATAACGCGCGAAGCGTTGCCGTTACCTGTGTAAGAAGTCACTACAAACGGCTGATTTATCGCTGCCTTTTCTGCTGCCGTTGTGTGAAGATTGCTGTTCTCAAGGTGCTCGCCGATTGTCAAATCAAGGATGTTGTTGTCCTCGTTAAAATCCTCGCGTTTCGGTTTGTCGCTGCCCACCCAGTTGTTGAGCTCCAGGTAGGGTGTTTTGTTTGTACTACTCAATTATATCACTCCTTAAACTATCAATAATGTTGAACGGCAACGACATCTTGTCAAGCATATAAAAGCTTTGGTCCCAATCGTCCCAGTCGTCAAAGGTCATGCCGTCGCCGTCGAAAAAGGTCCGCTCGCGTGTGTAGGTGTACGCCTCGATGAACTTTGCGAGCTGCGGCATATCCTCGCCGCGCACACCCGAAAAGATAATTTCCGGCACATTGTCGTCCTCTGAAAGAGACAGACTGTAACTTCCCGAGCCGACAGCGTCAAATGCGGCGTCAAAGTCCTCAACGGTAGCGGTTGCAAAGTTCATCGCAAAGCGGCTCTTAATTTCCTCTTCAAGCTCGCTTTGGGTATAGCGGCTCTCGTCGATATTCAGCAGCTTTGCGTACTTGTGAGCGTTCGCGCCGTTTTCAAGGAACAACTCGTCAACTGCGGCTGAAATATCGTCCCACACAGTTTTAATTGCATACGCGTAGGCATAGATTTCGGCATTTGAAATTCCGCCCTCATTAAAAACGATTCCCGTTTTTTTCAGCAGCGCTTTCATTCTTTCAAATATCTCATTCATAGCATTCCACCGTAATTTCTTCAGGTATCAGATACGAATCCTCCCGCCCTGCGATAATACCGTTTGCCGCATGAGATGAAGCCACAAC
Organism: uncultured Clostridia bacterium; assembly: GCA_946637545.1. GTDB lineage: Bacteria > Bacillota > Clostridia > Oscillospirales > Acutalibacteraceae > Eubacterium_R. The sequence goes on along the minus strand of CAMPBI010000008.1, from coordinate 24,185 downwards.
GCAGTTTTTTACCGGCGCAGCAAACGACGCAAGATGATATATTTCTGCAAGGCTGACGCTCTCGCCGATTTTTATACCGTCCGTGTAATTTTTAACTGCCTTTTTGATTTCTCTTATTGCAGTTTCGCTGTCGCCATCCGTCGACTCAACAGTTATTTTAAGGTCGTATTCCCGGCGCATCGCTTCTGCAACGAATGTGTTTGTAACAGTCACATACGCCACAAGAAGCGCGTTGTTAATTTCTTCCTCAAGAGCGGGTGTAATTCTGTTGTGTTTCGTTTTTACATAAACCAGAAGCGTGCCGACTGCATTTAATACAATGTTGCTATCCAGCACCTCGTCAATTTTCATAACGCACTCGGCAATGCTTTTTGCAGACAGTCCTGTCGGCGGAACGCTGTAAGAATCGCACAACCTTTTTCGCAGCGACTCGTCGCTTTCGTCGTCCCATCCGCCTGTAAAATCAAATGCGTTTTCGGCGCGGGTAACCGAACCGGGAGGATTGACAATAACAGTGATTTTGCCTGCCTTCACATTGTACGCGCTGCCGCTTTCAATAGCCTCGGCAGGCGCAGTGGCACACTCCTCGCCTGCGTAAATTGTGACCGCTCTGGTTGTTACAAACTGCAGGTATTCGCTGTCTTCAACCGAGCATATTGTGCCGGCAGGAACAGTGATGTTCTCCTCTGAGATTTCCGCAGCGTAAAACGTGATTTCACCCTGCGCCTTTGACGCTGTTTTGCGCTGCATATTGCGAAGCGCGGCGTGCTTGTCAAGATACTCGCCGTCAGCGCTCTGAATAAATGCCTGACGCAGCACAAAATCGCTGTAACACGCCAGATTGAAGAGCTCGCTTGCAACCGCCTGAAATCTTGCGCCGAGGTCGCTTAAAAGCTCTGCATTTTCGCCGCTTTTTTCAAAAAAAGCATTTTGCATATTCCGGAGAATCCCGTCATAAGTTGTTTTCAAGATTAATAGCCACCGTCCTTTCTTTATCGTTAAGCATCATTGTGATATATGCTATTTTGTCCTCAAAATACGCCTCCTTGACATATACGCCGTCAAGGCTTGAAAGCGCCTGTGACGCGTATGCCGCAAGATAGTCGTCCTTCGGCTCCATGTTAATTCGTGCAATCTGCGAGCCAAAATCCTTGTTCGGATAAAACTCGTCCCTTCTGGCAGTCAGCAAAACGAGTGCGTTTTGCATCAGCTCATCAGTATAATCGCACTGCAAAAGTCCCTTTTTGCCGTCAAGCAGGGTGTAATCGCCGTTTGTGAGTTTGTCAGTCATTATGTATCACCCCGTTTTTGTCAATTACAGTTGAGTTAATAACAACGCTGCCGTCGTTTTTCAGTATAATTTTCGCGCCGCCCAGCGAGGTTATCATAACCTCGCCGCTTTCAATTTCGGCGTCCTTGCATTTTGTTCCCAGCGCAATTTTGCCGTCGTCAGAGGGAATAACAGCAACCTCCTCGCCGACAGGTGCGGCGCTTGAATATCCGTAGGGCGTGTACGCCGTAATTTTGCGCGCGCCCTCGGTTGCAAGCGCCTCCACATCGGCGGAGCCTGAAATTGTGATGCTGCCCTTTTGCGCTCTGCTGCCGGAAGTGTTTTTGGATACCATTTTACTCAGCCACATAGTTAACCTCCTTTAAATCGGTTTCTTTCAGGAAGGTAAGCCTCGTGATGTCGCCGCTTTCGCCGTGCGAAATAACACTGCGCCAGAGTCTGTATCCGTCGCAGTCAGTTATGCCCGAGGGCTTGCACACCAGTTTGCTGTAAAGCTCAAAGCTGTGCGCCCCGTCAATAACAAATTCAGCCGAATAGTATTCGCCTGCCGCTTTTTTCAGCCTGTCGTAAAGTGTATATTCGCGTTGCCATTCGGGCAGGGAAGCGATGTTGATTTTTCGCGCTCGGCTGATGCCGTTTTTTTCAAGAGTGCGACTTTTGAAATGGCGGATATACGGCGAGTCGTTACTGATTTTGTAATCAATCTGTGTAATCGGCGCCGACCTGTTTATACAGTGCTTTTCGCTGATGATTGTTTCGCTTTCAAGATTGATTATTTCGCCGGCTGCAGGAATACGAAGCTCGCCGTTACAGGTAACACGAACGGGAAGCCCCGTGCTTGTTTTCACAAACTGATTGATTGCGCCGTAGCACGAGGTGCCTTTTTCAACAGAGTATTCGTGGGCAGAAGCAAGGTCGGGCAGCATATTTTTAAAGCTGTATTTTTTTGCCTCTTCGTGAAAAAGCACTTGTGTGCTCGGCTTAATATAGGTCGCGGGATTTGCCTCGTTGTCAACGAGTACCGCAGCGCCTGACCTCGCATAGATAAAGGTGAGCACACCGTCGTTCGTCCTTTGGTATTCCTGTCTGTCGCATACCCCGTCAAACACCTTGTTTTTGTCGATAAATACTGTAACGCGGTCAGTTTCGGGAGTAATACCGTTTTGCAAAAAATACAGACGCAGTCCGTCGCACGCGGCGTCCATATCGCTTGCAAGCTCCATTTTCAGCGGCTTATCAATGTTAAGCGTTTTGCCGTCGATTCCGTGCAGAACGGCGGTTATTTCAGCCATACGCGGTCACCCTCCTTTGCCGAAAACATATCCTTGAAGCTGTTCGCCTCAAACAGCTTGTGAGTGCTTATACCGCAGCGGCTTGCAACGTCAAAAAGGTTTTCGTTTCTTTGTACATATGTGTAGCCAAACGGATAGCGTTCCTTCTTTTCGGTGCTGTCCTCGGTGAACGAAAACTCGTATATCAGATAATCGTTTTCGGCGGTTGAGCTGAATGACAGGTCTGTGAAAAATGCTCTGACAGGCTCCATATGCGGAATAAACAGATAGTCCGAACCGCTTTTTTCAAATATTCGCGTCAGGTCGCGCGCTTTATTTGCCGCATCCGGATAAAAAAGGCAGCCGCTGCCGCTTATTATCATCGGAGCTCTGCCGATTTCTTTGCTTTTTGAAAAACCGAACGGCACATTCTTTACGGCAATATTCTTGCTGCGCTGTGTTTTAAGGCTTTCGGGATTTGCATAAAACGTATGCCCCTTGAAACTCATTTTTATTGCGTTCATCTTTCGTCCTCCTCAAAGGCGGAATCGTATCTTCGCGAATCAAGCTGCAAATAGTCGCTTATTTGCTGCATTTGCAAATTGTCGGTGTCGTTAATTTCGTTTTTTTTCATTCATTTCCTCCGTAATAAACCATCGCGTTGTATTTTATTATGATGCTTGCGGTGTAGCAGCCGACAGAATCCTTCGGCACAATTTCGCTAACTTCAATTTCGTCGGGATAAAAATCAGCGGTTGCAATAATAATTTGTTCTATGATGTTAGATGTGCACGGTGATTCGGCACTGTACGGAATAAAAACATCAAAACGAATGCTGAAACTGCCGCATAGCCTTGATTCGCCAATCGCTGATTTTTTTGCGTTCATTCCTGCGGGAGACACCGTAATTATCGGCTTGTCCGGCACGGTTGGGCTGTACGAAAACGGAAACGCCGCAATGATGTAATTATTCCTTAATTGAGAACGGCTTTTCAGCTTTGCAATGCACGCATTTACAGTGTCAGATAAATACATTGTTGTTTGCCTCCCTGATTTTTTTAATGATTCCCCTGTAACACTGAATTTTGCCGAAAACTGTTACGCGCTCACATCTGCAAAGCTTGTATTTTTCACCCTCGATGATGAAAATATCATCCTCGCCGTAATCCTTCAGATTGACGTCGAACGGGCATATAATCTCGCAGTATTCGTTGTAAACTTTTCCTGTCAGTGTTGCCTTGTCGTCAAAGTTTGTTTTGTTTCGTTTCCAGGTCTGCTCAACAACGGCGAAGAAAGAATCCTCGCCGCCGTTTTTTCTGCTTACGGTTGCCTGCCTGCCAACCGTTTTGAGAAGCGTTTTGATAGTATTACTGAAATCATTCATATCATACACCTCTGAAAACAAAACCGTTATCTCTTACCATTCCCGTTACCGCCTCTGCAGCGGAAAGATACAGCTTCAGCGCGCTGTCAGACGGCTGATTCCGGCGGCTGATTTTTATATCGCCCGCCGCAAATTCGCTGATGTCGTCGGCTGTTCCGCCTGTGAGCATAACATTGTAATAGGCGCGTGCGGCGGCAAGAAAGATGATTCTGTCGTCGTCCTCATAACTGCTGTCAATCAGCGCATTTTCAACAACTGCCGCTGAATTTTCAATCAGCACGTCGTAGTTTTCAGCCTCCTCGGCAGTCATACCCGAAATGGTGCAGAGTGTGTTTTTTACTTCCTCGGTGCTAATCATATGAACACCTCTTATTCGCAGAGAGCGACCTGTGAAGCACCCTCAAAAATGGGCGAAAAGCCTGCAATACAGCTTACAGTAGCCCTTTCAAGCTGGCGGTCAATGAGCTTGTCAAAGTCAGTGATAACCTCGCCTGCCTGTACCTTTTCAATGGCATAGTTTTTGTCAAGACCGATGATGATGTTCTGGTCTTTAAGGCATTTAGCCTTGATGAGATTTGCGCCAAACGGTGTAATCATCGAGCCGGTGCCGTGGAAATTCTGACCTGCAACAGCGTCCTTGAATTCGTCGAGCTTGAGCATTTCTGCCATAAGCGATGAATCCGTAATAATAGTTGTGAGCGTGTACGGGTCAAAGTAGTTCCAGAAATCCACCATATTGTCGTAAGTGATGCCGTCTGTGAAGGTGTGGAAATCCTCGTCCTTTGAATCGATAAGCGTGTTGATTGCGTCAAAGGTCTGACATCTTGCGATGTATTCGCCTATCTGCTTGAGGATAACCGTAAACACATCAAGTTTCTGGAACTTGACTGCTTCGTAAGACGCAACAAGCATTCTGCCACGCTTGTAAAGCGGGGTGAGCGTGTCCTTGAGCCTTACCTTTGTTTCGGGGATGAATGTGCCCTCCATAATGTGTTCCTCGGAAATTGAATCTTCGTCAACAATGCTTTCAACTGCTCTGTAATCGAGCGATTCAATGTTGGTTGTGGCAGCGACCATCTGACTTACGATGTCCGATTCGTTTAGCCCCTGTCTTACGGCTCTCGCCACATATTCCGGGAACAGAGCGGATGAATCTGCTGTCTGGAAGAATTTTGAAACTGTGTCAGAATCAGCACCCGACACCTTGATGTCAAATCTTTTGAGCTGGCGCTGATATGCGTCAAGTCCTTCAAGCGATGTGCCCGCATAGTTTTCTGACGGGTCAAGGCTTTCAAGCGCCTGTGTAAAACTTTTGCCCGAAGTGTAAAGTTCCTTTTCGATTTTTAAAGTATCAAATGACATATTATTTTACCTCCTGAAAATTAAAGAATAAATCCGACGGTATGTGAATTTGTGTCAAGGTAAATAACCTTTAAATACGGCGTATCTGCTGATTCGTTCACCTTGACCTTGCCGTTTCCAGCGGCGGAAATATGCACAAATCCGTATGCAGGCATGCTGCCGGTGTATTCAAGCTCGGCGTAACCGTCTGTCTGAACGCTTGCCCAGTTGTCTCTGATTGCGGTGCAGATTCCGATGAAAAAATCATCGTTTTCAGCCACAACAGCCTTGCCGTTTGAGTCAAGTTTTACAGGCATTCCTGCCTTAAGTCCTTCGCCTGCTTCAAAAGTGAGTGAATCTGATTTGTATCCCTTAAATGAAATGCTCATTTTTACCTCCTAAATTCTGAATTGAGAATAATCTGTTTTGTTGTTTTTTTCTTTGTCGGGTGCAAGCTGCGGAGTGATTTCGCCGCAGGAAAGACCGCGTCTGAAGCCGAGCAGCTCTTTGACCGTCATAACCGAGGTTACCGATTTAAGAACCTCGCTGTCAACCTCGGGCAGTGCAAGCGCAAGCCTGCCTGCAACCTCGCCTGAAAGCTCCTTTTTGTAATCCTCGCCGAGCTTTGCGCCCTCTTTTAATTCCTCGATGTATGAGGAAATTTCATCTGCCTGCGCCTTTGTCAGAGTAACCTCACCGGCACAGGACTTGATGGTTGTCAATATGTTTTCCATATCATACTCCTTTTTTCTGAATGCTTTTGTCACGCCTGCCTCGCGCTGTGCAGGAACTGCAACAAAGCTGAATTCGTAAGCGTCAGTCGGCGACGACAGCACTGTAAACGCCAGCTTTTCGCCGTAATGTCTGCCGCTTTTGTGCGAACACGAGCCGCTTCGCTTGTCCTTGCCGCAGATTGAGCAAAGGCTTTCGCCCATCGAGCACGACACGGAAACCTCTTTTTTGATTCCCGCCTCAATTTCGTCAATAAGCGCCCTGTTGCTCTCGTTTTTCAGCATATAGACTTTCGCTTTGAGGTTGTAAAAATCCTCGCCGTCAACAGTCTTTTTGCCGTTCTCACGCTCGATGAAGGTGTCAAAAATTCTTGCCTTCTGGTCCGCACTTTTCATCGAGTGGTCAAAAATGCCTGTTTTGCCGATAAACATCGGTGCAAGCGCCTTAAGCGCAGGGAGTGAAAACTTTTCAAAATCCCTGTCAACATCGTTGTTGCAGAGCTTTACGGTGAATATGTACACCTCGTTTTCTGTCAGCTTTTTTCTCGAAAAAGTGTTGATTTTTTCAATGTCGCTTTTTGCCGTGTTAACACTGTTCAACGCCGTTCACCTCCGTAATGATTTTGTCTGCCTCGGCATTGTAAAGTCTTGCCTCGGCAAGCTGTGTTTCGTCCTGAAGAGTGATGTCGTCCCACTTGATTTCAAGGTTCGCAGCGCTGCCGATAAGTGCAAGGTAGACCCTGCCGATTTTTTCAATAACAGGCGTGATAATGCGCCTGTATGCCTCAAGCTCGGTGGTAAGAATGTCCGCCTGTTGCTGACTCATTCGCTCTGTCGTTGACCAGCTGAGTCCGAACATATACGGCATCAGCCCCGTTTTTGCAATAATCTGTTCGAGCATCTGCCTTGCGGGAACTTCGCTGTCAAGAATCTGGTTATCCGCACCGATAACGCTGATTTTAACGTCGCCGACGGCGACAAAATCCTTTACCTTTTCCTTTGAACTCATCGCGTCTTTCCACGCTTCAGCCATCTGATTTGCGCGTTCTTTTGCAAACGCCTTGTCCGTGCCGTCGTTTTGCGGCTTGTATGTTACGGCGTAGCGAAGATTGCCTACCCGCTCCCAGTTTATGCCGATTGTGTTGTAGATTTTCAGCAGAATATCGCTTACAAACGGCAGTCCGCAGAGCAGACTTGTTCCCAGCAAACTGCCCGGCTCGGGATTGAGTACCGAAAACAGCAGCTTTTCAGGCTGCTTTACAGCAATCGGCGTACCTGACGAGGTGTTGAAAAATTCCGGCTCAATGCTGCCTTTCTTTCGCTTTACGTCAAGCACATCAAGCTCGCCGTTATATAGAGCGTAAAAGCCTCTGTCGTCGTAAAGCATTTCGCCGATTGCCGTGCCGTAGGTAAGCAGCTGCTCAACGTAATTGTCAACAAACGCCTGAATACCCGTTTGATTTCCGCCCACATTTATTCTGCCGAAAAACGAGTTAATCCGACTGTCAAGCTCGTCGTTTCCGGTGCTGAATTCAAAGCCGCCCATAAGCCGCACAATTTTGTAAATTGCCGCGTCGATAATCGGTACCGCCTCGCGCAGGGACTTGTATATCCTTCCGTTAGTCCCCGACATCGGCGTGTATCCGCCGAGCGAGTAAAACGGATGCGACCCTGCAGAGCCTGTCATAACGGCAGTTGTGCCCGTTTCAGGTGCTTTTTGTGTTCCTTTGTTGTCTTTTCTGAATATGCCCAAGGCTTCACTTCCTTTCAACTGCAATGGAAAAGGAACAGTCGTCTCCGTCCTTGCCCAGAACTGTCTGAACAAAGTAACGGATGTCGTCCATTGCGTGGTCGTTTTCTTTTTTCGGTGCGTCGCGTTTGATGTCATTGTCCCATCGGTAAACTGAAAATTCGCGCAGCGCGTCGGCGCAAAGCGGCGAAAAGAAAATTTCGCCGTTTTTCAGCGCTGTGCAGACGCGGTTAATTCCCGTCAGCACATCGTTGTCAGCCTTGATAATCCTGTACTTGCCGTGCCGCCGCACAACCTCAATAAACGAGGCTGCCGACGGGTCAACAATCAGCGCCGTAATACTCCTGCCGCCTGCGAGCCTGTCAAGCTCGGCGTAGTATTCCTCGTCAGTAAGCTGAACGCCCTTGTCGCGCGAGGAGTGGTAGTATTCGTTGATTCTGTACCACCCGTCGCTGCCGTGTCCCCACAGACCGAGCGAAAACGGATTGACCGTGCCGTAGTCGCACGACAGATAGTATTCATCAAAGCTGTCGGCAGTTTTTATGTGCCGCTTTGCGTCAAACATCGGGTAGACAAGTCCGTCAGCCGCCACCCATTTTCCTTCAACAAATCTTTCGTAAAACGCACCCGAATAAAGATTTTTGTAGCGGTTTTTCACCTCTTGTGAAAGGGAAGGATTGTCGTCCATGGTAAAGTGCAGATAGAGCATATTTTTTTGCACTGATTTTTTTATCCACTCATTATAAAACCAGTGGTACGGGTGTTCGGGGTTGCAGTTGAACCAGAATTTTGCTCCCGAAAGCGAACATCTCGCGAGCGCCTGCTCAACAAACGACCTCGGCATAAGCGCCACCTCGTCAAAAAGAACACCGCCCAGGGTCATACCCTGAATGAGAGCAGCAGAGCTTTCATCCCTGCCGCCAAACAGATAAAATCTGTTTTCTGCGTTGCCCTTTCTGATTACAAGATAATTGCGGCTGATTTTTTCCTCAACTGAAAATCCGAGCGCCTTCAGTACGGGGATAAGAGGAGTGACAACATTTCGCCGCAGCGATGCAATAGTCTTGCCGCACAGCGCAAACGAGGTGCCGTTAAAACGGTAAAACGCCCAGCCTATAAAGGAAATTGACATACAAAGTGTTTTGCCCGAGCGTACAGCACCGTCACAGATAACACCGTTTTTGTCCTCGTATTTGCTGCCGCTGCACCACCAGTTAAGCGTTGTGAGCTGCTTTTTTGAAAAAGTTTTGAACTGAATCATATTTGGGTATCGCCCCTTGCGTTTTCAATGCTTTTTTCAAGTGCCTGATAAAAGCCGAACTCGTTGCCGCTTTCGGCGCTGCCTCCTTCGCCGAGCTTTTCAAATGCTTTGATACGGTCAAAGAATTTGATTTCAAGTCCGCCGCCCTTGGGCCTTTTGATTTCGCTGATGTTAAACAGGTTCAGCTTCGGCAGCTTTTCCATCACTTCCTCATCAGTGAGATAAAGCAACGAAACAGCGTCGCTGATATCGCCCGTCGCAAGCTTCAAAAGCCCCTCTTCAATTATCTCTTTTGTGCTCTTTTTCCGTCTTGCCATTTTTGACTTCCTTTCCGTTGGTGAAATGTGAAGAAACTTAGTTATTCTGAAAAAGTCCCTTCACTATTAGGGTAAAAACGGGCACTTTTATGCAGGATTTCTGCATAATCGGACAGTAAAAACAACAAAAAAATTTATTTTTCCCGTTTTATGCAGAAATCCTGCATAGGTCAGACTGTTTTTGACCTTCAAAAAAATAAAGTCACTGGCACTTGTGCCAGTGACTTTAAGATGAAAATAATCTATAATTAATATGAACTACTTTACTCATTATTCAACAAGGAGGTTTTTTTATGAAAAAAACACTATCACTAATTCTTTCTCTTATATTAGTTTTAACCTCGCTTTGCAGCACTTCAGTTTTGGCGCTTGCAGACGACGCACGCGAGGTTGTAAGCACCGTTGCTGCCGAGTCGAACATTTCGTCTGTAGCAGTTTACGCCGGCAGCATCTCCGAGGTTTCTTTCAATGTAACCGAAGGTGTGCAGGCTCATTTTGAAGAGCAGATGCACGCCTGGTACGTTAAAAAGGACGGCAATTGGTCAAGGCTCAATTCAGGTGTTTTCAGAGCAGGCACATATCGTTTTGAGATTCAGCTTCGCGTTGACGGCAAATATGGAACTACCCACCGAATCACAAAAGACGCAAGTGTTACGGTTGACGGCGTGAAATGGGATATAGTATCAGATTTGTACGGCGAAGGCTCAAAATATTCGTATATTTACGTACGCTCTCCCGAAATAACCATTGACAAGGTGGATATGCCGCTTACTTTTTCGGACAGCGATAATTTAGATATACGCGAAAACTATGTCAACAATACGATTGCTTCCTTTTCGCTTGAAAACTTTGTTATCGGCGGCGAGGAGCCGTATGTTTTCAGCAAAACGTCGGGTCCTGAATTTATCAGTGTGTCTGAAAGCGGCACAGTCAGCGGCACACCGACTGCCGCAGGCAGCAACGCTTCGCTTGTGGTCAGAGTTACCGACGCAAAGAAGGCTTACAAGGAAATCACCATTGCGGTAGGAAACACATATCCCGACCCTGCTGACAGAGAAATAGTTGAAAAAGTTACAGCAACCTCCAACATTTCAGATATTGCCGTTTACGGCAATGATATTTCGCAGTTGTCCTTTAATGTAACCGATGGTACGCAGGCTCATTTTGAAGAGCATATGTTCACCTGGCGCGTCAAAAACGGAGATAACTGGGAAACGGCAAGCGGCACTTTTACCCACGGCGTATACTGCTTTGATGTTCAGCTTCGCGTTGACGGAAAAGACGGCAACACCCATCAAATCACCAACGATGCAGATGTTACGGTTGACGGAACAAAATGGACGGTAAAACCGGAATCGCACGGCGAAGGTCCAAATTATTCATACATTTACGTTCGCTCGCCTGAAATAGAAATTCACAATATCGTCAGCGACAAAGCAGTTGCCCCGACCTTCAAGAATACAGGCAAAACAGCGGGCACACACTGCTCCGTCTGCGGCAAAATCTTCAGCGGAAACAAAACTGTTGCAAAACTCGTTTCACCTACGATTACAAAACTCACCGCAGGCAAAAAGTCGTTCACTGCACAGTGGAAAAAGGCACCCACAGTTGCGGGCTATCAGATTCAGTATGCCGCAAACGCCAAATTCACCAAGGGCAAAAAGACCGTGACCGTTAAGAGCGCAAACACGGTTAAAAAGGCTTTCAAAAAGCTCGGCTCAAAGAAAAAGTATTATGTACGCGTTCGCGCATATAAAAAGATTAACGGCAAAACAGTTTACTCTTCGTGGAGCAAATCAAAAGCAGTTAAGACAAAATAAATAAAACACCTTGCAAACTTTTTGTTTGCAAGGTGTTTTTAATAATCTGTTTTGCAAAACATATTGTTTATGCTCTCGCACAGTGCAGGATAATTGTCGAGCCTCGGGTCGTCTTTAAGCATATCGGACGCGCATTTCTGGCACTCCCGCAGAGTGTCCATATCGCCAAGCATATCGGCAATTATCAGATTCGGCAGGCCGTGCTGCCGCTTGCCGAAAAAGTCGCCCGGACCTCGTGTTTTGAGGTCATAATCTGCAATCTTAAAGCCGTTATTTGTGCTCTTCATAACCTGCAGGCGCTCTTTTGCCGATTCGCTTTTGCTGTCGCTGACAAGTATGCAGTATGATTTGTCACTGCCTCTGCCGACTCTGCCGCGCAGCTGATGCAGTGCAGACAGTCCGAAACGCTCTGCGTTTTCAATCAGCATAATTGTTGCGTTTGGCACATCAACACCAACCTCAACAACGGTTGTGCTCACAAGAATCTGCACATCGCCGCGCGCAAATGCGGACATCACGGCGTCCTTTTCTTTTGCCTTCATTTTGCCGTGCAAAAGACCCAGATTGTATCCCGTGAACACCTCTGTCTGCAGCTTTTCGGCGTATTCCTTTGCGCTGATGAGGTCGCTTTCGCCCTCGTCAACAAGCGAACAGACAATATACGCCTGGTTTCCGCCGTCGATGGCTTTTTTTATAAAATTATAAATTCTGCTGTGGTACGCGCTTGTCACCACATCGGTGCGGATTTCCTGCCGTCCGGGCGGCAGCTCATCAAGAACACTGATGTCAAGGTCGCCGTAAATTATCAGTCCGAGCGTGCGCGGAATGGGCGTTGCACTCATTACCATAAGATGCGGATTTTTGCCCTTCATCGCAAGCGTTGCCCTTTGCTCAACACCAAATCGGTGCTGCTCGTCAGTTACTACAAGCGCCAGCTCGCGAAATTCAACGTCGTTTTGTATCAATGCGTGCGTGCCGATAATTATGTCAATTTCACCGTCCATCAGGGCGGCTTTTATTTTCCGTTTTTCTGCGGCTTTTGTCGAGCCGGTAAGCAGTGCCGGCTTTACATCCGTGCCTTCAAAAAGCTTTGAAAGCGATTCAAAATGCTGCGTTGCCAGTATTTCAGTCGGCGCCATCATAGCGCACTGATAACCGCTTTTCACTGCGGAAAACATAACCGCTGCCGCAACGGCAGTTTTGCCCGAGCCCACGTCGCCCTGAATAAGCCTGTTCATCGCCTTGCCGCTTTTCATATCGGCTACGCATTCTGCAATTGCTCTTTTCTGCGCGTTCGTCAGTTCAAACGGCAAAAGGGAACAGAACTCGCCGGTGCAGTCCGTTTTTAACTGAAGCTCGTTTTTTGTTTCTTTTTTATCTTTGAGCTTCAGCAGCCCGAGCTGCAGCGTCAGCAGCTCTTCAAAAATCAGTCTGTGGCGTGCAATTTCAATGTTATCATAATCGCTCGGGAAATGAATCTGCCGAACCGCAAAATCAAGCGGACAGAGGTTGTATCTGCTCCTGATTTCGTCGGTCAGCGTGTCGTCAATATGGGGAATATTTTCAAGCGCCGTTTTCACAACCCTTGCAATTGCCCGTGAGTTGAGCTTTTCAGTCGCAGGGTAAATCGGGTGAATGGCGTCGGCGGTTTCGAGCTTTTCAATCTGCGGCGAGGTCATACTTGCCGAAGTAAAGCTTTTTTCAACCTTGCCGTAAAGGATGTATTCGTCAAATGTTCGCAGTGACTTTGCAAGATATTTGTTGTTAAAAAGCGTTACGTGAATTACATTCTGTCCGTCAGAAAAATTACACTTGTAAAGCGTCATACCCTTGCGGATAAGCGATTCCTTAACGGGCGTAATCATAGTCGCTTTTATTGCAACAACCTCGTCCTCGGGTGCGTCAAGCACGCTGACATTTTTGCTCCAGTCCTGGTATTTTCGCGGATAAAAAGTGATTAAATCGCGCACTGAAAAAATACCCAGCTTGTTAAAAAGCCGGGCACGTTTTTCACCAACACCCTTTATATACTGAATGTTGTAAGCGGATAAATCAGTTTTACCGAAATTTTCCATTATTCCACCGAAATAATATAGTAGTAAATCGGCTGACCGCCGTTAACCACACTGATTTCCATATCGTTTTTATATTTCTTATTCAGGCGTTCTTCAAGGTCGCCAGCCGCTTCCTCGCTGACTCCCTCGCCGTAGATAAGCGTAACAAGCGAGTGCTGATTTTTCTTAAACAGCTTGTTTACGGTCTTAAATGCAATATCCTCGCGGTCAGCACCGGTAAAGGCAATTTTGCCGTTGCAAAGTCCCATAATCTCGCCCTTCTTAATCGGGTTGCCGTCAACCTCGCTGTCGCGTGCGGCAAAGGTTACCTGACCTGTTTCAACAGACTCCGCCATTTCCATCATAGCCATCTGGTTTGCTTCGGCGTCCTCGCCCTCGTCAAACGAAAGCATTGCAGAAATGCCCTGCGGAATAGTCTTTGTCGGCAAAACGCGAACCTCTCTGTCGGTTGCAAGAGGAATAGCCTGCTCTGCTGCCATAATAATATTTTTGTTGTTCGGCAGAACAAACACTGTTTTTGCAGGCGTTTGCATAATTGCGTTCAGAATGTCGTCAGTCGATGGATTCATTGTCTGACCGCCGCTGACAATTGTGTCTGCGCCAAGGTCGGTGAACAGCTCTTCAAGACCTTCGCCTGCGCACACCGCAACAAAACCGTACTTGTTTTCAGGCTCTGTCACTGTCGGCTCAATCGGTTTTTCGCCCTCTTTTACGCCAACCTCTGCGTTTCTGTGCTGATAGCGCATATTGTCAATTTTAATATTGATGAGCTGACCGTATTTGAGCGCCGACTGAATAACGGTGCCCGGGCAGTTCGAGTGCACATGAACCTTTATGATGTTCTCATCATCAACAACCACAACGCAGTCGCCGATTGATTCAAGATAGGCGCGCAGCTTAAGCGAATCCTTTTCCCTTGCGTCCTTTGCGCGTTCAATCAGGAATTCGGAGCAGTAGCCAAATTCAATATCGCCGCTTGCTTGGGCAACAGTCTTTTTGTCGGGAGCGCTCACAGGCTCAACGCTTGAGCCGTCGAGCAGCTGAACTATCGCATCGTGACCGAACACACTGTTAAAGCCTTCAAATATCAGAACGAGTCCCTGTCCGCCGGCGTCAACAACGCCTGCTTTTTTCAAAACGGGGAGCTGCTCCGGGGTTTTTGCAAGCGCATCTCTTGCAGCCTGGAGCGCCGCAAAGCACACTTCAATCGGGTCGTCATTTGCCTTTGCCATTTCCTCGGCAGCCTCGGCAGCCTTGCGTACAACGGTAAGAATTGTGCCCTCGGTAGGCTTCATTACAGCCTTGTATGCTGCCTCCGTTGCAGCTCTGAAAGCGGCTGCAACATCCGTGCCGCTCGCCTCGTCAATATCCTTGAACGCCTTTGAAAAGCCTCTGAAAATCAGCGACAGAATTACGCCCGAGTTACCGCGCGCACCGCGAAGCAGTGCCGACGCACATCGCTTTGAAACCTCTGAAAGCGTGCAGTTGTCGGGCATAGCCGAAACCTCTTTTTTTGCGGCAGTAATTGTCATCGACATATTTGTGCCGGTGTCGCCGTCGGGCACGGGAAAGATGTTGAGCGCATCGACTGCCTGGCGGCTGTTTGATATATTATTTGCGGCGGAAATTATTCCGTCGCGGAACATTATTCCTGTTATCATATTTTTTCCTCCGGGTGCAGTCAGATTTAGTTAAGTCCGTCAACGTGCACATTTACCTGTGAAACCTTGAGGTCGGTAGCGGATTCAACCGTGTAGCGCACCTTGTTAACAATGCTGTCGGTAATTGTGTTGATGTTAACGCCGTAGCTGACTGCAATGTGCAGGTCGATAACGAGCGCGCCGTTAACGCTTTTTACAATAACACCCTGATTTGAATTGTCCACGTCAACCTTGTTTTTAATAACAGACTTGATAGCGTGGTAGGGGTTTGGATTCACCATTCTTGTAACGCCAAAACAGCTCTGCGCCGTGTTTCCCACAAGATGTGAAAAATAATTATTGGTGATTTCAATGTAACCGTTAGGATTTTCAAATTTAATCATAATTGTCCTCCTTAGTTAAAATACCAGTCTTCAATATTTGAAAAATAGTTGCCCTCATATCCCTGCATATCGCCCTGCATTGCGCGCGGGTAACAAATCATACCCTGGCGGTAAACAACGGGAATGAACGGCATCTCCTGTGAAAACGAAAGTATAAAGCTGCCGATTTCGCCCTTGCCGCGAAGATAGCGGCTGTAATTTGACGCAGTGTCCGAACTGTCCAGGTCAATTCCGTAATTAGTAGCGCCGCTGCCTGTAAAAAAGGTGCGCAGATTCATATCGTCGGGAAGTCTTGTTTCGCCGATGTATAAATCAAAACGGCTGTATTTTACAAAATCACGGTAGCCTTTTGTTGTCATTTTGCTGACTGTAACCTTAAAGCCCGCAGCCTCAAGCTGCTGCTTGATTAACTTTGCAGCTGCTGCGCGCTGCGCATTTCTGTTTACAAGAATATCAAGCTTTAGCTCGCTTTGCTTGTAACCGCTCTGCTTGATAGCAAGCTTTGCGGCGGCAAGGTCGGTCTTTGCTTCAAAAATCTGCGACTGCTTGCCGAGCCTTGAAGCCGGATGAAACGGGGATGTCGCGCTTTTTGCATATCCTCTGTAAGCACTTTTTACAACAGTGTCGCGGTCGATTGCAAGCGAAATTGCGCGTCGGATATTTTCATCCTTTGTAATACCGGTTTTGCCGTTAGCGCCGATGTATACCATATTTGTAAGATTAACCGGCTTTTTGCTGCAGTTCATCTTGACATCGCCGCCGCTGCTCATATCGCGGAATGCGTAGCTGATATTGCCGATGTTGATGGCGTTTTCAATTGATTCCGAGGTCGTAATGTTCACAAGCTGAATTTTTGTAAAATGCGGATTAAATCCCTCGTGCTTTCTGTTGACGGTCAGGAAAACCGTTCCGTTTCCTTCGCCAAATTTGTAGCGTCCGCTGCCTATCGGATAGCCGTTTTTGTCTGTGTCGCCGTTTGCAATTGCAAAGGTCAGCAGATTGTGAGCGTTTGGATTGCTGTAATTGAGTTCAAAGCTGATTACAGTTTCGCTCACGGCATATGCGCTGCTGATGCCGCGCAGCATATTTTTCCAGTGCGGCGAATTTTTTGCCTGGTTGAATGAATACACAACGCTCGACGCGGTGAGTGCGGCACCGTTTGAAAAAACTATTCCGCTCGGAATTGTCACGCGCAGCGTGTCGGAATCCTCGTATGTATATCCCGTAGCAATTGAAGGCTGCGCCTCAAAATTGCTGTCAAGCACAAAGAGCGAGTCGAACACAAGCGTGTTTGCAATCTGATTATTAAGAGTCTTTGATTTAAATGGGTTAAGCGAGTCAGCCTGCGAATAGCTGAGTTTAAAACCCGATGTGTCAGTCGTGTGCTCGGTGGTTGTTTCGGTCACAAGAATGTGCGAATTTTTACCCGTTTGCTGCGAACACGCCGACAGCACTGTCGCTGTCAGAATCAGCGCGAGCAAAACTGACAGATATTTTTTTGTCATCTTCTGAACCTTTCTGCTTTTAGCGCCTTGCCTGTGCGCTCATCAATGCTTACAAACAGCCCTTCAACAGTACACGGACCGTCGGCGTTTTTGAATCTGACGGGAAGATTTGTCTTGAGCTTTTTTATAATTATATCCGCGTCGACGCCAAGCACCGAATAGTACGGACCTGTCATTCCAAGGTCGGTGATGTACGCCGTGCCGCAGGGAAGAATTTGCTCGTCAGAGGTCTGCACATGCGTGTGTGTTCCCACAAGCGCCGAGATTTTGCCGTCAAGGTAAAATCCCATAGCCTTTTTTTCACTGCTTGCCTCGGCGTGAAAATCAATTACAATTATGTTAATTCCGTTGTCCTCGGCATATTTTACAATTCTGTCAGCCGCGTCAAACGGGTTTTCGTGGCTGTCAAGGTAAACTGTGCCCTGCAGATTTGCAACAAGCACCTGCAGCCTGCCCTTGTCAAGCACCGTAAAGCCTCTGCCCGGTGCGCTTTTGTGATAGTTTTCAGGGCGGATTATGAATTCGTTTTCGTCCAGATAGTCCGCAATTTCAGGTCTGCGCAGCGAGTGGTTGCCAAGCGTGACAACATCCGCGCCGCAGTCGAAAATTTCTTTTGCGCTGTGGGGAGTAATGCCGTTGCCGACAGCAGAATTCTCTCCGTTAACAATTACAATGTCCGCCTGATAATCTCTTTTGAGCTTCGGCAAATTTTCGCGCAGGCATTCGCAGCCCTGGCTCGATACAACATCGCCTATAAATAATATATTCATAATATACCGTTTCTATGGGGAGTACCCCTGAATTTTCAAATCAATATTATAACTTAAAAATATATTAAACTCAATACAATTAAATCAAAATTTATATTCTCTTAATAAAAAGACGGCGGATATTGTAATTTATCATTGAAATTGAAGTGGTTATATGTTATTATTGACTTGTATAATTTTCAGAGGTGAGAGTATGCACGAATCAGGAGAAATGTATCTTGAAACTATATATGTTTTAAGTCAGAAAAAGCCGATTGTCCGTTCTATTGATGTTGCGGAGGAGATGGGCTTTTCAAAGCCGAGCGTCAGCAGGGGAGTCAGCATTTTAAAACGCGAGGGATACCTTGTTGTACAGGAGAGCGGCGCGCTTGAACTCACCGATTCGGGACTTGACCTTGCCAAAAAAATCTACGAGCGCCATACGGTACTCACCGAGCTGCTTGAAAAATTCGGCGTGAGCGATGATGTTGCAGCGGCAGACGCGTGCAAAATCGAGCATGTGATTTCTGATGAAACGCTCAACGCCATAAAGGGCTATCTCGGGCAATAAAACAGTATAACATTCTAAAGGAGATGTATTATAAATGCAAAAGAAAGACATTGACTGGGGCTCACTCGGCTTCGCCTATATGCCTACCGATTTGAGATTTGTTTCAAATTTCAAGGACGGCAAATGGGACGACGGCGTGCTCACAGAGGATGCAACCGTAACAATGACAGAATGCGCAGGCGTTCTTCAGTATGCGCAGACCTGCTTTGAGGGACTCAAGGCTTACACCACCGAGGACGGCAGAATTGTTTGCTTCCGTCCCGACCTCAACGCGTCGCGTATGGCAGATTCCTGCCGCACACTCGAGATGCCTGTTTTCCCCGAGGACAAGTTTATCGAGGCTGTTAAGCAGGTTGTTAAGGCAAATGCAGCGTGGGTTCCGCCTTACGGAAGCGGCGCAACGCTTTATATCAGACCGTATATGTTTGGTTCAAATGCCGTTATCGGCGTAAAGCCTGCCGACGAGTATCAGTTCAGAATTTTCGCAACACCTGTCGGTCCGTATTTCAAGGGCGGCGCAAAGCCGATTACAATCCGCGTTTCGGACCTTGATAGAGCAGCGCCTCACGGCACAGGTAACATCAAGGCAGGTCTTAACTATGCTATGTCGCTTCACAACATTGTTGACGCGCACAATTGCGGCTATGATGAAAATATGTATCTTGACCCTGCAACAAGAACAAAGGTTGAGGAAACAGGCGGCGCAAACTTCCTGTTTGTAACAAAGGACGGCAAGGTTGTCACACCGAAGAGCGATTCAATTCTCCCGTCAATCACACGCCGTTCACTTATGGTAGTTGCTGAAAAGTATCTTGGACTTACCGTTGAGCACCGAGAGGTTACTCTTGAGGAGGTTAAGGATATGGCAGAGTGCGGTCTTTGCGGAACTGCAGCTGTTATTTCACCTGTCGGCAAAATCGTTAACCACGGCGAAGAAATCTGCTTCCCGTCAGGTATGGACGAAATGGGACCGATTACCAAAAAGCTTTACGACACGCTCACAGGCATTCAGATGGGCAGAATTGAAGCTCCTGAAGGCTGGATAGTTGAAATTGACTAATATTTTTCGCATAACATAAACTTGGCGCAGACATTTGTCTGCGCCAAGTTTTTTATTTACTCTTCAATTTCAGCTGAAAAGTTTTCAATCGCCTGCATCAGCCGCGGGTGACGGATTACAAAATGAATATGCGGATGGCTCTTTTTTGAAATCAGCACCCACTTGCCGTGACTAATGCGTATTTCTATATTTTTGAACACCTTTTGCGCCTCTTCAAGCAGGTATGATTCCCCGTCCTTTTCATTTTCAAGAAACGCGGCAAATTCGTTTTCTCTGTCGTCTGTAAAAATCTCCATAAGCGGCGACGCCTTTTTGAGCAGGTCGTCTGCTTTTTTGCGGTAATACGCTATTTCCTCGCGGCTTTTCGCAAGATAGTATTTGCCGTTTTCAAAAAATCCGTCCACACACTCGCCGCTCATTGCAGCCGCGCCTGAAACATAATTGATGTGGTGGTAAATATTAGTTTTGATTGTTTTGAAATAATACGGATGCACCTGACCGGTCATATAAATCGGAATCCAAGCCTGCAGACCGAGCATCATTTCGTTCCACGGGCGGTCAAGATTGTGAACAATATTGATTTCAAGCCCTTTTTTGAGCATCACGGCAATCGACATCATCCACTTTTTGTCAAACTCAATGTCCTCTGCCATTGCCGCCATCGGCATATCGCTGCACATAAATACAGGTTCCTTGGCGCGCGACAGAATGGTGGCTTTGAAAAAGTCAAGCTCACACTGCTTCATTCTGTTCTGCCCATAGTACATCTTGCCTGTAGGAAAAGCAAACGGCAGAGTCGGCACCTTGATGTCGTCAAAGTGAATTGCCTTTATGTATTCGTCAAGGTTAAAGGTTTCGAGCGAATACAGCAGCTGCGAAACGGAATCGTCCTTTTTGTTCTGACCGCTGCACAACCATTTGCAGATGTCGTTTTTCAGATTTGTGCCGTCGCTGTCAGTCAGTGCCTTAAGGCTTGTAATCTCCTCAGGGCTGGCGTATTTTTTTACCATATATTCGCTGACCTGCGTTGCAAAAATGTCCGGCTTTGTGACATTTCGGCTGCCTGAACGGATACGCGACAGGTGTGACGGGTCGTAGTTTATCGCCTGTGCAAGCTTGCTGTTGCTGACGGAAAAGAGATTCATCATCGTGTTCAGATTTTCAACAAGTGCTTTTGTGTCAATTCCGTCGCTGTCTGCAGCGTGCTGCAAATCGGCAAGAATTTTGTCAAAAACGGCAGCGTCGCCCTTTTCCTTTGCAATTGCGGCAAAGCCCTTTGCAAGCTGCTCAAGCGTTTTGCTGTTCCTTGACGGAGCACGCTCGCCGTTTTTGTAGCGGCTTATGCTGCTTTGCGACACTCCGCTTGCAGCTGCAAGCTCCTTTGCGTTGCAGTCAAGCCTGTCCATATATTCATTAAGAGTTTCTTTAAAAATCATATTCATCACCGCCGAAATTATACCATTATAACTATATTATAGGCTGTCGATTTCCGATT
Source organism: uncultured Clostridia bacterium (assembly GCA_946637545.1). Taxonomy (GTDB): domain Bacteria; phylum Bacillota; class Clostridia; order Oscillospirales; family Acutalibacteraceae; genus Eubacterium_R. The sequence goes on along the minus strand of CAMPBI010000008.1, from coordinate 3,520 downwards.
TGTCAATGTCAATAATTCAATTTTGTTGCGGCGCTCATCAGTTGAAGGTTATAATTAAGAAAAAAGACAAAGGAGATGTCAAAAATGAAAAAACTTATTTCAGTGCTGATGGCTGCAATGCTCGCGTTTGCAATGCTCCCTGTGACGGTGCTTGCCGAAGACGGACCGAGCAATGCGCCTTACGCGTTTCTTTACGCAGAGGAGCTCGACAATAACGGCGCGCAGACGGCTAACCGCTTCACATTCTACAATGAATGCACCGTTTATGACAATGTGTACGACGGAATTCATTATAACAAGGACACAAACGAGCTCTGCTTTGACCGCGAGGTTACCGACACAAAGCTGCGTATATGTGCAAATATGATGGGTGACGATTTTGCAATCAGAATTGACGGCAAAACGGCGCTTGAGCAGATTGTTGTATGGGGCGACGGTTACGGCGGAAATCTTACTGTCAAAGGCAGCGGCGAGCTCACTGTAAACGCGCGCAAAAATTTTGATATGGCAATTGCGATGCAGGCAGAAGGAACAGCGGGCAAGGTGTCTTTCGACAATAATATCAAGGCAACGCTTTACGGCAAAGAGTGCGCAGTGAAGATTATCGGCTCAACAGCAAAAAGCAGCGGCGATGCCTTTTCGTTCGCAAATTCACAGAGTGTCGATATATCAAAAAAAGATTGCGTAACTGAACAGTACGAGAACATTGACGGAGTTTATCCTTCGGGCTATAAGCTTTGGGGCGGACTCGTATGTGACAGCGCATCCGACCCTGACGGTGTGTACACAGTTTCACAGGGATGGCGTGGGGACGACGAAGATACAGTGCTTTTCTGGGTACACCGTTATATTTACTTGCCCAAATACGATACTTATATGGAAGATAACAGCTTTGGCGATTACGGCAGCCTTGAGTTTACAGAGGACGAGTGGGCGCAGCAGACAAATTATGCACCCCGCCAGGAGCCTTCTGACGAGCCTGCAATGCTCGACTACTACGATGCCGACAATCTTGATGCAGACTGGAATTACAGCGCAAATCAGGCAATCAATCCAAACGACCCTGACGGACTTTACGGCTATTCCTCTTACTCCTCTGAATCGGGCGGAGTTACTGAATACGGCTACGCTATTGACCATTATATCCAGGCTCCAAACAGCGACAAGCTCATTAAGGACGCAGATTTTAAGACAATCTACCTTACTGAAGATGAGTTCACCGAAGCCGGCTGGGAAATCGTTATGGGTACGCGCGACGTAACGCTTGAGTGCGAAAACAGCGTTAACTCTTCATGGATGCAGGTCTATAAGGATTCAAACGGCAAGAAGTACGCTGTTGAATGGGGCGAAAACGTTTATGACTTTACCGAAAATGAAGGCGTTCAGGTCGGCGACAATTTCTATTATTATCTTGAGAAAAACGAAAGCGTTTCGGTATCATCTCTTACACCGTCGATAATTGAGGTTAAGAACGACGGAGTTTACAACTACGAAATTACAGCAAAAGAGTTTGTGTATAACGGCGGAAGCTCTGAACCTGTTACACCGCCTGCACCGGCAAAAATCAGTATTGCAAAAGCAACTGTTACAGGTGTTAAGAATAAGGTGTACACGGGCAAAAATCTTACGCAGAGTATTGTTGTAAAGGTAAGCGGCAAAACGCTCAAAAACGGCACCGACTACACCGTAAAATACACAAACAACAAAGATGTCGGCACTGCGACACTTACTGTTACAGGCAAGGGCGGTTACACGGGCTCGGTTAAAAAGGCGTTTGCTATTAACCCGAAAGCAACTGCACTTACAAAAGTTACTGCCGGCAAAAAGCAGTTTACTGCACAGTGGAAAAAGCAGGCGACACAGACAACAGGCTATCAGATTCAGTACAGCTTAAAGAGCGATTTTGCATCTGCGAAAACGGTTACAGTTTCCAAAAACGGCACTCTCAAAACTACCGTTAAAAAGCTTTCAGCAAAGAAAAAGTACTATGTTCGCATTCGCACATACAAAACTGTCGGCAAAACAAAATACTATTCAGCGTGGTCGGCAGCAAAAACTGTAAAAACAAAATAGAACGACTTTCAAACGCATCGCTTTAGGGCGATGCGTTTTTTCTTTAAAAAGGGTATTGCATTTATATTTATATCGTATATAATGTATATTAAATTATACATTTGAGGTCAAATGTAATGAAACGAAAAACGGATATGCTAGGCGGAAACGCCATAAAAAGTATAATAGTTTTTGCGCTGCCGATTATGCTGTCGTCGCTGCTTCAGTACAATTATGCGCTCGTTGACAATATCATTGTCGGACGCTATGTCAGCACCGACGCGCTCGCGGCAGTCGGCAATGTCGGCTCGATTAATTCGTTTATTATCGGCGCTGCGCTCGGGCTTACAAGCGGCTTTACCATTCCCGTAGCTCACGCGTTCGGCGCAGGCGACAGGCGAAAGGTTGCTCATTATGCAGGCAGCAGTATCACAGTTGCGTTTCTTGTCGGCGTTGTTATTGTTATTACGGCGCACCTGCTGTCAACACCGCTGCTCAGGCTTATCGGAACACCCGATAATATAATCGACCTGTCTGCAGCATATGTTAATATTCTTTATTTCGGTGTTCCGTTTCAGATGCTGTCAAACAATTTTACGGCAATTTCCCGTGCAGTAGGCGAAAGTAAAAAACCGCTTTATTTCTTTATGGTCAGCGTGTTTGTGAATTTCTGTCTGGATATGCTGTTTGTAAAAGGCTTCGGCTGGGGCGTTGAGGGCGCTGCTGCGGCAACGCTTATTTCGCACATTACAGCGGCGGCGCTGACGGGATTTTACATCATAAAGCTCAACGACGATGTCGATATTACAAAGGACGACCTCAAGCTTCACCCGAAAACCGCACTAAAGCAAATAGGGCTCGGAATCCCCGTGTCGATGCAGTTTACCATTACCTCAATCGGCTCGATGTGCCTGCAAAGCGCTGTCAATTCTTTCGGTGCAAATGTTATCGCAGGCTTTACCGCAGCAGGCAGAGTAGAAAATCTCACTAATCTGCCTATGTCGGCGCTCGGCGTTGCCACGCAGACCTTCGTGGGTCAGAATTACGGCGCGCAAAACTATGACAGAATCACAAAATCTGTAAAGCAGATTTTTCTGCTCGACCTTGGCGTTTCTGTTGCAATGAGCCTCACCCTGTTCTTAATCGGCAAACCGATGGTGTCGCTCTTTATGACAGAGCAAAATGCCGCAATTATGTCAGCTGCAAACAGTTACATCCTTGCAATTTGTCAGTGTTACAGTCTGGTTGCAGTGCTGTTCGTTTTGCGAAACACCTTGCAGGGACTCGGTTTTACATATGCAAATATGATTGCAGGCGCGGGCGAGCTTGCAGGCAGACTGCTGATTGCGTTTGTATTCACACCGCTTATCGGTTTTTCGGCAGTGTGCTATGCCGCACCTGCTGCGTGGCTGCTTGCCGACATCCCGCTTGCAATAATCTATCTTTCAAAGCAACGAAAATTTAAAAA
>CAMPBI010000007.1 GCA_946637545.1 uncultured Clostridia bacterium | reverse complement strand
TTTTTATTATGTATTATTCCATTATGCCTGGTTAGGAGCATCAACAGGGCAAACACCTGCACATGCACCGCAATCGATGCAGGTATCAGCATCAATTACATACTTTGTGTCGCCTTCTGAGATAGCGCCAACAGGACATTCGCCTGCGCAAGCACCACACATAATGCAATCGTCATTAATTGCGTATGCCATAACATTACCTCCTGTGAAATTTCAGAATTCCTGATTCCAAATATAATATAACAAACAGTTATAAAAAATGCAAGTGATTTTGCAAATTTTGTTTATTTTTTGACTATGCGGACCTCATTTCTGTTGACGGTTATGGGCGCGCCGTCGGGAACATTGTCAAGCTTTATCTTGAGCATACCGGTCAGAACGGCGCTGTCAACAACAACTCCCCTGCCCTCGCGGCAGTCCACTGTTGTGCCGACTCTCGGGGTGATTTTGTTGAGATATTCGTAAGAGTTCTGCTCATATTTGAGGCAGCACATCAGTCTGCCGCAGCAGCCGCTGATTTTTCCCGGGGAAAGCGAAAGCCCCTGCTCCTTTGCCATTTTGATTGAAACGGAGTGAAAGTCGCCGAGGAAGGTTGAACAGCAAAACGGTCTGCCGCAGATGCCCAGTCCGCCGAGCATTTTTGCCTCGTCGCGAACACCTATCTGGCGAAGCTCGATTCTGGTGTGGAACTCGGACGCAAGGTCCTTGACAAGCTCGCGGAAATCCACTCTGCCGTCCGCCGTAAAATAGAAAATAATCTTTGAACGGTCAAAGGTGTACTCAACATCGGTGAGGTCCATTTCAAGTCCGTGCTCGGCAATCTTTTTTTTGCAGATGGCCTGCGCCTCTTTTTCCTTGATTTTGTTCTCCTCAAACTGTGCGATGTCCTTTTTGGTAGCAACGCGCATAATCGGCTTGAGCGGCTGAACAACCTCGTCGTCGGGAACCTCTTTGATACCCGATGACGCTATGCCGCATTCAACGCCGCGTGCAGTTTCAACCACAACGCGCTCGCCCTTTTTTATCTCATTATTTTTCGGGTCAAAATAATACGTTTTGCCCGTGTCCTTAAAGCGGACGCCAACAACTTTAATCATAGTGTAAAAGCCTCACATTTATCGATTCTGCGCCCTGCGCAGTTCATAACATACTTTAGTAATAAGAATGGCGTTTGAGCCATTTTTTTCGGCGTAGGAAATCATATTGTCGCAAGTCGTAATAAGGCGCATCAGCCTGCCTTTTCCAAGGTCTGACGACAGCCTTTTCGCCTGCTCTGCCTGCCCCGACAGAACATCTGCGCCCGTGCCGTAAACAAGCGCGTCGCGAAGAATAGTTTTCAGCAGAGAAAGCGTGGCAATCAGCGTTTCGCGGTCACGCTCAAATGCCGAGCAGACCTTGAGAAGCTCGTACTCGTCGGGCTTTGTGAGCGCCTCTGCCATATCGCAGGCAATGGCGCTGATTTTTGAGAGCCTGCCCTCGCCGAGCGACTCGACAGCCTTGCCGATATTTCCGCCCCAGACCTCGACTGCGGACAGTGCGTCGGCAAAATCGACGTCGGGCATTTTTTCACAAATATATTCTGCGCCCTTTTTTGCGTCAACGCTTTCAAGCGACACGACAACGCTGCGCGAAAGCACTGTTTCAAGCAGCGCCGATTTGTTGTTTACCGTAAGGATAAACACGGCGTATGACGGCGGCTCCTCAAGAATTTTGAGAATCGCGTTTTGCGCGCTCTCGCTCATACACTGGCAGTTGCCGAGAATATAGACCTTATACTGTGCCTCGTTTGGACGGATAAAGACGTCGTCCCTGACCTTTCGCACAACGTCAACATGAAACGAACGCGCGCCGCCCGCTGCGGAATATTCATAAAGGTCGGGATGGTAGCCCTTGAGCGCCTTTTTGCACTGCGGACACTCGCGGCACGGCTTTTCACCGTCGCTGCGGCAAAACAGCGCAAGCGCAATTTCTCTTGCAAGAGTGCGCTTTCCCAGCCCCTCGTCGCCCTCGATAACAATGGCGTGCGGGAGGCGCTGTGATTCCATAAGGAACGCAAGCTGTTCCTTGACCTTTTCATTACCGATAAAATTAAAATTCATAAGATTTAAAACTTCTGAAAATTCTCAACATCAAGAGTGAACGCTACTGCGCCGTACTCTTCAACATCAATTTCCTGATTGAGCAGCGAGCCTGTGAGAGTGCTTTTGACTCCGGGAGTTTTTACCACGCGTTTTTTTACATTTTCCTTGAGGATTGTGTAAAGCTTTTCAACGCGCTCCTCCTCGCAACCGATAAGAATTGCGGTGTGGCCGTCAACAAGGAACTGACCTGTGGTTGAAATTTTTGTTGCGAAATATCCGTTTTGTGCCACTGCGGACAAAACCTTTTCAACATCCGAATTGGAAATTATTGTCATTACAAGCTTCATATAATCACTTCTTTTTTTATTTTAGGTAATTATACTGTAATTTTAAGAAAAAGTCCATCGAGTTTTGCGATATTTTACAATTCGGAAATAATTATATTACAGTCTGTATATTTATATTATTGAGGCAAGCGCCACGATTACAGGCATTGTTATGATTGAAAACACGCTCGTCTGCCCGACAAGCTCGCTTGGCAGCGCTGTGTCGTTATCATACTTGGCGCTGTACATAGCGGTGTTTGTCGCAATCGGCGCAGACGCCGAAATTGTCAGCGCTGTGCGCATTGTGCCCTCTACTCCGATTAATTTGAACACCACCATCATAATAAGAGGTATTAAAATCAGCCGCAAAAACGACACAAAATATATTTCCTTTTTTGCAAAGATGTTTTTAAAATTACAGTTGGCAAAAAATGTGCCGAACACAATCATTGCCATCGGTGAGTTACACGCGGCAACTCTGCTCATAGTGTCGGTGAGAAAATCGGGAAGCCTTACGCCTGCAAGAAACAGCGGAATTCCGATAATCACACTGATTGAGCCCGGATTGAAAATAAGATTTTTAAAATTAATTTTTGCCTTGCCGCCCGAAATCTGATTGATTCCGTATGTAAACGCAAAAACGTTAAAAACTGCAACATAGCACGAGGAGTAAAATATTCCCTCCTTGCCGACAACGCTTTCGGCAAGCGGCAGCGCAAGAAATGCGGCGTTGCTGAAGGTTGTGGCATAGTGGTAAATGCCGCTTTCCATTTTGGGTCTTTTGCGAAAGGTGAGCGACGAAATTCCCACTCCGAGCAGGTGGGTTAAAAACGCAAGGACAAACGCCAGTCCGAGTCCGCGGATATGCTCCGGTGTGCGCTCCATTGAAAGAAACGAATTGATAACCGCAATCGGAAGAATTATGTTGAACAGCAGGTCAACGAGCCTTTTGCCGTCCGCCTGAACGAATATTTTTGTTTTGTCCGCCGCAAAGCCGAGCCCTGCAATCAGATACAGAATCACAACCTGGACAGCGACTGTTTGTAAGTTACTTAAAAAATCGTTTAGCATACTAACTGTTTTTGATGATGTTTATTTTTAAAGTCATTGAAAACACTGCAACCGTGAACACGCAAAGTGCAAATAGGTTGTCGAAGGCAAGCAGACTTTTTTGCTCCGTCAGAGCTGCTGCAAGGCGCGACACGAAGTACAGAAAACCGAACGCCGCAGCGGCGTCAGCCGAGAAAAGAGTTAGACGCGACACACTCTCATCCTTGACAGCTTCATACGAAAAGCGGTAAAAAAACGATACCGCGGCAACTGTTACTGCAAGCTTGAAGAACGAATCTGCGCCCGTCAGACCTACAAAGCCGACAAGCAGGTTTGACACCTTCAGCACCGCCCAGAAAAGCGGTGCGAACGATATAATCGCAAAGCGGGTGAAATTATATTTGTTGTCGCCGAACGAAATTCCGACAAGCACCGCAGCAAACGCCGACAGCAGCGCAAAGACAGCCGTCATTGCATAAAGCGGAATCACAACGAACGCCGACGATGTATTGACATAGCTGTCGTAAATATGCAGTGCGTAGGACACCGTTTCGGCAACAAAGCCTGCGGCGCAAAAATACGATGCGGCGCGCAGCACGGGCGACGCCTTCATTGAAAATATATGAACCGGCAGCTTGCGCCTTTTGCTGTCGAGTGCAAGCAAAACGGCTGAAACGCCTGACAGTATAACTGCGACAGCGCCGAATGCAGCTGAATTTAATACGGCTGACAGCACACTCAATACTGCCGCTGCAATAATCAGCAGCGCTGACAGCAGCATATAAACAGAAACGGATAAAGCCATCTGTTACCTCTTGTCAATCGAAACAAAGTTACGCGGTTTTGAAACGCTCTTGTAAGCAGGGCGCATAATTCTGCCCGACGAGGTAATCTCTTCAAGTCGGTGAGCAGACCAGCCTGCAATTCGCGCAGTTGCAAAAAGCGGAGTGTAGAGGTCCTCGGGGATTCCGAGCACCTTGTAAACAAGTCCTGAATAGAGGTCAACATTTGCGCACATAGCCTTATTAACGCCTCTGACCTCGGCAAACACCTCGGGCGTGAGCTTTTCGATATTCTCAAGAGTGAGGAGTTCCTTTTCAAAGCCGTGCTCGATAGCAAGCTTGCGGGCATTTTTGTGCAGAATCATTGCACGCGGGTCGCTCTTGGTATAAACGGCGTGTCCCATACCGTAAATGAGTCCTGACCTGTCGCCTGCCTCTTTATTGAGAATTTTGACGAGCATATCCTTCATCTGTCCCTCGTCAGTCGGGTCGGCGCAGTTTTCAAGAATATAATCCATCTGGCGCGCTACTTTGATATTTGCGCCGCCGTGACGCGGACCCTTGAGTGAGCCGAGACCTGCAGCAATCGCAGAATATGTATCGGTGCCGCTTGAGGTAAGCACGCGTGTTGCAAAGGTGGAGTTGTTACCGCCGCCGTGGTCGGCGTGAAGCATAAGACATATGTCGAGCAGGTGTGCCTCCTCCTGCGTGTACTCCTTGTTCGGACGAATCTGACGCAGGATATATTCCGCAGTGGAGATGTTTTTAACTACCGGATGCAGGTACATCGACTTGTTGTAAAACGCTCTGCGCTTAACCTGATACGCAGTGTTCATAATGCTTGGGAACTGCGAAAGGAGCTGCAGCGACTGACGCAGAACATTCGGCACAGAGATGTCGTCGGGGTTTTCGTCAAACGAATATAGCGCCATAACGCAACGCGCCATTTTGTTCATAATATCGTTTGACGGATGTTTCATAATGAGGTCCTCGACAAAATCGTCGGGCAGCTTGCGGCACTCGCCGATAACCTCGCGCAGCGAATCAAGCTGCGAATAAGTGGGCAGAGAGCCGAAAATCAGCAGCCAGGCAACCTCCTCAAAGCCGTAGCGGTTGTCCTCAATACAGCTTTCGATAATATCCTTGATGTCAAATCCGCGGTAGGAGAGTTTACCCTCTTTGGGGATAACCTCACCGTCGAGGATGTAATAACCCTCAACTGAACAGATGCGTGTAAGCCCTGCCATAACGCCTGTGCCGTCAGCATTTCGCAAACCGCGCTTGACCTCAAATTTTTCAAAATTATGGGGGTCAATGGTGTTATTATTGCCGAGCTCGTCGCATAAGTTTGAAATAGCCTCCATCGAGATAGGAGAAATATATCCTGCCATAACGGGTACTCCTTAATTTCTAATTTAGTATATTATTATACATAATTTTTCTGTTAAAGTCAAGGTGAACTGTATTGAAACGATTGCTCATTATTTTTGCAATAATTTTTCTTGCTACGGCGCTGATTCCGCTTGCAGCGTATTTTAAGGATTTAAGGCAAAATGAAGAAAACGAGGTTGTCACAATCTTTTCCGATTCACAAATAGTTTTGCCCTACAATTTTTCATAAAACGGCGGAGCGTCACCTGCAAGAAACTCGCTGACGGTAACATCGCGGTGCAGCTTTTCAAGCTGCTTGCAGACGCTGTCGGCAGGGACAAGCGTATCCTTCTGGGCATTTTTCAGAATATCGGCAGCGTTCCTTTTAGTTTCTAAAATAATAACGTCGGGACGGCTTTCCTTGTTTTTCACAAGATAATCGCGCAGCTCGTCGCCGTACTGCTTTTCAAAATCGGCGCTGATGATTATAAGCTTGTTCTGTCCGAAAAAAAGCGCATCGGGCAGCTTGCGTCCAGCCGATTTTACAGCACTGTTTATACTGCCACCCTTTGCGGACACGTCTGATGTAATATTGCCGCAAACTCCGTCATTTTTGCCCTGTGACTTGTTGAGGTCAAGGTACTGCAGGGTGGCGACAACCCGTCCTTTTTCGACATCAAGCGCCAGCCCCTGCACAATAGTCATATTCTTGAGACGCTCGCTGCCCGTACAGGCGGAAAACGAAAGCGCAACAGCAACAATCAACGCAAATGAAATAATTTTTTTCATACTCTTCCCTTTCTCAAAAGTAGTTTCACAAGGCTTATGGCAGCCGCCGTTTCGCACAGGAGCAAAACGAGCATAAGGCAGACAAACAGTATATCGAGCTTTGTGAACGACCCTGCCTTGCCAAGCTGAAAGAGAGCGAAAATCGGGCTGCTGTAAAGGTTTGCCGTTTTGCCGAGCACTGCGCGGCTGAACAGAACTACCGCAAGCGCGGCGCCGTATGGCAGTGCGTTTGCGAGTGCAAGCGCCCTGCCCTTTTTATTTGCCGTCACAGGCGAAAGCGCACAGAACAAAAGCGGCACATCAAAGCATTTGGCGAGGTTGATTATTTCGCCTTTTTCGCTTTGAGAATACACGAAAAAATCAAGCCGCAGATTTGAAATATTCGTCAGAACCGCAATCAAAACTCCTGCCGCGGCAAAGGCTGCCGCAATAGATGAAAACCTCGCAACCGCCTCGTTTCCGAGCAGTCCGGAATACATTGTAAACACTGCGAAAACGGCGATTATTACAGCCATCGGCACCTCGGGTCGCACAACATTTGCGGTGAACTGATAATAGGTCACGCAGTCCCATGCCGAAACTGCAAAAAACAAAGCGGCAGCCGTCCACCGAAACGGTTTTGCTTCGGTTAGCATTTCGTTTTGGCACACAAACCACGCAGCAAGGGACAGCCCTGCTGACAGGGTGAATTCAGCAAGCAAAAGTGTGAGCGAAAGCGACTTTACGAGCAGTAGTGACGTGAGGCGCGACAGCGTAAGAAGGCACATCATCTGCCCGCCTGAAATGCGGTTAACCCTTGCTTTGTTCATCAAATGTTCCCTCCAGATTTTTAATTCTCACTTGGCGGCGGGCAAGAGAGCGCCAGCCTTTTCGCACCACTGTATCGCCCACAGACGACGGCGTAAGCGGTGTGACGGGCGCTGAATAAAGCACTCCGAACGACGACAGGGAGCATATATTCACAAACAGCGCAGCCGCCGAAAGCACAAGCCCGTAAATACCCGTAAGTCCTGCAATCACAATGAACGCCAGGCGCATCACCGCCACGCTTTCGTAAAGCGGATACACCACATACGACGCTATTGCGGTCAGCGCAACGACAACCAGCATCGGCTCACCGATTATACCTGCGGTGACCATTGCCTCGCCTATTACTATTGCACCGATAATCGACACGGCGTGCCCGATTGTATTTGGCAGACGAAGCCCTGCCTCGCGCATAATTTCGTACAGAATATGGATAATGATTGCCTCTACAAGCAGGGGGAACGGCGTTGATTCCTCGCTTGATGCCACAAGGTACAAAAGCGGCGTCGGAATCATCTCCTGATGAAACGAGCCGATGGCGACATAAAGCGCAGGCAAAAATGTTGAAATACCAAACGCAAAGTATTTTAAAAGTCGGATAAATGAGGCGTAAAACGGTGGGTTATTGTAGTCATCGAGCGACGAAAAATTATCACTGAAAAGGTATGGCGTATAAACTGCAAACGGCGTACCCTCAACGAGCACAGCGACTCTGCCTTCAAGCAGCTTTGACGCAAGCACATCGGGACGCTCGGTGTTGCCTACTGTACTGAAAAACGTACCCGACGAATCTGTCATAAACGCCGCTATTTCGCCAAAATCAGCGACAGTTTCAAGCCGCGGAGCAGTGATTCTTCGCTCGATTTCCGCCACATCGTCGGGGTCTGCTCTGTCGTCAATATACGCAAGCGCAACGGGCACCTCGGCTGCTGTGCCGATTTTAAGCTGCTTCAGCTTCAAATGCGGCGTTTTAAGCCGCTTTCGCAGCAGCGCTTTATTGTCGTTGAGAACCTCGACAAAGCACTCCTTCGCGCCCTTGACCATCGCCTCGTTTGTCGGCTCGTCCGTGCTTCTTCTGTTCCAGCCCTGCACGCCGAAAACAAGTGCCTTTGCAAAGCCGTCAAGATACAGCGCCGCAAAGCCGCTCATAAGAAAAAACTGTAGCTCCTCAAAGGTGCAGACCTCGTTCATTTCTGCGGCGCAGACAACCTCTGTTTTAAGGTGCAAAAACAGCTTTTCAGCGCTGTCGTATTTCCCTTTGCACGCAAGGACGGGCTCGCTCACGGTATGCGACAGTACGACAGTGTCAACAAGTCCGTCCATCGCCATTAAGAGTGCTTTTGTGCCGCAAATCACAATTTCGCGCATAAGAAAATCAGAACAATCCTTAAAGTCGCTTTTCAGCGAATCACGCGTAAAATCATATGTGTCAAAAATTTTCATTTCATCACCGCCAAATCAAAATTATTATGCATACAAAGGCGCATTTTATGCACAATATAAACGGTGATAAAATGACAATTACACTTATTCGTTCGGTAATAATTTACCTTTTTGTAATCGCTGCGGTGCGGATTATGGGCAAGAGGCAGGTCGGCGAGCTCAAGCCGCAGGAGCTTGTGATAACAATACTCATTTCTGCCGTGGCGACAATGCCGCTGCAGGAGCACTCGATTCCTCTTGCGACCTCGCTTATTCCGATTTTAATATTCATCAGTCTTGAGATAATTGAGTCGGCGTTGTCGATGAAATCACTGCGCTTCCGCAATATAATTCAGGGCAGACCTGTATTTTTAATCAAGGACGGCGTGCTTCAGCAGCAGGCGCTCGGGCGGCTTCGATACACGGTTGACGACCTGCTTGACGCGCTGCGGCAAAAGGATATTTTCAACATTGACGACGTTCAAAACGCCGTTGTTGAAACAAACGGCACGCTAACCGTGCAGGCAAAAGCAGATGTTGCGCCCATAACGCCGAAGGCGGCAGGTATTACCGTCCCCGAAAAGAGCGTGGCGATTCCTCTTGTTATGGACGGGAAGCTGATTAACGAGTATTTCGCAGACGATATTTCCACCGACAACAAGATTGAGGTTATTGCAGCGGCGCTCGGAGTGAAGGTTGAGGACGTTATGCTGCTGACCCTTGACAGCAACGGCAAAACGAATGTTATTAAAAAGGAGGGCAAGGGGTGAAAAGGCTTTGGTATGCAGTAATTTTCCTTTGTGTGACTGCAGTGCTGTGCGTCGGCGAGCAGCGCTATGTTGAGTGCTTTTATGACGATATGAACACCTGCATAACCGCTGCGGAAAGCGCAGTCAAGAACAAAAACCGCGAAGAATACAAAAAAGCCACAGCCGAAATTGAGAAGCTGTGGAGAGATAAAAACGATTTGCTTTATGCCACCGGCGAGCACAGCGCGCTTGACGGTATTGCAGTGCTGGTGCGCTCGATGCCGTACGACGAAAACGAGGAAATAAAAGAGCTGCACTCCCTTAGGGCACAGCTTTTTTCGTACTATCAGAATGAAAAAATATCACTCTCGAATATTTTTTGACTTTTTCTTTTTCAAAGCGCTGACAAGCGCGGCGACAAGCAGCGTGACGCTGACAAGATAGCACGCCGTCGCCCCGGCGGAATAAGCGGACTTTTTTTGCCTGTACGAATCAATAAAACGCTTTGAATCGTTTGCCTTTTGCACCGCCTTGCCGTAATCGCCCGCAAGAGCAATTTCCGTTTTGGCGTGATTATAATCATTTTGAGCCTCGATGGCGGCAAAGGTGCAGGCGAAGCCGCCCACAAACAGTATAAAGGATAAAATAATAAGTATAAATTCTTTTTTCATAAAACAATCTCCAAAAACAAAGCACTGCCGGCGCAAGCGCCGGCAGTGCTTTTTGGCGGAGAGCAAGGGATTCGAACCCTCGAAACCGCTTTGACGGTTTACACGATTTCCAATCGTGCTCCTTCGGCCAGCTCGGACAACTCTCCGTATTGCTTTGCTATTATACAATAACAAAGTTAAAATTGCAAGCATTAAATTATTTGAAAAGTCGCGTGTTAATTTCGTTTTCGATTTGATTAAGTTTGCGTTTTGTTGTGATTCCGAGCTCTACGGTGAGCACGGTATCGTCGTTAAGATAAAAAACGAGCGACGAATAACGGCTGATAAAATTTTTGCGCAGGCTTGCCTTTGTGTCCTTGACCACCTCGATGCGTTCAATTTCGTCATAACGCACCTTGTTGTCAAAGTCAAGGGCGGTAAAAACTATTTCGCTGTCCGTCAGCAAAACTCCGTGGCGCAGCACCTCGCGCGTGGTAAGGGCGGCAATTATCATCGCCCCGACTTGAAGTGCGAGGAAAAGCGATGCAAAAACTCCCTTGTCCGCCATTATTTTGAGCACGGCGATATAGGTATAGTACGCGATTGCCGCATCAAAAAGCAGAACTACGGGCAATGCCACGGGTGAAATGATGTGAATGAATTTATTTTCCACTTTTTATCTCCTCAAATTTTGTGAGCACGGGGCACGATGCAAGGCTGAATTCCCTTCCTTGAAGGTAAGAAAGACAGCCCGAGTCGCCCTCAAAAGCAAATTTTACGCGATACGAGCAGAGCTCCTGGCGGTATCTGCCGTGCCTGTCGCCGTATTTGCCGTCGCCGAGCAGCGGATGTCCGATTGCGGCAAGCTGCGCTCTTATCTGATGCGTTCTGCCTGTAAGCAGTTCAATTTCGAGCAGTGAATATCCGCCGCAAAAGTCAAGAACCCTGTACTTTGTTTCAATCCTTTTAGCGTTTTCAGAAGGTGCGTCAAGCACCTTTACCATATTTTTGCGAGCGTCCTTTGTAAGATAAGCGGTGAGCGTTTTTTCTTTCTCCTCAAACTCGCCGCGGGCAATAGTAAGATAATACTTTTCAATCTCGCGACTCTTGATTTTTGCGGACAGAACGCGCAGTGCGTCGGCGTTTTTTGCGCCGAGAACAATTCCGCCTGTGTTGCGGTCAATTCTGTTTGCAAGCGCAGGTGAAAAGGAATTTTCGTCCTCGGGCGAATACTCACCCTTTTCGTACAGATAGCGCTTGAGCGAGCCGAGAAGAGTGTTGACGTACTCGCTGCCGTCGGGATGGCAAAGCATCCCCTGCGGCTTATTAAGCAGAATAATATTGTCGTCCTCATACACAATCTGCAGGTCCTTCGGCGCCTTCAGAAAGTCAAAATGCACCTTCTTTTTCACAAGCATATCGTCGCTGATGTAAAGTTCAATAACATCGCCCTCGGCAATAATCTGCTCGGGCGTGCAGCGCTTGCGGTTGACCTTGATATTCTTTTTTCGTATCTGCTTGAACATCATTGATTTTGGCAGGGTTTCAAACGATTTTTGCAAAAATCTGTCAAGCCGCTGACCCGCGTCATTTTTTGTTACTGTAATTGATTTCATATCACTTAATAATCAGTTTCCTTTTATCAGTTCGGCAAAGCTCAATATGCGGTGAAAACGGCATTTTACCGCGATTTGTAACGGTTACCTCAACGGCAGTTTCGCTGCAGCAGACTGCAAATTCAGCGAGAGTGCAATCGCCGTTTTTGTATGAATAAGAAATTCCGTCGTCGTCAAAGAATTCGCTGACGAATTCGCCCTTTTCAACGGGATATACGGTGAATTTTTCGCCTGTCGGCAAAACTGTTCCCCCACGCACAAAATACGGCACGGTATCCGTTGGCGCAAGCGGAACTTCGACATACTGTCCGCCGCCGAACTTTTTGCCGTTTTGATACCATATTTCGCCCTTTGGCAGATATACATTTGCCGTTGCCTGACCCGGTTCAAACACAAACGGCACAAGAATATCACGTCCGACCATCATAGAATCAGTGTCGCGCATCAGCTCCCCGTCGCCGTAATAGAGAAACGGCGGCGCGTTCATCGGCACATTGTCGCACACGCACTTGTACGCAGTGCTGTAAAGGTACGGCAACAGCCTCTTTCGCTCGTCAAACAGCGCCTTGACTGACGGCAGGATATCGCTGTAGCTCCAGGGCATTGTTGCCGAGGAGTCGCGGTTCCACGAATGAATGGTAAAACGCGGCTCAAAAATACCGTGCTGAAGCCATCTGAGCAGCAGCTCGCGCGACGGCATATCGCCGGTAAAGCCGCCGAGGTCGTGGCCGTAAAACATCAGCGAGCTCATTGACATCGTAAGTCCGATATTGTGGCAATACTTTAAATCCGAAAACTCCGAACGGTTGTCGCCCGACCAGGTTTGAGCAAGTCGGCGAACGGCTGACGAGCCGCTGCGTGTTGACAGAAACGGGCGGAGATTCGGATACTTTTCGCACTGCGCCTCGTAAGACGCGAGCACCATAAGATATGTCAGAACAGGTCGCAGGGTGCAGGCTTTTTCGCCGTTTGCACAAACCGCGTCCGTGTCCTTGATGTCAAACTCATTATTGTCGTTCCAGGTGGCGTCGATGCCGAGGTCAAGCAGCTTTTCGGCGACCTGCGTTTTCCAGAAATCAAACGCATCGGGATTTGTGAAATCAAGATAACTTCCGCCGCCGTCCCAGAACTGCGTTACAAAAGGCGTGCCGTCGGGATTTTTGACAAAAAGTCCCCTTGCGGCAAGGTCGCCGTACATCGGGTGGTCAACGAGAAAAGCAGGCTTGATATTCGGGATAATATGAATTCCCTCGCCTGCAAAGTCACTGACAAAGCCGCGCGGTGACGGGAACTTGTCGGTGTTCCAGTTAAAGACATATCTGTTTTTGCCGATTGAGGTGTAGCCCGACGAAAGATAAAAGCCGCTGCAGGTAAGCCCCGTTTCGTGAATTTTGTCAAGGAAGCCCCTGAACTCCTCGCTTGAGTTTTCAGCGTCGGTGTAAGCCATAGTGCTTGCACAGTAGTCAAAGCTCCATTTGGGCGGCAAAAGCTGCTGTCCGCAAAGGGCAGAAAACTGCTGAATTATCTCAAGCTTTGTACCGAAAAACACATAGTAAACGAGCGCGCTGTCATCGGATTTAAAAAACTTGTACGGCTCGTAGTAATTGTTTATTTCGCGTCCGAAATCGAGGTAAGAGGTGCACGAGGTATCATAGAAAATTCCGTAAGCGCCGACCTCGTTTTCACAGATATAAAACGGGATATGCTTATAAAGCGGGTCGGTTGACGACGCGTCGTAGCCCATACAGTCAGTGGTTTCAATACGAAACGCCCTGCCCGACTTGTCGAGCGAGCCGCCCTTGTCGCCGCAGCCGTAAATCCTTTCGCCCCCGCTCCTTGAAACATAGTGGTAAACGCCGCTGCCGAACTCGTTTTGAATATTATATGCCAGCGGCGCCCTGTCCGAAAACAGCACGGTGCCGTCCTTTTTGAAGGTGAGCAAAAAGTTTTTTGTGTCAACGCCGATTTCTATTCCGCAGGGCATAGCAAAGCCGCCGTCCGTTTCAGACGGCGTGCAAAGCGTAAAGCCTGTTAAATCAAGGCGTTCTCTGCCCGTGTGATTCAGCTCATTGTCGGGGCAGACGTTAAAGGTATTCTGAAGCTTTTCACCCGTTTTGTAAACAGCGACTCTGACGGCGCTGTCCGAGATAAAGTCAAGCCGCGCCGCCGTGTCGCCGCTGCGGTAAAGACGCATTGCGGGAGAGCTTTCGGCAAGCACAAAATCATGGTTGAATTTCATTAAAACGCTCCGTTATCCGCAAATGTATTTCTGATGAATTCCTTTGTCTTAAGCGGTGCAGGATGCGTTCTTTCGGCAAAGTGCATCGGCATTTTAATTCCCGGCTCCCAGTGCGGAACGGCGTCATTATTAGGATTGCCAGTTTTAATAAACGCCGCAACGCTTTCAATCATCTGATTTGAAATTGTGTAGTCAACCCTGCCGAACGGACGCCAGTTATTTTCGAGCGTGCCGAAAACATAAAGCAGGTCAGCCGCGTGCCATGCGCCCTTTGTGTCGCCGGGCAGGTTGCGGTTAAAGCTGTAAATATATACCTTGTTCCTGTTATTTTCGGTGCGGCGCGCGTACTGCTTGAGCAGGAGCTCAAGCGCGATGGGCGCCATATCCGTTTGAGTAATGCCGATTAGCATAGGCATATCGGGAATCGTTTTCATATTAAACGTGTCGGCAGTGATGAGCCTGCCGTCGTTCACGGGAAGGGTGTAAAGGATGCTCATTCTGAAATCCTTTTGAGCCACAAGCCACGCGTAATACAGAGTTTTTTCGTCTGCGGCGCGGAGCTCGTCGAGAGTTTCGGCACCCATCTTGTCCATAACATTTTCCCAGAATTTTCTGGTTTTTTCGGGGTCAAGCGGTCTGCCTGCAGCACGCTGAATTCCTGCGCCGCTCAAAATAATTGCGCTCTTTGCAAGCCCCTTGAACATCGGGCTTGAAATCAAAAGGTCGACGCTCATTGCTCCGGCGCTTTCGCCCATAACGGTGATGTCGTCGCTGTTGCCGCCGAAATCGCCGATATTTGCCTTAACCCACTTGATAGCGGCAATCTGGTCGTAAAGTCCGAAATTACCGCACCTGCCCTCGCTGTCGGTGAGGTCGGGGTGCGAGCAAAAGCCGTAAGGACCAAGACGGTAGTTTATCGCAACATAAACTATACCGCGCTCTGCGTAGGGCTTGCCGGAAAGATGTCCTTCGTCGCAGCTGCCGCCCGTAAAGCTGCCGCCGTGAATATAAATCACAACCGGGCAGTCCTTTGCGTCCTTCGGCGCGTCGATGTTCAGAAAAAGGCAGTCCTCGCTGTATGTAAAGGTTTGTCCCATCCTGAATTCGCGGTGATAAAACGGGTTGCACTCCGCGTCGTTTTCAAACGCTCTGCGCTGAAAACAGCAGGCACCGTATTCGGTAGCGTCGAGCTCGCCGTCCCACGCGCCGCATATTTCGGGGTACTCCCATCTTTTTGCCGTGGCAAAGCGGATGCCGCGGAATTCATTGTAAGTACCAAAATCAAGTCCGCGGATTTTGCCGAGTTTTGTAGTAATTTTTACATTATTCATAAAAGTCACCTCGTTTAAATCAATTCTATTATAGTATGTTTACAAGATAAATTCAATAATCTTGAAATAAAATTTTTAATGTAGTATAATATAATGAATATCAAAAAACAGGAAATTATTTTGTATGGACAGATTTCAACTTGTAAGTGAATACAAGCCGACAGGCGACCAGCCGCAGGCTATTGAACAGCTTGCCGAGGGCGTTTTGCGCGGCGACAAGGAGCAGACGCTGATGGGCGTTACAGGCTCGGGCAAAACCTTTACGATGGCAAATATTATTGAAAAGGTCAACCGCCCCACCCTCGTTCTTGCGCACAACAAAACTCTTGCGGCGCAGCTTTGCAGCGAGTTCAGGGAATTTTTCCCGAATAACGCTGTGGAGTATTTTGTGTCGTACTACGACTACTATCAGCCCGAGGCGTATGTTCCCACGACTGACACATATATTGAAAAGGACAGCGCCGTCAACGACGAAATCGACAAGCTGCGCCACTCGGCAACAGCCGCGCTTTCAGAAAGGCGCGACGTGATTATTGTTGCGTCTGTGTCGTGCATTTACTCTATCGGCGACCCCGTGGATTACAAAAATATGGTAATCTCGCTTCGCACGGGTATGCAAAAGGACCGCGACGAAATTATCGCAAAGCTTGTGGAAATTCAGTACGAGCGTAACGACATTAACTTTGTGAGAAACAAATTCAGAGTTCGCGGCGACACGCTCGAGATTTTTCCTGCCGGCAGCAACGGCAATGCAATCCGTGTGGAGTTCTTCGGTGACGAGATTGACAGAATCACCGAAATAAATCCGCTTACAGGCAAGGTTGAGGGCGTGCTGTCGTCGGCAGTTGTGTACCCTGCCTCGCTTTACGTTGTAAGTCAGGACAAGCTCAAAATCGCGATGGACGAAATCTACAACGAAATGGTTGAGCGAGTTGCGTATTTTGAAGAGAGGGGCAAGCTGCTCGAGGCACAGCGAATCCGCGAGCGCACGATGAACGACCTTGAAATGCTGCAGGAAACGGGCTTTTGCAAGGGTATTGAAAACTATTCGCGTGTAATGAGCGGGCGCGCTCCGGGTGCTGCGCCGTTTACGCTGCTTGACTACTTCCCCGACGACTTTTTGCTTTTTGTTGACGAGAGTCACGTTATGCTGCCGCAGGTGCACGGAATGTACGGCGGCGACCACTCGCGCAAAAAAAGCCTTATTGATTTCGGCTTTCGTCTGCCGTCAGCGTTTGACAACCGTCCGCTGACCTTCGACGAATTTTACGGAAAGATAAATCAGGTTATTTTCACCTCGGCAACTCCGGGTGAATTTGAAAAGGAAAAGAGCACACAAATTGTTGAGCAGGTTATCAGACCGACAGGTCTGCTCGACCCGAACATTGTTGTTAAGCCGACGGACGACCAGATGGACGACCTTGTCAGCGAAATCAATATCCGCACCGAGCGCGGCGAGCGAGTGCTTGTTACAACCCTCACCAAAAAAATGGCGGAGGATTTGACAGCCTACCTTGAGGGCTTTGAAATCAAGGTGCGATATATGCATCACGATATTGACACGCTCGAGCGAATGGAAATTATACGGGACCTCAGGCTCGGCAACTTTGACGTGCTCGTGGGAATCAACCTTCTGCGTGAGGGTCTGGACATTCCCGAGGTATCGCTTGTTGCTATTCTTGACGCTGACAAGGAGGGCTTTTTGCGCAGCGAAACCTCGCTTGTGCAGACAATCGGACGCGCAGCGCGAAACGAAAACGGCGAGGTTATTATGTACGCCGACAGCGTTACGCCGTCGATGGAAAAGGCGATTACCGAAACGCTGCGCCGTCGCGGTATTCAGGAAAAATACAACGAGGAGCACGGCATAAAGCCGCAGACAATCAAAAAGGACGTCCGCGACATTATTGAAATCACAAGCAAAGAAAACCTTGATTCCCGCGGCAAGCGCATGACCGCAAAGGAGCGCAAGGTTATGATTGAAAAACTCACGCGTGAGATGAAAGAGGCTGCCCGTATGCTTGAATTTGAGCACGCCGCTTTCCTGCGTGACAAGATTATGGAATTATCAGAGGAATAAATGGCAAATCTACTAAATGACAGACAGTTCTGGAAAAGCACAATGAAGCTGGCAATCCCCGTAGCAGTCCAGAATATGCTGTTCAGCTCGTTCACACTTGTGGACACTCTTTTTGTCAGCTCGCTGGGCGACGTTTCGCTCGCGGCTGTCGGAATGAGCTCGCAATGGGGAATGCTGATGAATATGGTGCTGTTCGGCATATGCTCGGGTACGGGCGTTTTCGTTTCGCAGTACTGGGGAGTGAAGGACACCAAAAGCATTCACAAAACGCTCGGCATCGCAATTACCTTTGCATCGGTTATCAGTATGCTTTTCTTTGCGTTTTCGTTCTTTACTCCGCAGCTTGTAATAGGTCTTTTCAACAAGGACAGCGGCGTTGTCAGCGAAGGCACAAATTATCTTCAGACAATTGCGTTCGTTTATCCTGCGCTTGCTATCGGCGACGCTATGGGCGTTGTTCTGCGCTCAACCGAAAGGGTGCGGCTGCCGATGGTCAATTCGGCGATAACTACGGGAGTTAACATTTTTCTCGACTACTGTATGATTTTCGGCAAATTCGGCTTTAAGGCAATGGGCGTTCGCGGCGCGGCGCTTGCAACGGTTATTTCAAGCTGGCTCGGCGTGGTAGTAATCGTCACCGTATCAGTGGTGCAGAAAAACATTCTGATTACAAAATTCAAAAACGTTTTTGCCTACACAAAAAACGACCTCAAGGTTTTCTTCAGCAAGGCGTTCCCCGTTATGCTCAACGAAACGCTATGGGGTACCGGCTCGTTTATATTCAATCTTATCTGGTCGAATATGGGGTATGAATACTACGCGTCAATCACTATTCTGAAAACCTTTGAAAACATCGCGTTTGTATTCTTTGTCGGCTTCGACAGCGCCTGCTCGGTTATGATTGGCAAATCAATCGGCGGCGGAAAAATCAAGCAGGCGGTTGACGATTCAAAGCGTTTTCTCATAATAAATCCGATTATTTCCGTAATAGTCGGCGCTGTTGCGATTATCCTGCGTTCGCAGATTGTAAGCATTTTTGATATGGGCGACAACATCAGCAGCCTCACAATTGAAACTGCGAAGACGCTGATTGTGATTTACGCGTTGAGCAGCCCTGTCAGAATGGTAGGCTTTAGTTTTATAGTAGGCATTTTCAGGGCAGGCGGCGACACGGCGTCTGCGGCAAAGTTTGACCTGTCGGCTATGTGGCTGTCGTCACTTCCTGCAACGCTGATTGCGGCATATATGCTGAAGCTTCCGTTCCTCGTTTGCTATGCGGTTATGTTCATTTTTGAGGACGCAGTCAAGGTGCTGATGTGCTATCCGCACTACAAAAAGCAAAAGTGGATTAAACCTGTTACAGAGGAAGGAAAAGCCAAAATTTCAAATATGTAATTTTTGGAGAACAGACTATGAATAAAAACATTGTGGTTAAAGGTGCGAAAGAGCACAATCTGAAAAATGTGGATATAGAAATTCCGCGCGACAAGCTTGTTGTATTCACGGGGCTTTCGGGCTCGGGCAAAAGCTCGCTTGCGTTTGACACCATATATGCAGAGGGACAGCGGCGATATGTTGAGTCGCTTTCATCCTACGCGCGAATGTTTCTGGGACAGATGGAAAAGCCCGACGTTGACTACATCGAGGGGCTTTCCCCTGCCATTTCGATTGACCAGAAAACAACGAGCAAGAATCCGCGTTCGACTGTGGGCACGGTTACCGAAATTTACGACTATCTGCGACTTTTGTGGGCGAGAATCGGCACTCCTCACTGCACAGTTTGCGGACGCGAAATCTCGCAGCAGACCGTTGACCAGATTGTTGACAAGGTTATGCAGCTTGACGACGGCGCAAAGCTGCAGATTATGGCGCCGATTGCACGCGGCAAGAAGGGCGAATTTGTAAAAGAGCTTGCCGACGTTCGCAAGCAGGGCTTTGTGCGCGTCAGAATTGACGGCAATTTGTACGACTTGTCCGAGGACATCAAGCTTGAAAAGAATATAAAACACAACATTGAGGTTGTTGTTGATCGACTTGTGATGAAGGCGGAAATAAAGTCAAGACTTTCGGACAGCATTGAAACTGCCACAAAGCTTTCGGAGGGTGTTGTGCTGATTGACAATGTGGGCGTGGGCGAGGAGCTTTACAGCCTGAATTACGCCTGCCCCGAGCACGGCGTTTCGATTGACGAAATGAGCCCGAGGATGTTTTCGTTCAACAACCCGTTTGGCGCTTGCAATAAGTGCGACGGGCTCGGCACCTTCAAGGAAATCGACGAGGATTTGATTATCCCCGACAAGAAGTTATCGGTAAACCAGGGTGCAATCAAGGCAAGCGGCTGGAACGTAGCTGAGGGAAGCTCGATTGCGCGTATGTATATGGAAGCGCTCGCAAAGGAATACGACTTTTCGCTTGATATGCCTGTCGAGATGATGAGCGACAGCGCGCTCGACGCAATACTTTACGGCACGCGCGGACGCAAAATCAAGATGAAACGCGTTACATCTTACGGCTCGGGCACTTATCAGAACGACTTTGAGGGTGTAATCAACAACCTCAAAAGGCGTTACAGCGAGACCTCGTCAGACTGGGCTCGCACCGAAATCGAATCTGTTATGCGCGAGTGCAAGTGCAACGCCTGCAAAGGCGCAAGGCTCAAGCCGCAATCGCTTGCGGTTACAGTCGGCGGCAAAAATATTTTTGAGTTCTGCCAGATGTCTATCAGCGAGGAGCTCGAGTTTATCGACAGCCTCGAGCTGACCGAAAAGGAGCAGATGATAGGAAATCTTGTTATAAGAGAAATTAAGGAAAGGCTCACCTTCCTCAATTCAGTCGGTCTTGACTATCTGTCGCTTTCACGCGACTCGGGCACTCTATCGGGCGGTGAGGCGCAGAGAATAAGGCTCGCAACGCAGATTGGCTCATCGCTGATGGGCGTGCTTTACATCCTTGACGAGCCGTCAATCGGACTGCACCAGCGCGACAACGAAAAGCTGCTCGACACCCTGCGCCACCTGCGCGACCTCGGCAACACGCTGATTGTTGTTGAGCATGACGAGGACACGATGCGGGCTGCCGACTTTCTTGTTGACATCGGACCGGGCGCAGGTATTCACGGCGGCGAGCTGATTGCCGCAGGCACTCCCGAGGAGGTTATGGCGTGTGAAAATTCAATCACGGGTCAGTATCTTTCGGGCAAGCGCAGTATTCCCGTGCCGACAAAGCGCCGCGCAGGTAACGGCAAAAAGCTCACCGTTTTCGGTGCTGCGGAGAATAATCTGAAAAAGATTGATGTTGAGTTCCCTCTCGGCAAATTCATTGCAGTTACAGGCGTTTCGGGCTCGGGCAAAAGCTCGCTTGTAAATGAAATCCTGTACAAAAATCTTGCGAACAAGCTCAACCGCGCAAAAAAGCACACGGGCAAATTCAGTTCTATGAAGGGGCTTGACGCGCTCGACAAGGTTATTGATATAGACCAGTCGCCTATCGGAAGGACGCCGCGTTCCAACCCTGCGACCTACACGGGAGTGTTCAACGACATCCGCGAACTTTACGCCGCAACGAGCGACGCAAAGAAAAAGGGCTTCAAGGCTAACCGTTTTTCGTTCAACGTCAAGGGCGGACGCTGCGAGGCATGCCAGGGCGACGGTATAGTCAAAATTGAAATGCACTTTCTCGCCGACGTTTACGTTCCCTGTGAGGTGTGCGGCGGCAGACGCTACAACCGCGAAACGCTGGATGTAAAATTCAAGGGCAAGAGCATTTACGACGTGCTTGAAATGACTGTTGACGAGGCTGTTGAATTTTTTGAAACGCAGCCAAAAATTGCGCGCAAGCTGCAAACTCTCGCCGAGGTAGGACTGGGCTACATCAAGCTCGGACAGCCTGCCACAACGCTTTCGGGAGGCGAGGCGCAGCGCGTAAAGCTTGCAACAGAGCTGGCAAAGCGCTCAACGGGCAAGACAATTTATATTCTTGACGAGCCGACAACGGGTCTGCACACAGCAGACGTTTCAAAGCTGCTTGAGGTGCTGTCAAAGCTTGTTGACACAGGCAATACCGTGGTAGTGATTGAACACAATCTTGACGTTATCAAGACGGCTGACCACATAATTGACCTCGGTCCCGAGGGCGGCAAGGGCGGCGGAAAAATTGTTGCCCAGGGCACACCCGAGCAGGTTGCAAAGGTCAAGAAGTCGTATACGGGACAGTATCTTGCAAAAATTCTGAAGAGTGAATAGCGGATAGTGAACAGGAGATTAAATCTATCCACTAAACACTATTCACTATACACTGCTAATTTCAATATTTAATATTGAAATTAACATATAATTTTGGTATAATATTATAACTTAATTTTTGGAGCGCGTATGAAAAGAACACTTAAGAACTTAATTTGCACCGTTCTTGCCGTTGTTTTAACGGCAGGAGTTCTTTCGTCGTGCTCCGGCGGTGAAGATTTTATCGACTTTATCTATCCGTTTTCGGCAGACGTTAACAGCTACGACCCGCAGGTTGCAGGCACCAGCGACGAATTTCTGATTATTGAAAACACTTTTGAGGGGCTTGTCCGTATGGATGACGAGGGCAACGTCCGCAGCGGTGTTGCAGAAAAGTGGGACGTCAGCGCCGACGGACTGACCTACACCTTTAACTTAAAGCACGGACTAAAGTGGAATATCGACACCGAAAAGTATGACGAGGGCGAAAACAAGGGCAAATTCAAGGACGAGCGCCTTGAGATGATGGGCAAAGAGTTCAACCCCGACATCACGGCGCACGATTTTGTTTTTGCGCTGCGCAGGGCTGCGCTTCCGGAAACAAAGTGTCCGCTTTTTGCCACAATCGCCGCCATTAAAAACGCAAACAAGGTTAACAGCGGCAAGCTTCCTGCGTCGGCGCTCGGTGTGAAGGCTACAGACGACTACACGCTTGTAATTACACTCGCCTACCCTGACAGCGCTTTTATGGAAACGCTCACAAGCGCGGTTGCTATGCCGTGTAACGAGGAATTTTTTAACGCAACAAAAGGCAGATACGGGCTGATGACAAAGTACACACTGTTTAACGGGCAGTTTTACCTTAGTCAGATTCTTGAATCGTCATACCTTCTAAAGCGAAACGACCTTTACCTCGGCGACTTCCCTGCTGCGGCAAGCGAGCTTACGCTGAAAATCCCGGGCGAAAAGGACGACACTGTTAAAAATATCAAGTCCGGCTACTACGATGTGGCGTATATCAGCGGCGCTGAAAGCGAGAAGATTTTATCCGACGGCGACCTCACCGTTCAGCCGTACAACGACACAACCTGGGCTATGCGCTTTAACACCAACAGCCTGGTGTTCTCGTCAAAAACTATGCGCGAGGCGTTTTGCATCGGTCTTGCGCCGCTCAAAAATCCCGACGAAGAATATCTTGCAGAGGCAAAGGCGATGATGCCGTCGTCGTGCAGGATAGGCGCAAACAACGCGCTTGACGCAGTCGGCTCAACAGTAAGAAAACAAAACATCAAAGAGAGCGTACGCCTGTGGAAGCAGGGACTTGAGGCTTTTGATGTTACCGACATCACAATAAAGATAATCGCAACCGAGGAGATGCAGGATGCGCTGAAGCAGACCCTGCAGGGTGTTCAGCAGGGCATCGGTACGGTTGTGCGAAATTCAGACGACGAAAAGCTGAACTTTGTTATCAAGGTTGAAACTATGACCGAGGAGGAGATTCAGACTGCAATTATCAAGGGTGAATACGATATTGCGCTTTGCTCCTACAAGGCAACGTCAAACTCGGCTATTTCGTTCCTTCGTTCTGTTGCGTCGTCGGGCGGCGGCTTTGACAAAAAAGCAGTGAACAGCGCGCTGACAAGGGCTGAAAAGGCATCCGACCTCAAATCAAAGAGCAAATATATCCGCAAGGCTGAAAACACGATAATCGGCTCGTATACACTCTATCCGACGATTTACGAAACGGGCTACTATGTTGAGGCTAAAAATGTAAGCGGCGTTGAATTTCATATGGGCACAGGCAGAATCAGCTTTATAAAAGCGACGAGGAAAGACTGATGAAAAACAAGCCTCTTGCCGTAACCTTTTGGATTCTCACCGCGGTATGCTTTGCAGTAATATTCTATTTTTCGGCGCAGACCGCAACCGAGTCGTCAGAGCAAAGCGGAACAATTCTGCAGTTTATTTACAAAATTTTCGGCGAAAACAGCGCAACTGTTTTTGTCGTACGCAAAGGTGCTCATTTTCTTGAATACACGGGCACAAGCCTTGTGATGAGCGCGGCGTTTTACTTTACAATCGGAAAAAACAGATTTCATCTGCCCATACTGTTCACCTCGCTTTATGCGGTGAGCGACGAAATTCATCAGATTTTTGTCGAGGGCAGGTCGTGCGAGCTGCGCGACTGGGCAATTGACACGCTCGGCGCGGTGCTTGGCGCAGGAATCTTTTTGCTGTTTTATTACATAATTAAAAAAATTAACGATTTTCATTCAAGGAGGAAGAACAAATGAATGTACTCGTGTTTGATACAGAGGAGCAAATCGGTATCGCTGCCGGCTACTATATGTGCGGTCAGGTGCTGCAAAAGCCCGACTCGGTTCTGGGGCTTGCAACAGGCTCAACCCCGCTCAAGGCATACAAGCATATGGTAAGCCTTTACGAGCAGGGCGCCGTTGATTTTTCAAAGGTTACAACCTTTAACCTTGACGAATACTGCAATCTGAACGTCAAGGACAAAAACTCGTACCACACATTTATGTACCAAAATTTGTTTGACCACATCAACATCCCTGATGAAAATATAAATTTCCTCAACGGAAATGCATATAATCTTGAGCTTGAATGCGAAAACTATGAAAAGAAAATCAAGGACGCCGGCGGCATTGACATTCAGCTGCTCGGCATCGGCTCAAACGGTCACATCGCGTTTAACGAGCCTGCCGACGCTTTTCAGCGCTGGAGCCACGTTGTAGCGCTCAAGGAATCAACAATCAAGGACAACTCGCGATTCTTTGATTCAATTGACGACGTGCCGACTCACGCGGTGACAATGGGTATCGGTTCGATTATGCAGGCAAAGCGCATTCTCATTATTGCGCTGACCGAAAAAAAGGCAAAGGCAATCAAGCAGCTTATTGACGGCAACGTCACTCCCGACTGCCCCGCGTCAGTGCTGCAGTTCCACACCGACGTAACACTTATGCTTGACCGCGGCGCAGCGTCTTTACTTTAAGAGAGAGTGAGTGCAATATGAAAAGCAGAAACGAACTGATTGCAATTGCAATTATGCTGATAATGTGCCTTCTTTTCGCGGCGTGTGCGCAAAAGGCGGAGGACAAGCTCACCGACAAGGCGACTGACCCTTCCCTGCTGACAAGCACCTCTGAAAAAGCGGACAGCGGCAAAGAGACGTCTGCTAAAGACGAAGAGTTTTCGTCAACCGAAAGCAGCGACAAGGTAATGACCATCACCGACGACGAGGCACTGAAGGAGCTTGAGTACTTTTACGGTTCGCTTTACACGGTGGAACGAAAAAGCGAAGGCAAATACATTGTTAACGACAAAAACGGCAAGGAATATGCACAGGTAACGGTTGACCTTTCAAGCGGAAAAGTCACTGAAACAATCACCCAAACGGGCGAAAAGAACACCTGGAATATGCTTGTATAAAGGAGATATTATGGCAGAGAAAGAAAAGTTTTATATCACCACGGCTATCGCCTACACATCGCGCAAGCCGCATATAGGCAACAGCTATGAAATCGTGCTGACAGACGCCATTGCGCGTTACAAAAGATTGCAGGGCAAGGACGTATTTTTCCTTACCGGCACGGACGAGCACGGTCAGAAAATCGAAGAATACGCAAAGGCTGCCGGCGTAACGCCAAAGCAGTATGTTGACAAGGTTGCAGGCGAAATCCGCGAAATCTGCGACCTGCTCAACACGAGCTATGACAAGTTCATCAGAACTACCGACGAATACCACGAAAGAGTTATTCAAAAGATTTTCAGAAAGCTTTACGAGCAGGACGACATATACAAGGGCGAGTACGAGGGTATGTACTGCACGCCGTGCGAAAGCTTCTGGACCGAGAGTCAGCTCGTTGACGGCAAGTGTCCCGACTGCGGACGCGAGGTAAAGCCCGCAAAAGAGGAGGCGTATTTCCTGCGCCTGTCAAAATACCAGAAGCGGCTTGAGGATTTCATCGAGCAAAACGAGGACTTTATTTATCCCGAGCCGCGTAAAAAGGAAATGCTCAACAACTTCATCAAGCCCGGACTGCAGGATTTGTGCGTTAGCCGCACAAGCTTCAAGTGGGGTATTCCGGTTGATTTTGACCCCGACCACGTTGTTTATGTGTGGATTGACGCGCTTTCAAACTATATTACTGCTATCGGCTACGACCCCGACGGCTCAAGTGATATGTACAAAAAGTACTGGCCTGCGGACGTTCACATCATCGGCAAGGACATTGTAAGATTCCACACCATCTACTGGCCGATTATGCTTATGGCGCTCGGCGAGCCGCTGCCAAAGCAGGTATTCGGTCACCCATGGCTGCTTTTCGGCGAGGACAAGATGAGCAAATCCCGCGGTAACGTTATCTACGCAGACGACCTTGTTAACCTTCTTGGCGTTGACGCAGTAAGATACTATCTTCTGTCCGAAATGCCTTACACGAGCGACGGCTCAATCACTTATGAAACAATTATTGAGCGCTTTAACAGCGACCTTGCAAACACCTTTGGCAACCTTGTTAACCGCACAATTGCAATGCAGAACAAGTATTTTGACGGCGTTATTCAGAGTCCTTCGGCAAAAGAGCCGATTGACGACGAGCTGGCGCAGTTTGCGCTTGACACCGTAAAAAAGGTTGAAGCCTGCTTTACATCTTACCGCGTAGCAGACGCCATTGAGGCAGTGCTGAACCTTGCAAAGCGCTCGAACAAATACATTGACGAAACTATGCCCTGGGCGCTCGCAAAGGACGAGGATAAAAAAGCAAGGCTGGGCACAGTGCTTTACAATCTGCTTGAGGCAATCAGATTTATCGCTGTTTTGCTTTCACCGTTTATGCCCGAAACGAGCGAAAAGATTTTTGCCCAGATGAACTGCGAGGTCAAGGATTACGACTCGCTTTCGGCATTTGGCGCAATTAAAGAGGGTGTGACTGTCGGCAAAGCAGAGGCGCTTTTCCAGAGAATCGACGCCGAAAAAATGCTTTCTGACATCGCTGCAAAGCAGGAGGCTGCCGCAAAGGCAGAAGAAGCGTCAAAGCCCGTTGAAGAGGAAAAGGTTGAGGAAATCACGATTGACGACTTTTTCAAATCAGACCTTCGCGTTGCAGAAATACTTGAGTGCGAAAAAATCAAGAAGTCAAACAAGCTCTTAAAGCTGCAGCTTAACGACGGCAGCGGCAAAACAAGACAGATTGTATCGGGTATTGCAAAGTGGTACAAGCCCGAGGATTTAATCGGCAAAAAGGCAATTATTGTTACTAATCTCAAGCCCGTTAAGCTATGCGGAGAAATCAGCGAGGGTATGCTCCTTTCGGGCGAAAAGGACGGCGAGGTTGCAGTAACGTTCGTTGATTTGCCTGTTGGCGCAAAGATTTGCTAGTTATGTACAATAATATTTTTGACACACACTCACATTATGATGACGAGCAGTTCGATGAGGACAGAATCGAACTGCTTTCCTCTATGCCGCAAAAGGGCGTGACAGACGTTGTCACCTGCGGCGTTGACATCAAAACCTCGAGAGCGAATATGGAGCTTGCCGAAAGCTTTTCTTTTGTTCGCTTTGCGGCAGGCTTTCACCCCGAAAATCTTGAGGGCTTTTCGCTGTCGGATTTGTCTGAAATTGAAAAGCTTCTTGCTCACGAAAAGTGCGTTGCTGTCGGAGAAATCGGTCTTGACTATCACTGGATGAGCAGCACTA
Organism: uncultured Clostridia bacterium; assembly: GCA_946637545.1. Lineage (GTDB taxonomy): Bacteria > Bacillota > Clostridia > Oscillospirales > Acutalibacteraceae > Eubacterium_R. Next base: position 1,525 of record CAMPBI010000007.1, on the reverse strand, counting down.
AAGAGGTGCAAAAGGAGTTTTTCAGAGAGCAGCTTTTGCTTGCAAACAGGCTCGGTATGCCCGTTATAGTTCATGACCGCGAGGCTCACGGCGACACGCTCGACATACTGAAGGAAACACAGCCGAAGGGTGTTTTGCACTGCTTTTCGGGAAGTGTTGAAATGGCGCGGGAAATAATTAAAATCGGTATGTACATCGGTCTGAACGGAGTTGTCACCTTCAAAAACGCGCGAAAGAGCCTTGAGGTTGTACGCGACATTCCTCTTGACCGCCTTGTGCTCGAAACGGACTGCCCGTACCTTGCGCCTGTTCCCCACCGCGGCAAGCGCAATGATTCGTCTTACATTCCGCACATTGCCGAGCGAATCGGCGAGGTGCTTGAAATGGACGCGCAGGAAATTCTGGACATCACAAACAAAAACGCAAGAAGATTATTTGAACTTGAATAAGTTTTATTATGCTTGAACTAATCAGAGAAGAAAATGTGTGGAACACACTGAAAAATGACGGCAAGCCCGTTGTGCTTTACGGTATGGGGCTCGGCGCGGAAAAAATTATGGCAACACTCGACGGTTACGGTATTGAGGTTGCCGATATTTTTGCGTCTGACGGCTTTGTTCGCGGACACAGCTTCAAGGGATACACGGTGCTTAAATACAGCGACGTGTGCGAAAAGTACGATGATTTTAATGTTGTTTTGTGCTTTGCTTCGCACCTTGACGACGTTATTGAAAACATCAGCAGAATTGACAGCGAGCACACGGTGTTTGCCCCCGATGTTCCCGTTGCCGGCGGCGGACTTTTCAGCCGAGAATACATCAGGGAAAACGAGGGAAAATTCGACCTTGTTTACAGCCGTCTTGCAGATGACGAGAGCAGGCGCGTTTATGTTGACGTTTTAAACTACAAGGTCAGCGGCAAAATCAAATATCTGCTGCGCTCATTTTGTGACAAAAGCAAGGTTTACAGCGACATTCTGCGTCTTGAAGCGAGCGAGAACATAATCGACCTCGGCGCATACGACGGCGACACGATTGCCGAATTTCTTACCGCGACGGGCGGCGAATACGACTACATAACTGCGCTTGAGCCCGACGAAAAGAATTTTAAAAAGCTTTTGAAAAACACCGAGGAGCTGTTTGACATAACCTGTCTGAATATGGGTGCGTGGGATAAAAAAGATACACTGATTTTTGCAAAAAAAGCAGGCAGGAATTCCAGACTCGCCGCCGACGGCGTGAGTGTTGACGTTATTGACGTTGACTCGCTCGGGTTATCCCCCACATTTATAAAGATGGACATTGAGGGCGCGGAGCTGAAGGCGCTTTGCGGACTTGAAAGGACAATAAAAAAATACGCGCCGAAGCTTTACATCTGCGCGTATCACAGAAACGAGGACCTGTTTGCCCTGCCTCTGAAGGTGTGGGAAATGAATCCCGAATATAAAATTTATTTTCGTCACAGCAAGTACATTCCCGCGTGGGAAAGTAATTTTTACTGCGTATAGCTTTATATAAAAGCTGCC
>CAMPBI010000006.1 GCA_946637545.1 uncultured Clostridia bacterium | reverse complement strand
GAAATCATATCGTCAACAATGATAATATCCTTGCCCTCAACGCTTTCGCCGAGATACTGATGAGCTACAATCGGGTTTCTGCCGTTTACTACCTTTGTGTAGTCGCGGCGCTTGTAGAACATACCGAGATTTACGCCGAGCTGCGTTGCAAAGTAAATACATCTGTGCATTGCACCCTCGTCAGGCGAAATAATCATAAGGTGTTCGGGGTCGATTGTAAGGTCGTCAACCGATTCGGCGAGCGCCTTAATCATCTGGTATGTAGGCATTACATTTTCAAAGGATTTGTGCGGAATCGAATTCTGCACGCGCTGGTCGTGAGCGTCAAAGGTGATAATGTTTTCAACACCAAGGTCAATGAGCTCCTGCAGCGCCATTGCACAGTCAAGAGATTCACGCGATGAGCGCTTGTGCTGTCTGCCCTCGTAAAGCATCGGCATAATTACATTGATTCTTTTTGCCTTGCTCGATGCGGCAGAGATAACTCTTTTAAGGTCTGAATAATGGTCGTCGGGTGACTTCGGAACATCCATACCGTACATCTTGTACTTTACAGAATAGTTGAAACAGTCGGCAACAATGAACAGGTCGTAGCCTCTGATTGTGTCGTTGATAACTGCCTTGCCTTCGCCCGAACCGAATCTTACAACGCTCGTTTCAATCATATAGGTGTCGCGCTGATAGCCGTAGAATGAAATCAGATTCTCCTGCTTTTCAACCTGCTCGGCTCTCCATGTTACGATGTACTTGTCAATTTTCTTCGCAAGCTCCTCGCAGCCGGGAAGCGCTATGATACCCAGCGGGCCATACGGAATTGTCTGTACCTCTTGTGCAGTGATTCTTGGCATATTAAAACTCCTCTCGCCTTTACACTTAAGCGGTGCCTCGGCATCGCTGATTTATATTTTACAACAAATTGCTTCGTTGTTCAATACTTAAAATTTACTATTAAATTGTAGCGATTCTCTTGATTTTTTGCTTTTTCTGACAAGAATTTTATAAATTCCCCAAACAAGCACACAAAGCCAGGCTGCGCCGCTGATGACTATTCCGTACTTCATACCCTTTGGCGTAAACTTGTATTTTACGGTGTGCTTACCCTCTTTAATCGAGGTTGTCAGCATACAGTTTCCGATGTCAAAGGTCTTTGCCTTTTTGCCGTCGATATAAATATCCCAGCCCTCGTCATAGGGGATAGATGAGAACAGATAGCCGTCAAAACCTGCCTCAACCTCACCTTCAATAACCGTGTCGGTGTGCTTTTCCACCTTCATAGCACCCGCATTCAGCATATCGTAAGCGGATTCAAAAACATCCTTGTTGATGTTGTAAGCGTAAAAATCAACTATCGAGCTTTCGGTTTCCATCCCTGCAAGACTGAGCTCAACGCGTATTTCGTCACCCTTCTTGTGCTTGCCGAGGTCCATAATATACGGCTCGTCAATGTACTGGTCGGTTGTGTCCTCCTCGTCGTTCCAGAAATAGTTAACATTGTCAATTTCGGGCGAGGAGATGTAAACGTAAAGATTGCTGTCATTTACCGCACGGATAACAACGTCTATAGTTCCGCCGTCAGTGTCGGCGTTCTTTTCAAATGAGAATACACCGTTTCCGTCAAAGTCCTCACTCTCGCAGCCGTATGCGGTGGTCGAAACAAATTCGCATGGCTCAAAAACTCCCGTAACGCCTGCAGCTCTGTCGATAAAGTCCTCCTGCACTTCAAACGGGTCGCCCTCAACGCATTCCCAGTCCTTGATATCTCTGCTTGTAACAAACGAAATCGGCAGGTAGTAGTCGTTTTTATACACATCAGCCTTGCCGTTTTTTGACGCATAGTACATTGAGTAAAAATCATCTGACGGTGGCAGACTGTCGCTGTCCTGTGTCAGATATTTTAAATTAAACATAGCGTTGTAAACCGGCGTCTGCGTGTTGTAGGTGTAGGAATTAATGCGGTTTCCGAACATACCGAGCGAATATTGCGCGCCCGAATAATCCTCGTATGCCATCGACGAAAACACCGAAATTCCGTTGTAACCGTAAAGGCACGGGTCCATTCGCGTGTCAAGATAGCAGAGCTCCTGACGGTAAAAGCCGTCGTCGCTGTTTTCAACATAATTGATTGTGTCCTGATATGTGTCGTACTTTGTCATATATTCCGCCTGGTCGCGCATCAGAACATAAGACGCGGTGTCTGATATAATAACCTCGCAGAAGGTGATTGCAACTATTGTGATACCAAGCACAAATTTGTTGAGCTTGCCTTTTTTTACAATCATCAGCACTGCCGTCCACACCATAATCAGTGCGATTGAAATATAAATTGTGTGCTCGGCAATCTTTTCAGTCGGGAATTTTTCATAGAACAAAACGAGCATAACCCAGAACATACCCGAAACAGCAATGTCCCTGATTTCGATTGCTCTGATGTTTTTCAGCGTTTTGTAGCCGATAACAATAATTATGAACGAGTACATAAATGAAAATCTGTACGGCAAATCGTTCGGAAAATGGTTTGCGTGCCACAAAAAGTTTGCAATGTTGTTGTCGAAGCTGAACACAAAAAAGATTATCAGCAGAAGATATACAACCTTTTCTTTCATGCGGATTTTTTTGTTCATCACAAACAGCGGCAAAAGAATTGCCGGCAAAATTCCGCAGTAGATGTTCGGCAGAACATCATCGCCCGAGGAGCGAATAGTGGTCGTAAGTCCGGCAAGATGCGACGAAATAAGATTAATCAAGTCAAAGTACGACTCCATATTTCCGGGCATAGCGTCGGAGGTCGCAGACGATGACTGCAAAATGCAGTAAACGGGGATGAGCTCAACGGCGCAAAGCATTCCTGCAAAAACAGACGCCGCACCGAATCTGACGCCGCGGCTGATGAATCTGTTGTTACGCAGCCCATCAAGTGAAAAGGTTACCTTTTTCTTGCTGTCAGCAGCAAGCTTTTCAGGCTTTTTCTGTGGCTTTTCAGACGGCGCAGTGGTCATTGCAAAATATGCAAGAAAATATACTACTGCAAAAATGCAGGTCATAAAGCCGATGTAGTATGTGCTGTAAAGCAGTACAGTCAGTGCTGCGATGTAAACGTACGGCTTACCGCCGTCAACAATTTTTTCAATTCCGAGTATGATGAGCGGAAACAGAATCATTCCGTCAATCCACATAATGTTCCAGTAATACGCAAGAAAGTATCCGCAAAAGGCGTAAAAAACACCGAAAGCAGCCGACGCATAGCAGTGGCTTTTTTGCGACGCTTTGAGGTAATAAGTGAAGCTGCCTGCCGAAAGCACACCCTTTACCATAACCATTGTTGTGATTGCAAACGGCATTTCCTTGCGGTCAAACAGCAGAATTATGAATGACAGCGGGGAAGAGAGGTAGTTAAAATAGTTCCCGAGAAAGCTTGTTCCGCCGCCCGAAACCCAAGAGTAAATAAAGCCTTCGCCCTTTGTAACGCGGTCAAAAAGCTCGCAGTAAAGCGGACCGTACTGGTGGTACAGGTCCATTCGCATCACAGTGGTGTCGCCAAACGGAAAAACCTTAAAAACAATATAAACAAAGGCAAGTCCCGCCATTGCAAGCAGGAAAGAAACAAACACAAATCTGTTGTTCCAAAAAAGTCTGTATGCCTTGCCGCGATAGTTGTTTTGAGGCACGGTCCTGCAGTCAAAGGTGAGAAGCCTGTCAAAATAGTAGTTAAACACAAAAATCAGCGTTGCTGTTGTAAAATACACCATCGCGTCCTTTGCGCCCATAATATTTCCGAACAGAAAATCGCAAAGCTTGAAAAATCCAAAGTCAACGGCAAGCCTTCCTGCACTGAATCCAAGCTGAACGGGAAGCGATGTGTTCACTTTTTTGTTGAACACAAACTTCTTTTCGAGCAAAAATAAAAGAACAGCCGCAATAACAAACGACACAGCAACCGAAACGGATGCATTTAGTTCAAATGTTATTTTGCAAAGCTGTTTAAGAACTATAAATAAAAAACTGACCGCCATAAAACAAATGCTGTAATTAACGGTTTCGCCGTTAATCAGCTTTGTGGCGGTTATTCTGTTGTCTGTTTTAGTAATGTCCATCTGATTGCACCTTAATATAATAATTCTTATACATCTTAACATAACGCCCGCAATACTTCAATTCCTTTTGGGCAATTTTAACTTCTTTGTAATATTTACACCTTGTCCGCATACAAATTATTGAGGTGATTCGTTGAACGCTCTGCAGTATGTTTTGTCGTTTTTCGACGGCGAAATCAGCGCCGCGGTATACAAGCTTGACAAGGATATTCTATCCGGAATTACCGAAATAAGGATACGCAAAAATAACTATTTTATTCTTGTAATCAGAAACACATCGTTTTTTCTTGACGCTGACGGCGAAATATGTGAGCAGCCTTTGCCAAAGAGCATAAAGCTTTCGTCAGAATATGTTGACCGCCTGTTTTACAAATTCTGCGAATATTCCGTATATTCAAACGAAAACAACATCAGGCAGGGCTTTATAACTCTTCCGAACGGCGCAAGAGTGGGACTTACGGGAACAGCGGTAATGTCGCAAAACGCAGTAACAAACGTCAAGGATATTTCGTCGCTCAACATCCGTATTCCGCACGAGGTGAGAGGCTGCAGCGACAGCGTTCTCAATTGTCTTTATGTCAGCAAATTTCCGTCTGTCATCGTCGCGGGTATGCCCTCAAGCGGCAAAACAACTCTGCTTCGCGATATGGCTTTTCAGCTATCAAACGGCTTTGGCGAAAGGTACAGAAAGGTCACTCTCATCGACGAAAGAAATGAGTTTGCGGGCAAATTCGGAAGTGAAAATATGCTTTCAGTCGGCGTAAATTGTGATGTGCTTTCGTCGTTTCCGAAGGCTGTCGGAATAGAGCTTGCAACGCGCACCCTTTCTCCCGAAATGATTGTGTGCGACGAGGTTTCGCGCGAAAGCGAGGTTGAAGCAATCAGCTTTGCCTTTTCCTCGGGAATCAGCTTTGCACTGTCTGTTCATATCGGCAGCAGGGAGGATTTGTACCGCAAGCCCATTATCAAAAAGCTGCTTGATACGGGCGAGTTCAGTTATATTATTCTGCTTGGCGGTGTGTCACATAACGCAGAAATTCTCGACGCAGAGGTGGTATATGATGAAATTCGCAGGCTTGATAGCTGTGATTCTGTCAACGAGCGCTGTGGGCGCAGTGATGTATGATAATTCCAGAAAACGCCTTTTAATCTGCCGTGAACTTGTTGTTCTGTGCGACTCGCTGATGCGGGATTTAATGTACAAAGCAACACCGATAAACACTCTTGTTGAGCAGATTATAACAGACTCGCAGCTTACGCATTTAAAGTTTATAAATCGCGAATGTATTACTGACATAGCGCCCGTAGCGTCACCGCTTTCAAGCGCTGCAAATAAAGAGCTTTCGCACTTTTTGCACTCGCTCGGAAGGTCCGACACAGGCACGCAGCTTGCACTGATTAATTCATTTCGTGATTACATATCAAAAGAGGAAGAAATACTAAAAGAAAATCACTCAAAAAATTCGAGGCTGTATTTATCTTTCGGCGTCTTTTCGGGGGTGCTTATAGCGCTTATTTTTGTGTGATTCGGAGGTTTTACGGTGGATGTCGATTTTATTTTCAGAATAGCGGCGGCAGGCATAATTGTAGCTGTTCTGAACACACTTCTGACACGCTCGGGACGCGAGGACCAGGCGATGCTCACAACTATTGCAGGCGTAATAGTTGTGTTTATGATGCTTATTCCGCAAATCCGCGAACTATTCAGCGAGGTAAAATCGCTGTTTAATCTATGATTAAAATTGCAGGAATTTCGGTTGCAGTGCTTTTTTGCGCCTTGCTCGTAAGGGACAACCACAAAACGCTTGCGACACTTCTGTCCGTTTCGGGCGGAGTGGTGCTTTTTGCAGCAGTTATCGGTGAGCTTTCGGGTATAATCGGTGCTGTCAGGAGCTTTTCCGGTTCGTCGCCCGTAACAGACGCTTATTTAAAGCTTATGCTAAAGGCGCTGGGCATAACAATTATAACGCAGTTTGTAGCGGATATATGCCGCGACAACGGCGAAAATGCACTTGCCTCCGTAACGGAAACAGCGGCAAAAATCGCCGTTGTTGCAATGCTTTTACCGCTTTTTGAAACGATAATATCAATTGTGAGTGGACTGTTAAAATGAAAAGGTTTATTGTTGTGCTGCTTCTGCTGCTTGCCGTGCCTTTTACCGTCAGTGCAGAAACGGCAGAAAAACAGGAATATAACAAGTATCTTTCGTCTTACGACTTCTCGTTTTTTGACGATACGCTCGACGACGAAACATTAAATTATCTGTCGCAACTCGGAGCAGGGGAATTTGACTTTGAAAATATTATTTCAATGGATTTTTCGTCGTTTCTGAATGTAATCGGCGACGTGCTCAAAAGCAGTGCAAAAGCACCTTTAAGGGGCAGTGCTTCAGTTGTTGTCTACATAATAATTTCAGCCCTGATTCGCAGTATGAAGCCCGAGGGTGATTTGGGACTTTCCGACTCTTTTTCAACGGCTTCGGCGCTTATTTCGTCCGTTATTCTCGTCGCCGGAATCAGCAAAACCGTCACACTTTCAGCCGCGGCAATAGGCGTTGCAGGGGATTTCATCTACGCATTTATTCCCGTGTTCTGTGCCATAGTTCTCGCAAGCGGTCAGGGGGTAACGTCTTTTTCTACTAATTCGCTCCTCCTCGTTCTGGCGCAGGGTATTTCGTTTCTTTCGGCAAACGTTTTTATGCCGCTTATCAACTGCTTTCTTGCCTTGAGCATCTGCTCCGGACTCCGTGCGGAGCTTCGGCTTGAAAGGCTCACATCATCGCTCAAAACCGTTATTCTGTGGTGTGTGTCGTTCATCTCTGGCGCTTTTGTTTCGGTGCTGTCAATCAAAACTGCGGTGTCCGCCCGTGCCGATATTCTCGGAATACGCTCTGCGCGCTTTGTTATCAATTCGGTTGTGCCCGTAATCGGAGGCTCAATAAGCGAAGGCTTGCTATCAATTCAGAGCTATTCATCAATGATTAAAAGCAGCGTTGGCATCGTGGGAATACTTGCAGTTGCCCTTGTATTTTTGCCGGCAATTATTGAGGTCGCGGTGTGGAGGCTCACACTCACTCTTTGCGCCGTTATATCGGACGTTTTTGACGACAAAAGCGTTTCGCTTGTGCTGTCGTCATTTCGCGATACGCTGCTGATTGCAAATGTTCTGCTGATTCTTTCGGCTGTCACAACGGTTATTTCAATAGGCATTTTAATTGCCGCAGGAGGATAAATGGATTTTATAAAACAGTGGACATTCTGTGTTTGTGCGTCGCTGATAATAGCTGTTATATTTTCAGTCTTAACGCCAAAGGGAACAATGAACAGATTTTATAAAATGATGCTGTCAGTGTTTGTTTTTGTGTCGTTTCTTGTGCCTTTTCAGAACTTCAGCGCAAAGGATTTTGATTTTTCGTCAATCGGAATAGAGGACAAAATACAGCTCAGTCAAAATAAAACTGCCGAAAATATGCTTGAAAGCGAAATTTCAAAGCTCCTCGACAGCAATGGAATAGTCGGATATTCAGTCAGCAGTGCTGCCGATTATAACGCCTCAACAGGCGAAATCGAAATTAACAGCGTGCAGATTTCAGTAAGCGATGACTGCGATACAAAGGAAATCCAAAAGCTTGTTTTTGACAGTCTTGGAATAAATGCCGAGGTGATAAATGTTGGAAATTAAAATAAAAGACGCCCTTTCACGCCTGCAGAAATCCGACAAAAAAATTAAAATTGCAGTAATTGTAGGTCTTGTGGGCTTGCTTCTCCTCGCGGCATCCGACCTCGCGCCGAAAAAAAGCGACGCTTTGCCGGCAGAAAAAATTTCTTATACTGACTACACGGCGCAGCTTGAAGAAAAAACCTGCAAAATTATTTCAGATATTGACGGCGTGGGCAGATGCAGGGTGATGATAACGCTAAAAAATTCAAACGAAAGCATTTATGCAAAAAATAACCGAGAAAATTCAAATGGCAGTAATTATTCAGACGAAAGCGAATATGTATTATATGACGGTGAAAACGGTGAATCACCCGTATTAATCAAGGAGTATTTTCCCGAGGTTATGGGTGTTGTCGTGGTGTGCAGCGGAGCAGACAGCGTTGCCGTGCGTGAAAGCGTAATCAACTGCGTAAGTTCGCTTTACGGTATTTCTACGGCAAAAATCAGCGTATCAAAATTGAAAGAATAGGTGACAAAATGAGTAACGAATCAAAAAATGCTAACCAAAGCGAGCAGGCAAAGGCTAAAAACAACAAAAAGCAAAAGCCGATTCTGACAGAGCCCGAAATCAAAAAGAAAAAGGCAAAGCGCACACGCGTTGCCGCGGCGTCGTTTGTGCTGCTGCTCGGCATAGGAATCCTCGGCAACTGGTACTTTGACAACACAAAGCTTGCCGAAACAATTCAGCCGCTGTTCAACACAACCGAGCGCACCAAAAATCTCGGCGAGGCAGAGTACGTTGACGCTCCAACTGAGGTCACAGAGGCTGAAAACGAATATTTTTCAACCGCCCGTGTAGAACGTCAGAATGCACGCGATGAGGCACTTGACAAGCTTCAAAAGGTGCTTGACAAAACGGACGAAAACGACTCGTCAAAAAGCAAGGCGGCAGAGCAGATGGCGCAGCTTTCACAGAATATTTCAAACGAAAACAAAATTGAAACGCTCGTAACGGCAAAGGGAGTAGACAACTGCCTTGCAGTAATCAGCGAGGACGGCAAAAAGGTGGATGTAATAGTCGATGCCGAAGATTTGAACGACACACTGATTATGCAGATTAAGGACATCGCAATGTCACAGCTTAACTGCTCATTTGAGGATGTTTCCATTATACAATCAACATAAATTAACAAATTTTATAAATTAAAGGTTGTATATTTATACGCTTTATGTTATAATACATTTTCAAAGGAGGCGTAGATTATGGAAATCACATCATCAAATGAAAAAGGCAGTGTAATTATTTCAGAAGAAGTTCTTGCCTCAATCGCTACAAATGCCGCCAAGGACGTTGACGGCGTAAGTTCTTTTTCAAACCGACCTGTTGATGTTGTCAGCACTATCAAGAGCGGCAGCCTTAAGGTAATGAGCCCCGTCAGAGTTCATCAGAACGGCGACGACATCTCAATCAGTATTTACCTCAATCTTGAGCCTAACAAAAAAATCAGAAATGTCGCCCAAAGTGTTCAGTCAAACGTCAAAGAGGCTGTTCAGAATATGACAGGACGCCTTGTTTCAAAGGTTAATGTCATTGTGGCAGGAATTGATTTTGAAGAAAGCGGCGGCTCAAACGAACCTTTACAAAACGAAGAGTAAACACAAAATTCGCCGACGAACTCTTTTCGCTCGGCGTTTTGTTTTTTGGAGAATTAAATGAACAGATACAAGCAAAGAGAACAGGCGCTTCTTCTCACTTTTGAGTCAATGTTCAGCGACGAAACAAAAGAGAATATCTGCCTGCTTTATGAAGATAATATGGAGCCGCTCGGCGACTATGCAAAGGAGCTTTTCATCGGCGTTTATGACAATGCGCAGGCGCTTGATGAAACAATCACGCAGTTTGCAAAGGGCTGGCGTCTTTCACGAATCCCCAAAATCAATATCGCTGTTTTGCGTGTTGCAATTTACGAAATAAAAGACGCAGGAGTTCCCGCGTCCGTTGCAGTCAACGAGGCAGTCGAGCTTGCAAAAAAATATTCAGGCAGCGACGACGCATCGTTTATTAACGGAATTCTCGGTTCGTTCGTCAGGAGCGGCGAATAATGTTTGCGGCGTTTGACACGAGCAATTACACCACATCGGCAGCAACCTATGACGGCAGCAATATTGAGCAGCACAAAATTATGCTGGGCGTTGCAGAGGGTGTACGGGGACTTCGTCAGAGCGACGCAGTGTTTCAGCACACCGTCAATATGCCGCAGCTCCTCAATAGAATGAGCTTCGATTCTGTTTGCGCTGTCGGAGTAAGCGACAGACCGAGAAATGTTGAGGGCAGCTATATGCCGTGCTTCCTTGTCGGCGTAAACACTGCCACGGCTGTTTCAAAATCGCTCGGCGTTCCGCTTTTCAAAACCTCGCATCAGGTCGGTCACATTCTGGCAGCACTTTATTCTGCAGAAAAGCTTGAGCTTGTCAATCGCAGGTTTGTCGCCTTTCATCTGAGTGGCGGCACAACAGAAGCGCTGCTTGTAACTCCCGACAGTGACGAAATCATCCGCGCAGAAATCATCGCCGAAAGCCTTGACCTCAAGGCAGGACAGGCTATCGACAGAGCAGGCGTTATGATGGGCTACAAATTTCCTTGCGGCAAAAAGCTGGACGAGCTTTCACATAATAGCGACAGGGATTTTAAGATTAAACCTTCAATGAAAGGGCTTGACTGCTCATTAAGCGGGGTTGAAAATAAGGCGAAACAAATGAAACAAAGCGGAGAAAGCGACGAAGATATTTCACGCTTTGTTCTGACATATGTAACTAATACAATTGACGCGATGCTCGGCGGCATTGTTAAGGAGTACGGCGATTTACCTGTGATTTTCTCGGGCGGCGTTTCCTCAAATTCAATGCTGCGTGAGCGTATCGGCACAAAGTACGGCGCGTACTTCGCCGCACCCGAGTTTTCGCTCGATAACGCGGCAGGCGTTGCAGTCTTTGCACAAATGAAATCAAAATGAGTATGAGTGTTTATACAGTAACACAAGTTAATAGATATATCAAAGCTGTCCTTGACGAGATACCGCACATCAAAAATGTGTATATCAAGGGCGAGATTTCTAACTTTAAGCATTATAACAGCGGCCATATGTACTTTACCCTGAAGGACAGTGCAAGTCAGCTTAAATGCGTAATGTTCTCGGGTGACAATTATAAGCTTCGCTTCCGACCCGAAAACGGTATGAAGGTAATTTGTTTCGGTCAGATAGGCGTTTACGAGCGTGACGGCGTTTATCAGCTTTATGTACGGGATATGCACGCAGACGGCGTGGGCGATTTGCACATCGCGTTTGAACAGCTCAAGGCAAAGCTTGAGGCAGAGGGGCTCTTTGATTCCTCGCACCGCAAGCCTATTCCGCTTTATCCTCGCAAAATAGGCGTTGCCACATCTAATAACGGCGCCGCTGTTGAGGACATTAAAAATATTATCACACGCCGCTATCCGATGTGCGAGATTATTATTGCCCCAACGGTTGTTCAGGGCGACGCAGCTCCGGCGGATATAGTAAGGTCGTTGCAACTTCTTGACAGTATCGACGGTGTCGACACTATCATAGTCGGCAGAGGCGGCGGCTCGCTCGAGGATTTGTGGGCGTTCAATACCGAAGAGGTCGCGCGGGCAGTATTTGCCTGCAAAACTCCTGTGATTTCTGCCGTCGGTCACGAAACTGACACAACAATCTGCGACTTCGTTGCAGACCTTCGCGCGCCAACGCCCAGCGCAGCGGCAGAGCTCGCAGTTCCCGATATAACTAACGAAAAGCAGCGTGTAGCAAACCTGTCAGCTGCAATCAGCGAATTACTTTACGCCAAAATAGAGATGGCTGAAAATAAGCTTTCGCTTGTCAAAAACAATTCGCCCCTTGCGGATACAGACAGATTTTTTGAAAATCTGCACGCTGATATTGAAAATTCGCACAGTAGAATTCTGCTGCTTTTTCAGTCGAAAATTGCAAACGCCGAAAACAGGCTTTTCGGCGCAGCCCGTGCTCTTAATGCATTAAGCCCGCTTGCAGTTCTCGGACGCGGATATTCAATTACCAAAAAGGACGGCAAAGTCGTTCGCTCGTCAAATGATATTGAAACGGGCGACGCGGTTAGTATAACTCTGTCAGACGGCATCGCCCTTGCAGAGGTTACGGAGGTAACTCATAATGGATGAAAAAATTACTTACGAACAGGCGACACAGCGCCTTGATGAAATAGTTTCAATCCTCGAGCGTAACGAGGTTTCGCTCGATGAATCACTTGCGCTTTTTGAAGAGGGCACAAAGCTTACAGCCTTCTGCACCAAAAAGCTTAACGAGGCAAAAATCAAAATCACAGAACTCGAAAAGGACCAGGCATAATGAACACACCTGAAATGATTGAAAAAATGAATGAGTATATCCGTGTTGTAAATGACGCGGTGGTTGAATACCTCCCGTCTGCCGACGACGGACAAAACGACGTCGTTCGCGCTATGCGCTACTCGCTTGCAAACGGCGGCAAAAGACTGCGCCCCATTTTTACTCTTGAATTTTGCAAAATGTGCGGCGGCGATGTTGAAAAAGCGCTTCCGCTTGCCTGCGCACTTGAGTATGTGCACACATATTCGCTTATTCACGACGATTTGCCCTGTATGGACGACGACGATATGCGCCGCGGCAACCCCTCGTGTCACAAAATGTACGGCGAAGCTACTGCACTTCTTGCAGGTGACGCGCTTTTGACACACGCCTTTGAGCTTGTGTCAAACTCTGACATCGACGGCGAGTCGGTGGCACAGGCTGTCAGCCTTCTTGCGCAGAATGCAGGCGTCGGTGGTATGATTGGCGGACAGGTGCTCGATTTAAAATACGAAAAGGGAACACCGTCGCTTTCGGAGGTTCTGACTGTATATAAACTTAAAACAGGCGCCCTCATTTCGGCAGCCTGCATTATGGGATGTATCGCTGCAGGTGCAGACGCAAAGCAGATAGAGGCAGCGTCAAAATATGCATACCTTCTCGGTGTTGCTTTTCAGATTAAAGACGATTTACTCGATATTTACGGCGACGAGAGCAAACTCGGAAAGCCGATAGGCTCGGACAGCGAAAACGACAAGGCAACATACGTTACCCTGACCGACGCTAAAAGGGCTGAACAGGATGTCGAAAACCTCACTGCCTCGGCGATTAAAGAGCTTGAAAAATTTGAAAACAATGAATTTCTTACGGAACTTTCGCGCTATCTCATTTCACGAGAAAAATAAAAACTATGGCTTATTTAGACTGGGTTAACAGCCCAAAGGATTTGAAAAAATTAAATAATGACGAGCTTGGCGAGCTTTGCGACGAAATACGCAGGCTTATGATTGAGGTCGTCAGCAAAAACGGCGGTCACCTCGCGTCAAATCTCGGTGCAGTTGAACTAACCGTTGCACTCCACAAGGTGTTTAACTCGCCCAACGACCAGATTGTTTTTGATGTCGGACACCAGAGCTATACTCATAAGATTCTGACAGGACGCAAGGACAGCTTTTCAACCCTTCGTACAGAGGGGGGAATCAGCGGCTTTACCCGCCCTGACGAGAGCGAGCACGATATTTTTTCATCGGGTCACTCCTCCACATCTGTGTCGTCTGCAATCGGACTTGCAAAGGCAAAAACGCTCAAGGGCGAAAAGGGCAAGGTTATTGCCGTAATCGGCGACGGTGCGCTGACAGGCGGACTTGCATATGAAGGACTTAACAACAACGAGTGCTCGAATCTTATTGTTATCCTCAACGACAACAATATGTCCATAAGCCCGAATGTAGGCACTATGGCGAAAAACCTTACCAACATCCGTACCTCGCCAAAGTATTTTACTTTTAAGTCAAAAATTACCCGATTTATTGCAAAAATCCCTAAAATCGGCTCGCAAATCACGCGCAGTATCACTGCGATTAATCAGAAAATCAGAAAACGCGTCTATAAAAATACCTTCTTTGAGGACCTCGGCTTCAGGTATTACGGACCTATTGACGGTCACAACCTCGAGGATTTGATTGACGCGCTCACAGTCGCAAAGGCGCACTCGCATTCTGTTTTGATTCATATTAACACTGTAAAGGGCAAGGGCTACGAGTTTGCCGAAAAGGACCCGTCGCTGTTTCACGGCATTGGCAAGTTCAACATAGAAACGGGCGAACCTCTCAGCAAGGGCGAAACCTTTTCGTCTGCTTTCGGAAAGTCGCTTGTCGGTTTTGCAGACAAGGATTCGCGAATCTGCGCCGTAACCGCTGCAATGTCAACCGGAACTGGGCTTGTTGAGTTTTCAAAAAAATATCCGCAGCGCTTTTTTGATGTCGGAATTGCAGAGCAGCACGCAGTGACCTTCTCGGCAGGACTGGCAAAAAACGGTATGGTACCGTTTTTCGCAGTTTATTCCACCTTCCTTCAGCGCTCGTACGACCAGCTTATTCACGATATTGCTATGCAGAACGTCAAGGTGGTTTTCGGTATTGACCGCGCAGGCTTCGTCGGTGAGGACGGAGAAAGCCATCAGGGACTTTTTGACACGGCTTTTTTGATGAGCATTCCTAATCTCACGGTATTTGCGCCGACGTATTTCGACGAGCTTTCGTCAATGATGTATCAGTCGATTTATAAAGAAAACGGCGCTTGCGCTATTCGTTATCCGCGTGGCGGAGAGTGTGAAAAGCCCGAGGGTTACGAGTATCAGAAAGAGCCGTATACCGTATTTGGCAACCGTGAAGGCGACACCTGTCTGGTGACATACGGCAGGGAATTTTGTCAGTGCTATGCAGCGCTCGATACGCTTGAAAATGCCTTTATTGTAAAACTGAACCGCATAAAGCCGATTGATGCGTCCGTTGTTGACGAGCTTAAAAATGCAAAACGCATTTTCTTCTTTGAAGAGGGAATCAAATCAGGCGGCGTCGGCGAGCATTTTGCGTCACTGCTTGCTGAAAACAGTGTTAACGCAGAGTACAGGCATATCGCCGTGACGGATGAATTTGTCAAGCAGGCACCCGTTAAATCACAGTTTAAAAAGTATCATCTTGATACGCAGTCTATTATTAATGAGGTAAACAATGAGTGATAAAATCAGACTTGATGTAGCCGTTTTTGAGGCAGGTTACGCCCCCTCGCGTGAAAAGGCGAAGGC
Source organism: uncultured Clostridia bacterium (assembly GCA_946637545.1). Taxonomy (GTDB): domain Bacteria; phylum Bacillota; class Clostridia; order Oscillospirales; family Acutalibacteraceae; genus Eubacterium_R. The sequence continues at coordinate 14,842 of CAMPBI010000006.1, read as the reverse complement.
AATTATTATGGCGGGTCAGGTCTATGTAAACAATCAGAAGGTCGACAAAGCGGGTACGGAAATCAAGACTACCGATTCTCTTGAGGTGCGCGGCTCAACGCTTAAATATGTATCACGCGGCGGACTTAAACTCGAAAAGGCAATGAAAGAGTTTCCCATAACTCTTGACGGCAAAATATGTATGGATGTCGGTGCATCAACAGGCGGATTCTCCGACTGTATGCTTCAAAACGGTGCAGTTAAAGTCTATGCCATTGACGTGGGCTACGGTCAGCTCGCGTGGAAGCTGCGCACTGATGAACGCGTAGTTAATCTTGAACGCACTAATTTTCGCTATTGCACCGAAGAGCAGGTGCCTGACAAAATTGATTTTGCAAGCGTTGACGTTTCGTTTATCTCGCTTTACCATATTCTTCCCGTTCTTTCGCGGCTTCTTTCTGACAGCGGACAGGCTGTATGCCTGATAAAGCCGCAGTTTGAGGCTGGAAAGGATAAGGTCGGCAAAAAGGGCGTCGTCCGCGATAAAAGCGTTCATATTGAGGTTGTAAAAAAGATTGTCAGCCTCGCTCTTGAAAACGGATTTTCCGTCGGCGGTCTGCAGTTTTCACCCATCAAAGGACCTGAAGGAAATATTGAATACCTTATATATCTTATCAAATCAGACAATCCCGCTGTTTCTGACAGCGTTAACCCCGGCGAAATAGTTAATCTTTCGCATTTGGAGCTTGATAAAAAATGAGAATTGCTGTTTTCCCAAATTTTAATAACGATGGCGTAAATGTGCTGTATGACGAGATTTGCAGCGAGCTTTCACGCCTGGGCGCACAGCTTGTCGACGGTCAGAATGATGACTACGATTTAGCAATTGCCATCGGCGGCGACGGCACCACGCTGAATGTTGCAAAACGCGCGTCTATTAATAATAAACCGACTCTCGGCATTAACGCAGGTCGCCTCGGATTTATGAGCGGACTTGAAAAAAACGAGCTTTCGCTTCTTTCAAATGTTGTCAGCGGCGATTATATCACCGAGGAGCGAATGATGCTCAAGGCAACTGTTATCAAAAACGGCGCTGTAATTTCAGAGCATCACTGCCTTAACGATGCTGTTATCACCAGAGGCGATGTTGCAAGGCTAATTGACATCAATGTTTTCTGCGAGGGCAGAACGGTTACAGGCGTTCGCGCCGACGGAATTATCGTTTCGACTCCGACGGGCTCAACTGCTTATTCAATGGCGGCAGGCGGTCCCGTTGTCAGTCCCGACAATTCCTGCTTTGTGGTCACACCTATTTGCCCGCATTCGCTCGTCAACCGCAGTATTGTTTTTTCGTCTGACAAGGAGCTTTCGCTCTCTGTCGGCAACGACAAAAACTGCAACGTCTATCTTTCCGTTGACGGCGAATCGTCAGTGCCGATTGATTCCGAAACTGATATTACTATCTCAAAATCGGAGTATACTGCAAAGCTTATCAAGGTTAAACCCGATAATTTTTACGAAATACTTAATAAAAAACTAATTGAAAGGCGATACACATTATGAAAAAGCGCAGACAGGCAAAAATTTTAGAACTCATTTCGTCGCAGGAAATTGAAACGCAGGAGGAGCTTCAGGAGCTTCTGCTTGAATACGGCTTTGAGGTAACCCAGGCAACAATTTCGCGCGATATTAAGGAGCTGCGATTAGTTAAGGATTTGTCGTCAAAGGGCAGATATGTCTATTCAACAGGTAAAAAGAACACGCAAAACATCAACAAGCGTGCAGGCGGTATTTTTAACGAGTCAATAATTCGCATTGATTATGCGCTTAACACTGTTGTAATCAAATGCTTTGCAGGTATGGCAAACGCTGCCTGTGCCGCAATTGATTCAATGGAGCTTACAGAGGTTCTTGGCTCAATCGCCGGCGACGACACAATTTTCATTCTTTGCACCAGCGAAGAAAAGGCGCACGATTTTACTCAAAAACTGAGGAATATGTTAAATGCTTACTAATTTAAACATTGAAAATATTGCTGTAATCGAGAAGGCGGATATAACCTTTGAAAACGGTCTCAATGTTCTGACGGGTGAAACGGGCGCAGGTAAGTCAATCCTTGTTGACGCAATTAACGCTGTTCTGGGTGAGCGCACCTCAAGAGAGCTTGTTCGGCATGGTGCAGAAAACGCCTCTGTTTCGGCTGTTTTTGAAAATGTCAATTCTCTTGTAATGGACAAGGCGCGCGAACTCGGTATTGCCGACAGTGATGACGATACGCTGATTATCACAAGGCGCATTTCATCGCAGGGCAAATCAACCTGCCGTGTAAACGGCACGCCTGCGACAGTGTCGATGGTAAAGGAGCTTGGCTCAATGCTTGTAAATATTCACGGTCAGCACGACTCGCAGCAGCTTCTTAACGACGCGTTTCACTGCCATTTCCTTGATATGACGGGCGACGACAGCAGCTTCCTTGCAGAATATCAGAAGGCGTTTAAGGAACTCGTTTCAATTCGCAAACGCCTCAAGGCGCTTACTGCCGACGCGGACACGAAGGACAGACGGCTTGAGCTTCTCGACTATCAGATTAAGGAGTTAACCGAGGCTGAAATAAAAATCGGAGAAAGGGAAGAGCTCACTGCAAAACGCGACCTTGTGCTTAATTCGCAGTCAATCGCAAATGTTATGCATCAGATAAACAGTGCGTTTAACGGCGATGATGACACAGAGGGAGTATTGGGCGTTATTGCAACTCTGATGAAATCCGTGTCAGATATTTCAGCACTTGATGAAAAAAGCAAACAACTTTACGATTTACTTGATTCTCTCGGCGACAATGCTGAACGAATTAAGGACGCGGCAGCAGCGCGACTTGCGGAACTTGACTTTTCGGAAGGCGAACTTGAAAAAATTGAGGAAAGACTTGATTTAATCTACCGTCTCGGCACAAAGTACGGCGAAACAGAAGAAAAAATGCTCGAGTATCTCGATAGCGCAGAGCGCGAGCGTAATTCAATTGTCAATTCCGACGAGGAGCTTGAAAAGCTCAACGCTGTATATGACACTGCCTATGACGCTACACTCAAGGCTGCGCAGCGCTTAAGCGACTATCGCCGCAGACTTGCAGACAAGCTTGAAAGCGACGTCAAAGAACAGCTTGTGTTCCTTGATATGCCCAAGATTCAGTTTGTTGTCAATATGGAACGCGGCAGGCTTTCATCAAACGGCTATGACAGCGTTGAATTTCTTATTTCAACCAACCCCGGCGAACCGCCAAAACCGCTTGTCAAAATTGCTTCGGGTGGCGAGCTGTCACGAATTATGCTTGCAATAAAAAATATTATCGCAAAAAATGACAGTGTCGACACTCTGATTTTTGACGAAATTGACACAGGCGTCAGCGGACGCGCAAGCCGCAAAATCGGACTTAAACTAAAGTCTGTCAGCGAGCATACACAGGTTATATGCGTAACTCACTCGGCGCAGATTGCGTCTGTTGCAGACGCACATCTGCTTATTTCAAAGGAATATAAAAACGACAGAACTTATACCTCTGTAAAAGCGCTTGACTTTGACGAGCGCAAAAACGAGCTCGCGCGTATTATGGGCGGACTTGAGATTACAGACGCACTTTTACAGTCTGCAGAGGAGCTTTTACTTAATAATTAATTACAGCATTTGGAGGATAAACTAATGGGAGTTTATGAAGAACTGATTGAGCGCGGTCTTATCGCACAGGTTACCAACGAGGATGAAATCCGCAAAATGGTAAACAGCGGAAAGGCAAGATTTTATATCGGATTTGACTGCACGGCAGACAGCCTTACTGCAGGTCATTTTATGGCGCTCACTCTTATGAAAAGACTGCAGGAGGCAGGCAACCAGCCGATTGCACTTATCGGCGGCGGCACAACTATGATTGGCGACCCGTCGGGCAGAACGGATATGCGCAAAATGCTTACCCGCGAGGACATCGACCACAACGCAGAATGCTTCAGAAAACAGATGGAGCGCTTTATAGAATTTGGCGAAGGCAAGGCACAAATGGTGAACAACGCCGACTGGCTTCTTGACCTCAACTATGTTGAGATGCTTCGCGAGGTCGGAACCTGCTTCTCCGTAAACAATATGCTTCGCGCCGAGTGCTACAAGCAGAGAATGGAAAAGGGTCTTTCGTTCTTTGAGTTCAACTATATGATTATGCAGAGCTACGACTTTTACTATCTGTTCAAAAATTACGACTGCAATATGCAGTTCGGCGGCGACGACCAGTGGAGCAATATGCTCGGCGGTACAGAGCTTATCCGTAAAAAGCTCGGCAAAGACGCTCATGCAATGACAATCACGCTCCTTACCGACTCAAACGGCAAGAAAATGGGCAAAACTGCAGGCAACGCAGTCTGGCTTGACGCTGAAAAGACAAGCCCTTACGATTTTTATCAGTACTGGCGCAATGTTGAGGACGCAGATGTTCTCAAGTGCATCAGAATGCTCACTTTTCTTCCTATGGACGAAATCAAAAAGATGGATTCCTGGGAGGGCAGTCAGCTCAACACAGCAAAGGAAATACTTGCATTTGAGCTAACAAAAATGGTACACGGCGAAGAGGAAGCGCAAAAGGCTCAAAACGCTGCAAGAGCACTCTTCGCAGGCGGCAGTGATGATTCAAATATGCCTTCAACCACTATTGACGACGCAGACCTTGAGGACGGCAAAATCACGGTGCTTTCACTTATGATTAAGGGCGAAATGATTAAGTCTAACGGTGAGGGCAGACGCCTTATTCAGCAGGGCGGAGTCAGCGTCGACGGTGAAAAAATCACAGATGTTTTCCACACCGTTACTGCAGACCTTCTTGAAAAGGGAATTGTAATCAAAAAGGGCAAAAAGGTATTCAGAAAGTTTATTAAATGATAAAAAAGCTTGTTACACTTTCGCTTGCTTTTATAATGCTTTTTTCAGGAACAGTCACGGCTTTTGCCGATGACTCTGTTGAAGAGGTGACGGTCAGCTTCAAAAAGGCAGACCTTGCGGAAAATCCTGCCGCTGTTATTGAAAAAGCACTCAAGCAGGCAAAGAATAAAACTAATATAAGCCTGACGGTCAATGTGCCGTCGGGCACATATACTTTGACCTCCGGGCTGCATATTTACAGCAACACAACGCTTAATCTGAAGTCAAACACAAAATTCGTCCGCAGCTTTTCATCGGGCAGTATGCTCAAGTGCGGCACGCAAAACGATGTGAACACGGGCTATGACGGTTACGTTAATATTTCCGTCAGCGGCGGAATATGGGACAACAACTACACCGAGCAGACCTGCTGTATGCGCTTTGCGCACTGTCAGAATGTTTCGCTTAAAAATATGATTGTCAAAAATGTTTTTGATTCCCATCATATCGAAATCGGCGCGGCAGATAATATGACTCTTGACGGACTGACTGTCAAGGGCTACAAACGTCAAAAGAACACAAGCGGCGAGGCTGTTCAGATTGACCCTGTTCACAGCTCGGAGCACTTCAAGGGCTATCAGCTGCTTGACGACACTCCGTGCAAAAATATCACGGTAAAAAATTGCTTGTTTCAGAATGTTTTTTCCGGCGTCGGCACTCGTTCGGGCGTTGTAGGCAGTTATTTTGACAATATGAAAATCATCAACAACACCTTCACGAACATCAGCGACAAGGCAATTTGCACTTTCAACTATATCAATTCGCAGATAAGCGGAAATGTGATAAACAACGCGTCTGTCGGAATATTCTTTGAGGAATATCCCACAAGGTATGTTGCGTCAAAGCTGTATATGCCTTTTGACAAGTCTGCAAGTACAAAGGTTATAACTGATATTAATACAAAGATTAATAATAATACTATTTCTGTTCATCGCAATTCAAACTATGCACAGAGCTGCGGTATAGGAATTTACGGCGGAATTCTGTCAAAGGATACTGCAAAAAAAACAGGGCTGAAAAATGCAAAGTATCTTGTTAAAAATGTAACTGTCACAAACAATAATATCACTGTCAATACCGCATCATCCTGCGGTATGGAATTCAAGTATATGTACGACAGCAAGGTGCTGTCAAACACTGTTGTCGATACCGCAAAAGCAAACAAGCATATGAACGGCATCAGACTTTTTCACAGCGAGGGCAACAAAGTCGGCAGCAATAAATTGAGCGGCACAATGTACCAGGGAATTTCGCTCTATTCAGGCTCGGCAAACAATAATATATGCTCAAACACTGTCAAAGGCGCAAGGAAGTTCGGCGTTGCAGTTTTTGACTCCGCACAAGCTGTTATTTTGCCGTCAAATTCAATTTCGTCAAACACAATCGGCGCAGTTTTTGTCAAGGATAAAAATGTGCAGATTCCCGGAATTAAGGGCAAAATTGCGGTAGTTCACAAATCTTCATATAATCTTATTAAATGGAAAAAGTCCAAAACGGCAAGCGGATACTATATTTACCGCGCCTCAAAAAAAGACGGGGAATATACGCAAATCGCAACTGTTAAAAACAGAAAAATTACAAGCTATATTGACAAAACAGGAAAAAAATACTTTTATAAGGTATCTGCATATAAATTATACAACAAGTCGGTCATTATCGGCAGAAAGGCGGCACAGTAATGAAAGCAAAAATGACTCTTGCAAGAGAATTCAAAATCGGTGAAATTGACAGAAGAATATACGGTTCTTTTATCGAACACCTCGGCAGAGCCGTTTACGGCGGCATTTATGAGCCTGACCACATCACTGCTGATGAGGACGGCTTTCGCGGCGACGTTATTGAACTTGTAAAGGAGCTTAATGTTCCTGTTGTACGCTATCCGGGCGGAAATTTTGTTTCGGGATACAACTGGGAGGACGGCGTAGGACCTGTTGACAAGCGTCCTAACCGCCTTGATTTAGCGTGGGGAACCACCGAGCCGAACACCTTTGGCACGAACGAGTTTATGAAATGGTGCCAAAAGGCGAATACCGACTGTATGATGGCTGTAAACCTCGGTACAAGGGGAGCAGATGAGGCGCGCAACCTTGTTGAATATATGAATCACAAGGGGAATTCCGCATGGGCAGACCTTCGCAAATCACACGGCTACAATGACCCGTGGGGTGTAAAGCTATGGTGCCTCGGCAACGAGATGGACGGCGCCTGGCAGATGGGCGCAAAAACTGCAGTTGACTACGGCAAGCTTGCAAATGAGGCGTCAAAGATGATGAAATGGACTGACGGCTCAATTGAAACCGTGCTCTGCGGCTCATCAAGCAGAAATTCGCCGACCTTTGGCGAGTGGGAGGCACAGTCACTCGACATAGCGTACGACAGCATTGACTATGTGTCACTTCATCAGTATTACGAAAACAGAGCAGGCGACACGCCGTCATTTCTCGCGAGAACGCTTGAACTCGAGGAATTCATTTACTCGGTTATCTGCGTCTGCGACTACATAAAAGCAAAAAAACGCAGCAAAAAAACAATTAATCTTTCGTTTGACGAGTGGAACGTTTGGTATCACAGCGACAACGCTCCTTATGAGCGCTGGAGCTATTCACCGCCTCGACTTGAAGATATTTATAACTTTGAGGACGCACTCCTTGTCGGCTCAATGCTGATAACACTGCTTCGCCACTGCGACAGAATCAAAATTGCCTGCCTTGCACAGCTTGTGAATGTTATCGCGCCCATTTTCACCAAAACCGGCGGCGGAGTATTCAAGCAGACAATTTTCTATCCGTTTGAGCATCTGTCAAATTTCGGCAGAGGAGTAGCGTTGAATCCCATTATCACCTGCGAAAAGTATGACTGCAAGGAGTTTACCGATGTGCCGTATGTTGAGGCAATTGCAACATATGACGAGGAAAACGAAAGCCTTGTAATCTTTGCCGTTAACAAGTCTGCTGACGAGCAGCAGGAGCTTACGGTCAATCTTATGGACTTTGACGGTTACAAGCCTGCAGAGTTCATTTCGATGGACGGTCACGACAAAAACGATGTAAATTCATTTGAATCGGATTTCGTAAAGCCGCACGCAAATAATCTTCCCGAAATCGACGGCGCAGAGCTTAATGTGGTTTTAAAGCCGTTTTCGTGGAATGTAATTAAATTGAAAAAATTTTGACAAAAAACTTGACAAACAAAAACCAATGTATTATAATTCGTTTAAACCGATGAGGGAGAGTAAGTAGTTTTTCACAACTTTTCCAAAGAGAGCCGCAGGCGGTGGGATTGCGGTGTAAAGCTGAAAGATGAATGGACTCCTAAGGGCGAGCTGAAAGATTTTTCGAGTATGCAAGACGGGTTGACTGTCCGTAATCATAAGTCGGCATATGTTAGTATGCACAGAGTGAGCGAGAAGTCGCTAAGCAGGGTGGCACCGCAGGATTGAATTATTCCTGTCCCGGCATAATGTCGGGACAGGTTTTTTTATATTTTCAGAAAGGACAGAAAAAATGATACTGCTGACTAAACGATGGCGTAGTGCGGCAAATAAATACGCTATTCAACAAAAACTTAAATCTGATTACTAACTATTAAGGAGAAATTATTATGAAAAACATTAAAAAAATTATCGCAGTTATCCTCGCAGCAATTATCATTGCAGTAACCTTTGTTGCATGTTCAAGTGCTTCAGACAATAATGAAAATAAAGAAGAAAACAAATCAATGACAGTCGGACTCCTTTATGACGCAAGTCAGGACGCTTCAACAACTCCAATCGAAGCAGCTAAAGCATTTCTCGACAAAAAGGGCGTGGCTTACAAGGAGTACACCGGAACAACCGTTGATGAGGTCAGCCTTGCAGTAGATTCTGCAATTTCAGACGGCGTTGACGCAATTTTCACACCGACTGACAACACAATTATGACTGCAGAGCTTACAATATATGAAAAGCTCGCTGACGCAGGAATCCCTCATTTTACAGGCGCCGATTCATTTGCGCTAAACGGTGCATTTCTCGGCTACGGCGTTGACTACGCAAACCTTGGCGCAGAAACAGCAGATATGGTTTACGATATTCTTGCAAATTCCAAGGAAATCGCTTCATATCCTGTCAAGACCTTCGACAACGGTACGGCTACTATTAATACTGATATTTGCGAAAAGCTCGGATACAATTTTGACGATATTTCAAAGAAATACGCTCCCTTCTGTCAGGCAATCAACGAGATAAAGACCGCAGACGAATTTGAAGACACGAATGCTTCAAATCCCGCGTATGCTCTTAAATCGGGCGTTGTCGGTGCCGAAAACGCTTCCAAGACCTTTAAGGTTGGTATCTGTAACTACGTTGACGATGCGTCGCTCAATCAGATTGTCAGCAACCTTAAGCTTCAGCTCGACACTCTTGGCAAAGAAAACGGCGTGGCATTTGATATTCTGTACGACAACTGTAACGCAGATGCAAACGTAATGAACCAGATTATTGCTAATTTTGAAACCGATAAGGTTGACTTAATGGTTGGCGTTGCTACTCCCGTTGCTATGGCTATGCAGTCTGCAACAGAAGAAAGTCAGATACCTGTTGTATTCGCCGCTGTTTCTGACCCGGTTGGCACAGGTCTTGTATCTTCGCTTGACGCACCCGGCAAAAACGTTACAGGCTCTTCGGATTATCTTGACACCGAAGCTATATTCAATCTTATACTTGCAGAATAATTAACAGCACATTTCAGGAAAATCGTTTATGGATATTATACCGCTTTTAAATCTCGGGCAAAACGCGCTTGAGCTTGGGCTCATAAGCGCTCTTACAGTACTGGCACTGTTTTTGAGCTATTCAATGCTCAATGTGTGCGACCTTTCAACTGACGGCTGCTTCACGCTTGGAGCAACCGTCGGCGCGGTTGTCGCAATATCGGGGCACCCGTATCTTTCACTGGGAGCAGCTATGCTCGCAGGCGTTGTATCAGGCTTTATCACTGCACTCTTGCAGACAAAAATGGGCGTAGACAGCCTTTTGGCAGGAATTATTGTAAATACTGCGCTGTATTCAATAAATATTGCAGTAATGGGCAATTCATCTCTTTTGAATATGAACCGCACAGAGACCGTGTTTTCAAAACTGAATGACGCGCTTCTTGGTACCCCGCTTCAGAAATATGTCAAGCTGATAATTGCCTGCCTTGCGGTATGCCTTGTGGCGATATTCCTCGTGCTTTTTCTTAAAACAAAGCTCGGACTTGCAATCCGTGCAACAGGTAATAATCCCGATATGGTACGCTCGTCGTCAATCAATCCTGCCTTTACTACAATTGTAGGACTTTGCATTTCGAATTCATTTACTGCACTTTCAGGCTGCCTTCTTGCGCAGTCGCAAAAGTCAGTTAACATTGATATCGGAACGGGTATGGTTACAGTGGCGCTTGCATCGCTTCTTATAGGAGGCGCGTTTATCAGCAAGGGCAAGGTGCCGGCAAGAATTATCGGCGTAATCATCGGTGCAATAGTATTCAGAGTTGTTTATGCAATTGCCCTCAGATTCAATATGAACGCTTCAATGCTGAAGCTCGTTTCCTCGGTAATCGTAATAATTGCGATTGCAGGTCCGTATATTAAGAGCAGATTTCCGATGTATCAGCGCGTGCTTCTTCACAAGTTCAAAGCGGGAAAGGAGGCAAAGTGATATGCTTGAAATCAGTCATATTTCAAAAACCTTCTATCCCGGAACAGCAAACGCCAAAACTGCGCTTGACGATTTGTCGCTTACAGTAAAAGACGGTGATTTTATCACAATAATCGGCGCAAACGGAGCAGGAAAATCTACTCTGTTCAATGCAATTGCAGGCGATTTTTTCACGGATAAAGGCAAAATTTTACTTGACGGTATTGATATTACTCTGGACCCCGTTCACAAACGCGCGCATAATATAGGAAGGCTTTTTCAGGACCCTATGAAGGGTAGCGCACCGGGTATGACAATAGAAGAAAACCTTGCGCTTGCCGCCGGAAAAGGCGGTTGGTTAAGCCATATCAGGCACAAAGACAAGCAGGAGTTCAAAGAGAGGCTGAAGCTTCTTGATATGGGACTTGAGGACAGAATGAGCCAGCCCGTCGGTTTGCTGTCCGGAGGGCAGCGCCAGGCGCTTACTCTTGTGATGGCTACCTATAATCCGCCAAAGCTCCTTCTTCTTGATGAGCATACTGCGGCGCTTGACCCGGGAACAGCCGAAAAGGTTTTGAAGCTAACTAATGAGATTGTTCAAAGCAACAAGCTCACTTGTCTGATGATAACGCATAATATGCAGTCGGCGCTTGATTTGGGCAACAGAACAATAATGATGAATAACGGTAAAATAATTCTTGACATCGAGGGAAGCGAAAGAGAAAATATAACCGTAAACGATTTGCTCGAACGCTTTAAAGTTGAAGCCGGCAAAGCGCTTGACACAGACAGAATTTTATTAACTTAAAAATATTTTAACGGAGGACAAAACAATGGCAGAAGAAAAGAAAATTCCTTACAAAATCTATCTTGAAGAAAATGAGATGCCAAAGCAGTGGTACAATGTTCGTGCGGATATGAAGAACAAGCCTGCTCCGCTTCTCAATCCCGGCACACATCAGCCTATGACGGCAGAAGAGCTTGGCGGCGTGTTCTGCGAAGAGCTCGTGCAGCAGGAGCTTGATAACGACAACGCGTACATTGATATTCCCGAGGAAATCCGTGATTTCTATAAGATGTACCGCCCGTCACCGCTTGTAAGAGCATACTGTCTTGAAGAAAAGCTTCAGACGCCTGCAAAGATTTACTATAAATTTGAGGGCAACAACACAAGCGGCTCTCACAAACTCAATTCGGCAATTGCCCAGGCTTACTATGCTAAAAAGCAGGGACTCAAGGGCGTAACCACCGAAACAGGCGCAGGTCAGTGGGGAACAGCGCTTTCAATGGCGTGTTCATATTTTGACCTCGACTGTAAAGTATATATGGTAAAGGTTTCATATGAGCAAAAGCCTTTCCGCCGCGAGGTAATGCGCGTTTACGGCGCTTCCGTAACTCCTTCACCATCGATGGAAACGGAAATCGGAAAAAAGATTAATGCCGAGCATCCCGGTACAACAGGTTCTCTTGGCTGCGCTATTTCAGAGGCAGTAGAGGTTGCAGTAAAGAATCCCGGTTACCGCTATGTACTCGGTTCAGTTCTTAACCAGGTGCTCCTTCATCAGTCCGTTATCGGTCTTGAAACGAAGGCTGCGCTTGACAAGTATAACATCAAGCCCGACATCATCATCGGCTGCGCAGGCGGCGGCTCAAACCTCGGCGGTCTTATTTCACCGTTTATGGGCGAAAAGCTTCGCGGCGAGGCTGATTACAGAATTATCGCTGTTGAGCCTGCATCCTGCCCAAGCTTTACACGCGGCAGATATGCTTATGACTTTGCAGATACCGGTATGGTTTGCCCGCTTGCAAAGATGTACACACTCGGCTCTGACTTTATTCCGTCAGCAAATCACGCAGGCGGTCTGCGTTATCACGGTATGAGCCCGGTACTTTCACAGCTTTATGATGACGGTCTTATGGAGGCTGTTTCCGTTGAGCAGACAAGGGTATTCGAGGCGGCAGAGCAGTTTGCCCGTGTTGAGGGTATCCTTCCTGCACCCGAAAGCTCACACGCTATCCGTGCCGCAATTGACGAGGCGCTCAAATGCAAGGAAACAGGCGAAGAAAAAACAATCGTATTCGGTCTTACAGGTACAGGCTATTTTGATATGGTTGCATACGAAAAATACCACGACGGCAAGATGGATGATTATATCCCGTCTGACGAGGAACTCGCAAAGTACGCTGCAAAGCTTCCTAAAATAGATTAATAACCGCAAACGGGAGGGCTTGGGCCCTCCCGTTTAAAATATCACCCTCAATTTTTCGGAATATAATGTAAATAAGATGTTTAAAAATTGTTTTTTATGGTAAAAATAATAACAGAATTATTTATGGGTGATAAAAATGTATGTTAAACGCGGTGATATATTCTATGCCGATTTGAGTCCCGTTGTAGGCTCGGAGCAGGGAGGAGTCAGACCTGTATTAATAGTGCAAAACGATGTGGGCAACAAGTTTTCGCCAACAGTTATTGCAGCCGCAATTACCTCGCGGCAGGACAAAAACAATCTCCCCACTCATATAGAGGTTGACGCAAAGGACTGCGGACTTGCAAAGGACAGCGTTGTTCTCCTTGAGCAGGTCAGAACGCTTGACAAACGACGCCTTCGCGAAAAAATGGGAACTCTCGACGGCGCGGATATGGGAAAAATAAATGAAGCGCTTACAGTAAGCTTCGGGTTATAAAGTTAAGGCGGATACGTTCCGCCTTTTATTAATTTTAGATAAACATTATATAATTTTTATTTACATTCTGATATCATTAATATATACTTTCATTTATGGATATTTTAAATGAGCAAAAGTTTATTGACAGGTACCTTGAATACACATCTGACTTGCTCACAAATGAGCTTGTTGACAGTATGAAAAGCTACCGTCATCACAGGGAAATCAGCACACATTTTCACAGTGTTTATGTGTCGTACAATGTGCTTAAAGCCTGCGAAAAATACAACATTTCTTCAGCACGCGAAATCACCCGTGCTGCACTTCTTCACGATTTTTATCTTTACGAGTGGTACACCGAAAAGCACGATGAAAATCACATCTTTTATCATCCGAAAGAGTCTGTAAAGAATATAGAAAAGTACATCGGCAAGCTTTCGGCTATGCAAAAAAATATGATATTGAGTCATATGTTCCCGACATCAAGGGTTATGCCAAAATACCACGGCTCGTGGCTGCTCACATATATTGACAAGCGCTGCGCCACTGCCGATTATCTTAAACTCTCAAAGAATTTTATCCCCGTTTATGAGGAGATTAACAGGAGGTCCAAAAATGCTTAAAACAATCTGCTCATACTTTTTCACTTTCATAATTTACAGCTTTGCTGGCTGGATTCTTGAAACGCTGCTGTTCCTCATACGCGACAAAAAGGTCGTTAAACGAGGCTTTCTGTTCGGTCCCGTATGCCCGATTTACGGCACGGGCGCAGTGCTTTGCACCGCTGTGCTTTACGGCAGAGTGAGCAATGTATTTTTAGTTTTCATTTTCGGCCTGCTGCTTTGCGGCAGCCTTGAATATATCACTCATTTTGTGATGGAAAAAATGTTCCACGCAATGTGGTGGGACTATTCCTCGCGCCGCTTTAATATCAACGGCAGAGTATATCTGAACGGCTTACTCATTTTCGGCGCAGGCGCAACACTTGTTGTAAAAGTGCTGCAGCCGCTTGTTTTCAAGCTGATTGACATAATTCCCGACAATGTGCTTTATACGCTTTGCTTTGTGTTTTACTCAATTATACTCGTTGACCTTGCAGGTACTGTATCCGACCTTAAAGGAGTTATTAAATACGTAAAGCATCTTCAAAACACAATGATTACAGGCACTCAAAAGGGTGTTGACCTTACGCGTGAGCAAATGACAGAGCTTAATAGCAGAATAATGGAAAATGAATTTGTTTCAAAAAGCATTAACTCAATTAAAAGCGAAAGCAAAATTGTTGAGCGTATGCGTCACGTTTTCCCCGATTTCACGCTGAAAAAGTATAAATACATATGGGATATTATTATGGACAAACCGCAGGAGGAGAACGCCCGCAAGGACATAAAGCTCTACGGCACAGCAGAAACCATACCCGATTCAGACGAAGAATAACTGTCACTCTGCATTTTTGCAGAGTGTTTCACTTTGATAAATCTTAATTTTTGCTTTGAAGGATTTTTGACACAAAATGCTTTAATGTGTATGGAGGGACTAATATGTATACTGTTTTAGTTTGCGACGATGATACTGCAATCTGCA
>CAMPBI010000005.1 GCA_946637545.1 uncultured Clostridia bacterium | reverse complement strand
TACGATGATGGTTAAAGCCGTTACATACAGCAGCTGGGAATGGCTCGACTTTGACGAGCTGTGGAACAGCGGAAAAACACGCAAGGGCGGCTTAATTAAAATCAATTTTTGAGATGGCTGATTCTTGTCAGAGAAATGTCGGCAACCGTTATGCTCTGAATATTCCCCTTTTTATCGCAGACCACTTCAAAATCGCCGAGCGAGGTTTTTGTTCCGCCGTTTTCAATGGCGCTGAAAATTTCCCACAAAAGCCGTGCCGGATTTGAAGAATCGACATTATCCTTTGGCACGCGTTTGAGCATTTTTCCCTTTGAAAAAGTAACCTTTCGTCCGTCGCAGCTTATTGTCATACCTGCCGCGTTAGTGGATTTGACGGTTACAAACGCCGTGGAGTTTTGCCATTTTACAGTGCAGTCAAAACTGAAATCCCCCATTTTATACACCGCGTCAAATTCAGACGCGGTAATAATTTTGGGGGATTTGTTATTTTGCGAGCAAGCAGTCAAAAGGAGTGCCAGCAAGCAGATAAAGGGTATTATTTTTTTCAATATGTATCAACTCGTATGCTTTTGAATTATTCTGTAATAGACATTAAAGTTCCGAGCAGTTCTGTCATATCACAAACAGCCGTTCCGCGAAGGCTAAAGCGTTTTGCGGCCTCGTCGCCGCATAGACCGTGAATATAAACTGCGGCTTTTGCAGCGTCGAGTGCTGTAAGTCCCTGCGCAACAAATGCGCCGAGCATACCTGACAGCATATCGCCCGTTCCGCCCATAGCCATTGCGGGATTGCCGGTCATATTTACAAACACGCTTTTTCCGTCCGTTACAATAGTGTTTGCTCCCTTTAATACGAGAACTACATGATTCTCCCTTGCAAAAGTTTTTGCAACATTTAATCTGTCCTGCTGTATCTCGGCAGGCGTTTTTGATATGAGCCTTGCCATCTCGCCGGGATGAGGCGTAAGAACTGTCGGCACTTTAATGTCCTTAATTATATTTATGCGCTCACCGAGGCAATTTATACCATCGGCGTCAATAATTAAAGGACATTTTGCATTTCTTGCAACGTATTCGCAAAGAAAGGCGGTGTCGTCGTTTTTGCCTATTCCGCAGCCGAGGACTATTGAGTCCGCCCAGTCGCGCTCTGCGTCAAAATCGCGAATTGCAGCGTCTGAAAAGGTGCCGCAATCATTTTCGGCTGACGGTCTGAAAATCGGCTGCGTAAGATGAGCCGCAGCAAGCGGATAGGCAGATTTTGGCAGCATAAGCTTTACAAGTCCTGCGCCGCTGCGAACAGCCGCTTTTGCAGAGATAACTGCCGCGCCGAACATATTGTAGCTTCCGCAGATGTTCAGTTGATGACCGAAGGTGCCTTTATTAGCATTTTTGTCAATCGGCTTGAACGAGGCTCTGACATCCTCTTCTGTAATTGTGTTGATATATTCGTCCTCATAACAGTCCTCGGGTATTCCGATATTAACAGTCTGAATATCGCCGCAATACGCATTTGCAGGCGGCAGAATATGCGCCATTTTCAGTGTTGAAATCGCTACGGTAAAATCCGCTTTCACACAGTTTTCGCAAGCCTCGCCCGTTGCGGAATCAGTTCCGCTGGGCGTGTCAACTGAAATAATCTCGGCGCTGCTATCGGCAAGAGCTCTGAAAATCCTGTCAAACGGTGCGCGTGCCTCGCCGTGAAAGCCGATGCCGAACATACAGTCAACAACAAAATCGCACACGGTGTGCTCATCGGCGTAACTGACAACGGGAACGCGGCTTGACACAGCCTCGTTAAAATACATAAGCGGCTCGGCAATAGTTGGCTCGCCTGCACATAAAACTATTTTTGCCTTTGCGCCGAACGCAAACAAAAGCCTTGCTATAACAAAGCCGTCGCCTGCATTTTTGCCTGCTCCGCAAAGCACGGACACCTCGGCGTTTTTGAGTGCGTCGCCGTATCTTGCGACAATTGAATTTGCGCAGGCTGTGCCTGCTTTCAGCATTAGCTCCGCCTCGGTGCTGTAACGCTCAAAGCAGAGTGCTTCAACTTTTCTGATTTGCTTCGTTGTTAAAACTCTCATCATTTCTCCTGGCAAACATAAACAAATTCTATTTCCTCGCCGCCCGAAAGCTCATACTCCGAGCACGCTACCATAGGAAATTTTCCGTCAACATAATATGTCCATCCGCTTGCGCCGCCGCAATCGAATTCATCAATGTTGTTAATTCCGACAACATACATTCCGTAAACAGTGTGCCTTGCATACATTCTGATTCCGAGCTCACGGCAGGCACGGCGCAGCACGTCGTAAACGGTGTCGCCCTGCTCAAAGGTTACTGAATAAGAATTGAGCAAATACCCGCTTCGCGGTACGTAGTATTCGTGCCCTTCAGCCAAATCGTCAAGATGGTCGAGCACCTCTGTGCACTGAACCGTAAGGCTGCAGTGCGTTTTGTCAACGACCTTTTTGGCGGTGGTCGGTTTTGTAGTGTGCGGTGCGGCGGTGGTGAGTGTTGTAGAAGCCTTTTTTTCGCTTTTATTTTTAACTCTTTTTGCTGTCGTTTTATTCCTTTTTGTTTGCTTTGCTGTCGTCTTTGCCTTACGCTTTTTGGCTTTTGCTGCGATGCGCTTTTTGGTTGTTTTTGCGGTTAAGGTCTGCTTTTCAGCAGAGGTGCTTTCGCTTTGCTGCGCAGATGCGCTGAACTCTGTCAAAGTCAAATCATCCGCATTGACGGTACTGCCCGCCTTGCCGCATCCAAAAAGCATTGCCGCCGCAACAAGAAGGGCAAGAACGGCGATAAATCCCTTTTTCATATATTCTTACAATTTCCTTTTCATTGTGCCGTAGGCAACCTCAACAGCCTCGTCAGAAATATTGCAGCCGAGCTGATAAAGCGGCACGGACGAAAAAATACTTTCAATAACGTCAAGAAGTCTGTCCATATTCGTTTCGCCGAGCTTGCGTAAGGTCTGCGAAAAGATGTTGAAAACAGCCTTTTCGACAGGCGCTTTTTCAATATGATTATAAGTGTCGCGCTCGATAAAGCAGATGCCGCCGAGCGGCACAATTTCGGGCACGGAACAGTCATTTTTGCCGCTCCACGGCGTGCCGCAGGCGTAAATTTTGCCGTCAATTTTTCTGATGGCAGGCTTGTCGTCGTTGAGGATATACGCCCTGTCGCCAAAATGCTTGAGCCAAAGCTGCGTGTGGGTTGATTTGCCGACTCCGCTGTCTGCGGAAAATGCGTACGCAACGCCGTCGACAACAACGCACGACGAGTGCAGCAAAATGCCGTCAAAGTGAAGCAGACCGACATAAAAATCATTGCCCGAAATCATATAATCCCAGTCGGGTGCAGACAGTTCGGGGTGCTCCTTTACAGCCCTTTTGACGCGGGCATCGTCAACATTAATAACAATGTCAATATTCTGCGATTCGCTCTGATTTTCGGAAAGGTACGCCTTCGCCTGTTTGAGCGTTCTGCCGCCGCAGTTTTCAATTTTAACCGTAAGTCCTGCGATGTTGTAGATAGCCATAACATTTCCTCACAAATTGATAAAACAATTATAGTTTATAAAAATCTGTAAGTCAAATATAATATTGCAATTTTAACGATTTATGATACAATGTTGATATGATTAAGATATTTGACAAAAACGACAAAGCCGAATTTGCAAAAGCTGTTGACATTCGCCGTACTGTTTTTGTTGACGAGCAGGGGGCTGAAAATACCGCCTGCACGGACGGCGATGACGCATCTGACAGCACGCGGTTTGTGCTTGTTTGCAGGGATGGCGAGGCTGTCGGCACGGGAAGAATAATAAAACTCGGCAGCGCATACAAAATCGGGCGCGTTGCGGTGCTTGAAAGCGAGCGCGGCAAGGGCACGGGCAAAATTATTATTGAAACGCTGTGCAAGGAGGCAAAGCGCCTTGGCGCAGCGGAAATAACAGTTAACGCCCAGCTTCACGCCGTGCCGTTTTACGAAAAGCTCGGCTTCAAACCAACAGGCGAAAAAGAGGTCTGTGAAATCGGCATTATTCACCTGCCGATGAGAAAGGAATAATTATGGCAAGAAAAAAGAAAAATACAGGAATAATTATTTTACTTGTGATTGTTTTGCTTGGTGTTATCGGCGCTGTAGGCGGCTATGTTGTCGGCGCGGCAAAAAATGATATTGAGGGAAAGCGCCAGGCAAACACTGCATATACGCTTGAAATCACAAAGAGCGATTATGAGTACGAAATAGGCAAAAAGCTTTACGACAACAAAATTGTAATATCGGACGTTTTGTGGACTAACTGGATGTCAAAGCACTATCCCGATTTTAAATATATAAATGGTGAGTATGAGCTTACTGCCGATATGTCGTACGAGGAAATTGCCGAAAAGCTGCAAAATCCTGACATCTCGCACGAGGGTGTGAAGGTTGCGATTCCCGAAGGAACAAACGCAATGGAGATTGCAAAGATTCTTGAGGAAAACGGAATTTGCAAGGCTGACGAATTTCTTGAGGTGTGTAAAAGCACCGACGGTTTTGACTACGACTTTCTTGACAGCGTGCCCGACAGCGAGCTTGTTGCATACAAGCTTGAGGGATTCTTGTTCCCGGCAACGTATGACCTGCCGAAAAATGCCGACCCAAAAAATGTTGCAATTGCAATGCTTGACGCGTTTGACGACAGAATCACCGAAGAAATGACAGACTACTGCGAAAAAAGCGGAATGTCAATGTTTGAGCTGGTAACTCTTGCGTCTGTTGTGCAGGAGGAGGCGTTCGGTCAGGGCTCGGCAAAAAACATTGCGTCAGTATTCATAAACAGACTTGACAAGGGCGCAAAGCTGCAGTCGGATGTTACTTATTTTTACGCAAAGGATTTGCGCGACGAACACGGCTTTTCGCAAAAAGTGTACGACGCATACTACACCTACCGCTGCGACGGCTTACCTGCAGGACCGATTACAAATTCGGGCGAGGACATAATCGACGCGGTTGTAAATCATCCCGACACGGATTATCTGTACTTTTTCTCCGACCTTGAGGGCAATTTCCACTTTGCAAAGGATTACGACGAATTCGCAGCACTGCAGGAAGAATATCCCTGGCAGGAATAATTAAAGCAATAAAAAAGGCGCAGACTAATGTCTGCGCTTTTTTATTTTAATTCTCTGCGGATTATTTTGCCGTTGAAGGTACGAGGGATTTTTTCAATAAACACGATGTACTTTGGAATCTTGAACGGTTCGAGTGTTTTTGACAGCTCCGTTCTTATCATAACGGGGTCAAAGGCACTTTCGTTTCGCGTTTGCACAAAAAGCTTCGGCACAGAGCCGAGCATTGCGTCGTCGACAGGCACGCAGCCGCAGTCGATAACGCCCTTAATCTGCTTTGCGGCATTTTCGATTTCATCGGGTGAAACCTTTTTGCCGCCGACATTCATAACGGAGCCTTGTCTGCCAAGCAGAATAATGTCGCCGTCACCGTCAATATAGCAGACGTCGTTCGTGTAAACAACACCGTCAATAAGAACAGCCTTCGTTTCCTCCTCGTCCTCGTAGTAACCGCTCATATTCATTGCGCCCCTTGAGGCAAGCAGTCCCGTATTTTCAAGTGAGGATTCAATCGGGTTGCGGTTGTCGTCAACTATCGTAATTTCCGCGTTGCAAGCAGGCTTGCCGATGCAGTTTTTCTTGGCGTTTTCAACATTGAAATTATAAATCACAATGCAGCCGCTCTCGGTGCTGCCGTAAAAATTATACAGTCTTGTGTTCGGCAGGAGCGCGCAGATTTTTTCCTTGTCGGCATCCATAAGCGGAGCGGCGCCGAACTGAATATAGCGCAGCTTGTCCTTATACTCGCCGAACTTGTTTTTTGAAATTTTGAGCAGCACTGTAAGCGCAGTCGGCACAAGGTCAATTGCCGTAACTCCGTACTCGTCCATCAGTGCAAAAAACTTAAGCGGATTAAGCACGCCCGAAATAACGATAACGGTTGCGCCCATCACCATATTTGCATAGTACCTGCGCAGTCCGTGCGAGTGATTAAGCGGCGACGGAATAAGCTCGACATTGTCCTCCTTCATCTCAACGCCGTACATAACGTTTTCGGCAAGCGCAATGTCGTTTTTGTGGGTGAGAATTATTCCCTTTTCCTTGCCCGTCGTTCCTGTGCTGAACAGGATTTCGCACACCTCGTCGCCCTGCGGCAGAGTATAGTTTTCAAGCTCTGCTGCACCTTCTGCGCCGATTGCAAACTCGTCAAAGGTAACGCCGTCGCTATCTTTAACCGCAATCACATACGCTGCGTTCACACGCTTTGAAAGCTCTGCAATTTTTTCTGCCGCGCAGTTGTGCTCGACAGGCACAAAAACTGCGCCGATAAGCTGGCACGCAAGCTGAATTGCGAGATAGTCAACGCTCTGGCACGCCTCGATTACAACCTTGTCGCCCCTTTTAACATTCTGCGACAAAAGATAAGCGGCAAATTTTTTGATTTTTTTTGCGTATTCGTCATAAGTTACGCTAACATTATCGTCCGCCAGACAGCATTTTTGAGGGTGCTTTGCCGCACCCTCAAAAACTGCCTCCACAACAGATTTTACCATTATGAAAGTTCCTCAATCATATCCCACATTGCCTGTGCAGATTCAAAGTATTTGGGCTGAATGTACTCCATTGATACAGACACGTCAAACATATCCTCAATCTCTGAAATAATTTCAACTACCGATACTGAATCGAGAATACCCTTTTCGTAGAGCTTGTCCTCGTTTTCAAAGTCGATGTTCGGGAATTTTTCCGAAAGCATTTCAAGTAATTCGTCCATAATGATTCTCCTTATTTTTTAGAATTCCTGATATATGAAACTGCTTGCATTGTAGCCGGGGCCATAGATGCCGAAAATGATTACGGCAAAAACGCCGAGAAGAATAAGGCACCAGCGCAAAACAAAGCTGTTTTCAGTGATAAGTTTGTTTCTGACATTCATTTTTTCCTGCAGAATATCACCTGCAAGAAGAACAATTACTGCAATAACGGAAACAAAAATGTTGTTCAGGTCAAGTCCGTATGTTGCAAGCTTTTCGAAGCCGAGATAGCTCCAGCCGAAGCCCTCGTTGAATATATTTTTGATAAGTCCTGCCGACGCGGTGAGACGCGGCGCTCTGAAAAACAGTCTGCCCACGCAGCACAGCATATATGTACGCGTCATCTGGAAAAGGGCAAAGCCCCACGACTCTGTTCTGATTTTGAGCGCTTTGGTGATTTTGGCGTTAGTGTCCTCAAACACCTTGCTTGAAATCAGAAGAAACGCATGGAACATACCCCATGTAACGTATTTCCAGCTTGCGCCGTGCCATATGCCCGTTACAATCCACACAATCAGAATCGGGAAGCACGAGGCGAAAAGCTCGCCGGCTTTTTTGTTGCCCTTTTTCTTTGCGGATTTTTTGACGCCCTTCACAAAGCCGCTCATTGACACAGGGAAATAGATGTAATCCTTGAACCACTCCTGAAGCGAGATGTGCCATCTGCGCCAGAACTCCATCATCGTTCTTGAGAAATACGGGTGGTTAAAGTTTTCGGCAAGTTTGATGCCAAAGCATTCGCTGACGCCCGATACGATGTCGATACATCCCGAGAAATCGGCGTAAATCTGAACAGAATAAACCATCGTGGCAAGGATTATGATAAATCCGTGATACTCGGTGTAATTGTCAAATATCGTGTCGACAAACATTGCAAGTCTGTCGGCAATTACAAGCTTTTTGAAAAAGCCCCAGATAATCAGCATTACGCCGCTTTGGATATTGTACGGGTCAAATTTTATTCCGTTCTTAATCTGGTCGTTAAACTTGTTAAAGCGGTCAAACGGTCCCTGCACGATGTGCGGGAAAAAAGTCAGATATGCTGCGTAGTTGATAAGATTCTTCTCTGCCTTATAGCGTTTCCAGTATATATCGAGCATATAGCTGAGCGCCATAAGCGTGTAAAACGAAATTCCGACAGGAAGAATGAAATTGATTACATCAAAATGATGCGACGAGCCTGCTTTTAAAAGAACAAGGTTTGTGCTTTTGATGATGAATTTTGTGTACTTGCACACGACAAGCAGCGCTATCGGAATGAGCATTGAAAGGTTGAGGACAATTTTTGTTTTTGTCTTTGCCTTTTTTCGCACAAGCTTTTTGTCCGCAGGTGATTCGCATTTTTCAAGGCTTACTTCAGCCTTGTTATGAATGCGCTGCATTATCAGTCCCGAAAGGTACGAAATCAAAAGCGTTGTGATTAAAAACGGAAGGTACTTTGCGCCCCCGATATAGTAAAATACAAGGCTGCCTGCAAGCAGAATATATTTTTGCAGCTTGCCGCTGATTGCACCGGCAAGGTAATATACGATTAATATCGCAAGCGAAAACAGCAGGAAATTAACGGTCTGATAACTCATTTTTGCCCTCCTGTTCTCAGGTCAGCAGGGATGTAAACGCCCTTGTAGTTGTAATTGCTCCATACGGTTTTGCCGCCCTCATTTTTGCTTGCAATAACCGTGTAGTACGGTCCGTCCTCTTCGGAATTCTCGACCTTGTAAGTATCGGTAAAGGTGCTGACGCTGCCGTCAAATTCAGCGACCTTATTCCAAGTCGACGTGTATCTGTCTTTTCTGTAAAGAGTGTAGCTGCCGGCTGATTCCTCGTGAGACCACGAAACGTTGTAAGTGTCAGCCTTATCGTCTGAAACGCTGACTGAAACGCTCGGCGCGGAGTAAGTATAATCCACATTCATATAATATTCCTGCGGCAGAACATACGGTGACATTTTTGCTTTCAGCTTCGTGAAAACGTCGTCCCAGCCCTGCGCGGCAGAAAAGCTTTTATCCTCACGCTTGTCCTTGATGTCATAATTATTTGTAAGGTACTCGCAGAGGTATTCGGTCATCTTGAGCGCACCGTGAATGTTGAGATGGTTGTGATTATAAAAATCCTTTGTAAAATCAAGTTCAATTGATTCAAGCATTTTTTTGTTCTGAAAGTCAACAACGGTAAAGCCTGCTTCCCTTGCCATATCGGCAGCGGAATTAATGCACTCGTAAATAATTTTATCCTTACCGACAGTGGGTGTTACAAGGAACATCGCGTTGACGTTTTCCTCCTTAAGATAATCAAGCAGGCTCTGAACGTCGTTTTTAATTTTTTCAAGGTCGCCCTTGAGCTCTGCCCTTTCGGTTATCTCTTTGAATTCGCCGTCAACATTATATCGGCTCCGTAAAAACCTGACATAGTGAGGAACTCCCTTGTAGCCGTCAAATTCCTTGTGCATATTGCTGCCGTCCCAGGTATTCCACGCACTGTGGTACCTTACAAGCGGAACAAAATATTCGGCGCTCTCCCTGTAGTCAAAGCCGGCGTCGTCGCAAAGGACCTTTGTCATTTTCAGCTTGTTGAGCGAAAGCGGCATATAGTCAAGCAGCGCGTGATAACCGTATGTTTCGTCGCCGTCAAAATATTCGCAGATGGGAACGAGATTAAAAACGTAAACGGCGTTTGGCTGCGTTTTGCGAGCCTCTTTGCAAAGATACTCCTGCGCGGCAAAATGCTGCGCGGGCGAGGTAAACGAAAAGCCGGTAATGCCATAGTTTTCCCACGCGATTGCGGCGTTCCAGTCTGTGTAAGATGTGCTTGAGCCGATAAAAACGGCATCGAGCGAGTTTTCCTCTTCCTCATAAAAGCCGCGAATCATTGAGTAGCTTCTGTCGTCGTGCGGCTGAACAAGGATAGTGGAAACTATATTAAACAGAAATGCAAACACCAAAAAAAGGCAGATTGCACTTAAAAGGAATCCGCCGGTCTTTTTTATCTCTGATTTTTTTGCGTCATTCATAACGAATCATCTCATAGAATAATTTTCATTTCAAAATTATAATTTATATATACAACTATGTCAACAAAAATTGCTGATTTTAGACTGAAATGTAAAAAAATTATAAAGTTTTAGCAAATTATTTGTATATTTATGTATTGTAATTTGTAATTCAATTATATATAATTATTTTGGATAATTATATGTTGGAGGAACGCATATGCAGATGATTATTAACGGACGGCAGGTTGCATCGTCGAGCAAAAAGGAATTGCCCGTGTACAATCCGTACACAGGAGAAATTGTTGACACTGTTCCCTCTGCTACAAAAGAAGATATTGACAACTGCGCCGCTATTGCAAAAGAAGCACAGAAAAGCTGGCGAAAGGTTCCCGTTTACAAAAAAGCTGAAATGGTCGGCAGCTTCCTTGCTCTCGTTGACGAAAACAAGGAAGAGCTTGCGCAGCTCCTCACTGCAGAATCAGGCAAGCCGATTCGCCAGTCAAGAATTGAAATCAACAATATTCAGATTGCGTGGAAGGCATTTGCCGAAAAGGCAAAGCACCTCTACGGCTCGGTAATTCCTGCAGGTCAGGAGGAAAACCACGACGGCGATATTGTTATTACCGTTCGCGAGCCAATCGGCGTTGTTGCATGCGTTATCCCCTTCAACTTTCCCTGCAATCTTTTCAATCAGAAGGTTGCACCTGCAATACTTTCAGGCAACACAGTTATCGTTAAACCGTCGATGGAAAATCCGCTCACCGTTGGCAGACTTGTTATGCTGCTGCACGAAGCGGGCGTTCCTGACGGCGTTGTTCAGTATGTTACGGGCAGAGGAAGCGAAATCGGAGACTTTATATCCGAAAACCCGATTATTGAGGCGCTCACGCTCACAGGCTCAACTGCAGTCGGCGTTAACGTGGCAAAGGCATCTGCCGGAACGCTCAAAAACGTTGCGCTTGAGCTTGGCGGCAACGACGCATTCATTGTTCTTGAGGACGCGTCGCTTGACCTTGCAGTCAAAGAGGCTGTTTACACAAGATTTTTCAATGCGGGTCAGATTTGCTGCGCGCCAAAAAGATTTATCATTCATAAAATCCTTTACGATGAATTTGTCAGCAGAGTTGCAACGGAGGTAAAGACCTTTAAAATCGGCGCTCCGACTGACGAGTCAACCGACATCGGCACGCTCATAAACGAGTCTGCCGCTATCGAGGTTGAAAAGCAGATTCAGATGACTGTTGCGCAGGGCGGACGCCTTGTGTGCGGCGGAAAGCGCGACAAGACCGTTATTGAGCCTACGGTGATTGCGGATGTGCCCTACTCTGCCGACGTTATGCACGACACAGAGGTATTCGGTCCCGTTATTTCCTGCTGCTCATTTGATGACGATGACGAGGCTCTTGCGCTTGCAAACGACACAAAGTTCGGTCTTGGTGCAAGCGTGTTCACAAACGATATGAAAAAGGCAATGCGTTTTTCAAACGAGTTTGAAGCAGGCTCCGTTGTTATTAACGGCTCAAGTTATTTCAGAAGCTTTGAAATGCCGTTTGGCGGATACAAAAAGTCGGGTATCGGCACGGAAGGCGTTTATTCAACCTTTAACGAACTCACAAAGCAGAAATGTATTATTTTAAAAGGAATCCTGTAATCTATGTCGGAAAAGGCTACGGTTTTTAATATCCAGCGCTACACCATAAATGACGGTCCGGGAATCAGGACAGAGGTGTTTCTTAAGGGCTGCCCGCTTGACTGCAGGTGGTGCAGCAATCCCGAAAGCAAAAATGCCGAAGCCGAGCTCGGAATTTATCCGTCAAAATGTATCGGCGAAAGCAGCTGCGGCTACTGCAAGAACGCCTGCGGCGAAGGCTGTATTGAATTTGAAAGCGGCATAATCAAAAGCGTTGACAGAGCAAAGTGCACCTCGTGTATGAAATGCGCCGAGGTCTGCCCTGCTGTTGCTATCAGGCAGTGGGGGCAGGTTATGAGCGTGGACGAGGTTATGGAAATAATAAAAAAAGACGCCGAGTATTACAAAAAATCCTCGGGCGGTGTAACAATTTCGGGCGGCGAACCGCTGATGCAAAGCGGATTTGTGCTTGAGCTGCTGAAGGAGTGCCGCCATCTCGGCATTCACACCTGCGTGGAGTCGGCGTTTGAAGCGGACTATGAATTTATAGCGCAGATTGAGCCGTACACTGACCTTTTTATTGCGGACATCAAGCATATGGACAAGCGTATGCACACAAAATACGTCGGCTTTTCAAACGAAAGAATACTGTCAAACTTTGAGCGTTTTTGTAACGAGTGCGACACTCCGCTGATTGTCAGAATTCCGATAATTCCAAAGTTTAACGACAATATAAAAAATGCTGCCGAAACGGCGGATTTTATAATACAAAGGCTCGGCGGAAAAGTTTCGGTTGTTCAGCTTTTGCGTTATATGCCGCTTGGCGAAGAAAAATACCACTCGCTCGGTATTCCATATCCTATGAGCGACTTAAAATACAACAAAACCGCGTTTGAAAGCAGGATTGAAAATATCAAAAAATGCTTTTCAGACCGCGGTATCAATTGCACAATAGGCACCACCACAAAGGAGATTCATTAAAATGAATTACACAACAACTGCCATCGGCACAGAGCCGTTTGACAAAAACTACGGTATCGGCTACAAGTCGGGGCACGACGATTTTTCGCCGTATGAAAGAGTTAACAAGCTGCGAAAACTTTTTCTTGAGCGCGAGTTCAATATTGATATATACCGTGCAAAAGTTATCACCGAGGTTTACAGGGAAAACCCCGACCTTTCGCCCGTTATGAAAACGGCAGTTTTTCTTAAAAAGATACTTTCAGAGGCAAAGCTCTATATTCACGACGACGAGCTTATAATCGGCGATATCTGCGCAAAGCCGAAATCGGCGCCGATTTATCCGGAGTTTTCTGTTGACTGGCTGCTTGACGAGCTTGACGGCGACGGCACCTTTGCTGACAGAGAGCACGATAAGTTTTTCATAACTCCCGAAGACAAGGCTGAACTGTTGAAGATTTTGCCGTTCTGGGAGGGCAAGACCGTTGCCGACAGCATTACTCCGCAGCTTGACGAAGCACAGCTAAAGGGCGGCTCGCTCGGCAAAAAAGTGTATATGACAAACCTGTACCACTTTGCAGGCGTCGGTCACTATGTTATGGATTATGAGAGGCTGATGAAAATCGGTCTTGACGGTATGATTGAAGAGGCGGAGGAATCACTGAAAAAGAACGCTGATTCCGCTGAATTCCTCGAGGCTATGATTATCAGCCTGAATGCTTCAAAAGATTATATTATGCGCTATTCCTGTCTTGCAAAAGAGATGGCAGAGGTTGAAGCCAACGAAAAACGGAAGGCGGAGCTCGTCGCAATTTCAGACAACTGCAAGGCGATTGCGGGCGGCGTGCCGCAAACTATGTGGCAGGCGCTGCAACTGTGGAATTTTGTAACAACAATTGCGCTTATTGAATCGAACGGACACTCTGTTTCATACGGCAGAATGGATATGTGGCTTTATCCGTTTTACAAGGCTGATATGCAGCGCGGCAATGTGACAAAAGAGTTTGAACAGGAACTGCTTGAATGTGCGTTCATAAAGTGCGGAAACCCGTCAAAGCTGCGTGACAAGGGCAGCACAAAGGTGCGAAACGGCAGAGGCTGGGGCGGTGAAAGCCTGACAGTCGGCGGAGTTGACAAAGACGGCAACGACGCGACTAACGACCTTACATTTATGCTGCTTGAAGCGTCTGTTCACACGCGAATGATGGACCCGTGGATGTGCGTGAGGATTCACGAAAAAACGCCTTATGAGCTCAAGGTAAAGGCTGTTGAGTGCATCCGCGCTGGCTACGGTCACCCCAAGCTTTTCAACGACCAGGCGGCAATTCCCGTTATGCTCGGCAAGGGTATGTCGATTGAGGAAGCACGCTGCTATGAGGTTGTCGGCTGCGTTGAGCCCGACCTTGCGGGTAAGGAATACGGCTATCACGACGCGGCATATATGAACATTGCAAAGGTTATGGAGCTCACCCTCAACGGCGGCAAGTGCATTGGCTGCAGCAAGGACTGCAAGGTTTACGACAGATGCGCAGGCAAGGGCGAAACGCTTGCGCCGAACTACGGCGACCTCACCACTTACAAGAGCATTGACGAGGTGCTTGACGCGTTTAACAGGCAGACTGCATACTGGGTGGAAAAGATGTGCCGCAACATCAACTGCATTGACAGGGCGCACAGCGCCGTGAAGCCCCTCCCCTATGCCTCGGCGTTCTTTGAGGACTGCGTTGAATCGGGCAAGGAGCTCAATGCAGGCGGTGCAAAATACAACTTTACAGGTCCGCAGGCAAGCGGAATTGCAACCTGCGCAGATATTTTGTCAACGGTAAAGCAGCTTGTTTTTGACGAAAAGAAATACACGGGCAAGGAGCTTCTTGCCGCAGTTGAAAATAACTGGGAGGGCTATGAAGCGCTTTATGCCCTTGTGAACAGTGAAAAGGTGCATCATTTCGGCAACGACGACGACTACGCCGACGACCTTTTCAAAGCCGTTTTTGACATTTACTGCAACAATGTTGCTCACCGCAAAAACGAGCGCGGCGGCGAATTCTGCCCCGGTGTATACACGGTTAATGCAAACGTCGGTCTGGGTATGGATTTGAAAGCGTCGCTCGACGGCAGAAAGGACTATGAGCCGATTTCGGACAACCTCGGTCCCGTCCACACGCTTGCAGGGTCGCACGATATTCTCGGTCCGACAGCGATTGCAAACTCTGTCACCAAGGTTGACCATACCAAAGCAACAAACGGCACGCTGCTCAACTGGAAATTTCCTCCCGAGTGCGTGACCGGTATTGAGGGCAGAGAAAATCTTGTGAATTTCATCACTGCATACTTTGACAAAAAGGCTATGCACTGCCAGTTTAATATTATGAGCTCGGCAATGATGCGCGACGCGATGAAGCATCCCGAAAAGCACAAGGATATGCTTGTGCGGGTAGCAGGATACAGCGCATATTTTGTTGAACTCAGTGTACCGCTTCAAATGGATTTGATAAGGCGTACAGAACTCTCATTTTAACAAAACAGGCATCTCGTTAAGAGATGCCTGTTTTGTTAAAAATCAATATCCATTACCTCGCGTTCGCCCGCTGCAGGAGGCTGATACGGGGTGTTTTTTTCGTTATAATTCTGCATATACTCTTCACGCATTTTTGTTACTGATTCGCGCTGCTTTTTTACCCTTTTGTTCTTTTTGGTAAAATAGAAATAATTGTAAATCAAAAGCGCTGCGCCGATGGCAAAAAATACCGCGCTTACAATCAAAAATGCTTTTTCCGTTTGTGAGAGCACGGTGCCGGCTGCTGCATTAAACACAGGCAAATCGCAATAAAAATCACCGCTAAAAAAGCCTTTTTTGTCTGCTGCAAGCATTGTCGAAACGCCTGAAAGACCTGCGCAGGTAAAACCGAGTCCGATATAATTATACTTGTTGTGCCTGCCCTTTGTAATCAAATCAACAAGGAACACACACGCTGCCCCGACAGCAACGAAAACACCTATAACAGCAAAAAATGCAGTGCTGCCGAGAGTTGCAAACACATCAGTATTAACGCTGTTTGCCGTTTGCATATATCCGTTGATTATGTCAACCTCAAGCGATGCAGTATTGCCAAGTTCCTCTGAAGATAAGCCGTAGGAAGCAAGTGCTTTGTAAATACTGTTGTAGAGCTGCCTGCTTGATGAAAAATCAATCTTATTGTGAATTACAATGCTCTTCGTGCTGCTGCTGACAATAAAATCCATTGTGTCGCTGCCAAGCGACGCTTCAATCATTCCTTCGTCGGCATCCGGCATTTCGAGCATAAGGCGTTCCTTTAAATCCGCTTTAAGTTCATCCGAGCGGGAAGAAATGCTGTTTTGCACAATTTTTTCTGACCGCAGGGCGAAAACAGAAACAAGCCCAAGCGCAGTGCCCATAAGGCAAACACACAAAATCAGCGACAAAACTGTGCAAAAGGATTTGCTGTAAAAAAACTTATTCATCGCGCACCTCCTTTGCGGTGTAGAGCGCATACAGTTTTTCGCCCGGTGCGGCAAAGTCATTATACGACCTGCAAAGCAGAAGCATTCCACTGCCCTTTGTCTTGATAATATCTTCGGCGTTTACACCGTATTTAACGGACTGAACGGTGTACTGACGCGAATCGTTTGAATAAATTTCAAGTTTAAGGCTGTCGCCCTTTTTTAAATTACGAAGTCTGCCGAGCTGCGCCGTGGAGCCATTACCGAAAATGATTATATTACCGTCCATTGACGACGCTTCATCCAGCACAAGCGAATTATCGGAGCTGTCAAGATATGTGATGTCAAAAGAATTTCCGCCGCTGATAATTTTACCGACAAAAAAGCCCTCTTCCAGCTTTGAAAAGTCGTCAAATTTTTGCGTCTGATATACGGCGGCTGATTCCTCTGTTTCAGCTTTACCGCCAAGTGTGCCGAGCGCAAAATATACCGCGCAGCCGCAAAGCAGCGCCACAATCAGCGGAATTATTATTAATCTTTTTACAAGACTGAACTTTAATGATTTCATAACTTGTTCCTGTGTTTTTATTAATGTTTATTATTATAATACACAAGCGCATATTTTGCAATAAAAAAAGGTGGGTTTCCCCACCTTAAAGTTTAATTATTCGCAAATCAAAAGACCGTAGCCGTTTTTGCGTTTGTAGACAATTCTTGTTTCGCCGTCGATTCCAAGGAACACGAAAAAGCTGTGGCCGAGCATTTCCATCTGAACGATAGCCTCGTCGTCGGTCATCATATTAGGAGTAATAGTTTTTGTTCGTGTAACATCAACGCTTTCAAAATACGCCTCGTCAAAATTGTCCATCGAAACCTCTTCGCTGAGCTCGTCAATAGACGCGGCAATTTCGTCGATTCCGCCCTTTCTCTTTTTGTCAACAAAGTAAGTTTTGAGCTTGCGAAGCTTTCTCTTGAGGTCGTCGACTGCGGCGTCAATAACAGGCTCAATACGCTCCGCTTGTGCCTCGCCTCTGATAAACGAGCCGACGTGCTTTACTGTAATATCGCATTGATAGCAGTCTTTGATTTTTTTGAGCGTTACATCAAAGCTTGCATTTTCAGGGAGCATTTTTTCAATACGCTTGAGCTCGGACTCAATTCCGTCCTTTGCGCCCTGTTTAAGTTCAAATCCTCTTGCAGTAATGTTAATCATAGTATTACCTCCTTGGTAAAAATAGGATATATTATCCTCTGATTATATTATATCCTCAAATGGCAGGTAATAAAAGTATTGTATTTAAACTATATTTGTGCTATAATATTAATGTTGCCGACGGATGCCATAAGCATCCGTCGGCAATTTTTTATTTGTACTTTTCAGCCTGCAGATTGAACATATACGCATATGTTCCGCCGAGTGCCATAAGCTCGTCGTGCGAGCCCTGCTCAATGATTTCGCCGTTTTCCATAACGTAGATTCTGTCGGCGCTGACAGTGGTTGACAGTCGGTGCGAGATAAACACAACGGTTTTATCCTGCGCCGCCTCAATCATAGACTGATTGAGATTGTACTCTGCCACAGGGTCAAGGTTTGCCGACGGCTCATCGAGAATTACATACGGACATTTTTTGTAAAACGCACGCGAAATTGCAACCTTCTGACTTTCGCCGCCCGACATCATAACACCGTCGTCGTCAAACTCGCGAAGGAGATATGAATCGAGTCCGTTTTTGACTTTTTTGCTGAATCCGCTATGCTTCAGTGCATTTTCGGCGCGTTTTCTGTTGACATCAACATCGAGAGCAACATTTTCACCAAGCGTTGCTGCAAACACCTGAAAATCCTGAAAAACGGCAGAAAATCTGTCGCGATGCGACTGCACGGTTACGTCGCGGATATCCTCGCCGTCAATCAGAATCTGACCGTCTGTCACATCGTAAAGTCGAAGGAGCAGATTTGTCAGTGTGGTTTTGCCGGCGCCGTTATAGCCCACGAGGGCTATTTTTTCTTTCGGGCGGATTGTCATATTGATATTTTTGAGAGTCGGCTCGTCGTTACCGGGATAAGTGAAGCTGACATTTTTAAGTTCAACCGTTTTCGGCTCTCCGACGTCGGCGGTCTTTTCGCCGTCGTAAATATAGTTTTTGCGCTTTAAGAATTCGCGGTATTTTTCGATGAGCCTTGCGCTTTCGGAAAACTGGCGGACAACGCCGACTGTAAGGAAGGAAAATGAGCTTGCAATCTGAAACGCGCCGTTAAAGGTTGCAACAAAATCACCTGCTGACAGCGTGTGAGTTTTCAGCACGCAGTATCCGAGATATAGCGGCAAAAGGAACATAAAACCGAGAATCTGCACGCCGCTTTCCTGGAAGAAGTAAATAAGGTCAATTTTGCGCACATACTTAATCTGATTGTTGATTACATCGTCAGCCGCGTCGTTATAACGGTCAAGAAGAAGCGGCTTGATGTCGTTCATTCGCACTTCTTTGCAGTAATCCTGCAGGTAGAACACACGGGCAAAATAGTCTGCCCTGCGGTGCAGGCGGTTGTTATCAATCTGGCGCTGCGCCTGGAGCTTGCCGATTTTGTTGCTGACGGGTGTGAAAATCGCAACAACAACAAGTATAATCAGCAGGCACACGGGGTCAATTGCAAACAGGATTGAGCCGATTGTAATCAGCGAAACAACCTCGCCGATATAGCGCTGAACGAGTCCGAGCACCATTGTGACGCGAGTGCCTGATGAATTGATAACAAGAATAAAGTTGTTATAAAAATCAGGGTCGTCATAACTTGACAGGTCAAGTCCCTTTGCCTTTTCAAACAACAGCTCGGACAGCCCCTTACTGATTTTTTCAAGCTCTGCGGTGAAGAAAAACTCGCGATAAACAGCGTTTAAGATTTCGCTCACGGCGAGCACCGCAGCAATTGCGATAACGGCATAAACTATTTTCATTTTGTCGTCGCCGCTTGCAATTACGTCAATAACATACTTTACGCCCAGAACCGAAATAATACGCGTAGGAAGGCGCATAATAACGCCCCAGAAGCATTCGCCGATAACAAGCAGCGGCGAAATTTTGTACATCAGTTTAAGGAAGTAGAACACATTTGACAGTGTTGAGTGGGTGGGTTTGTCTGCTCTGAAATCAGCCAACGTCGCTCACCTCCTCGCCTGTGTAACGCGAAGCCTGCAGAGTGAACATCCTTGCGTACTCACCGCCCGAGCTCATAAGCTCCGCGTGCGTTCCCGTTTCAATAACCTTGCCGGCTCCGAGAACAAAAATTTTGTCGCTCAAAACGGCAGACGAAAGTCTGTGAGAGATGTAAACAACCGTTTTGTTTTCGGTAGCCTTAATCAGATTTTCATACATTTTGTACTCTGCAATCGGGTCAAGCGCGGACGACGGCTCGTCGAGAATTGCAACGTCAAAATCACGTGCAAAAAGTCGTGCCGTGGCAGTCTTTTGCTGTTCGCCGCCCGAAAGACCTGCGCCCTTTTCGTCAAATTCGCGAGTCAGAACGGTAT
Source organism: uncultured Clostridia bacterium (assembly GCA_946637545.1). Taxonomy (GTDB): domain Bacteria; phylum Bacillota; class Clostridia; order Oscillospirales; family Acutalibacteraceae; genus Eubacterium_R. The sequence goes on along the minus strand of CAMPBI010000005.1, from coordinate 12,870 downwards.
CTGCACCCTGCGGCAGAGTCTGAATTTTGTCCCACACGCCGCTTTGTATAAGCGCCTGCTGGGCAAGCAGCTTTTCATCATCCGTTCCCTCGTGACACAGCACGTTTTCGTTTACGGAAAGCGCAAAGGTTTTATAGTCCTGGAACACCGTTGCAAAACGCCTGCGAAGCGAGTCGGCGTCATACTCCCTGACGTTGATTCCGTTGTAAAGAATCTCGCCCTCGGTAGCATCGTAGAAGCGCAGCATAAGCTTTACAAGAGTTGTTTTGCCGGCTCCGTTAACGCCGACAACTGCTGCGGTGTCGCCCTTATTGATTTTGAGATTAACGCCGCACAGCGAATAATTCTCTGCGGTGGGATATTTGAAATAGACGTCCTTAAACTCAAGGCTTTCAAATTCGCCCGCCTGCAGTGCGCCGTCCTTCACCTGTGTTTCGTAGTCAAAGAAATCGTGCAGGTTTTTGAAATAGAGCGCCACGTTTGACAGCTCGGCAATTGATTCGGCAATTGTCATTGACGTCTGTCGCACAGAGTTGATTGACGACAGCACAACAGAGAAGCCCGAAATGTCGAGTCCGCTGTTATTTATAAACTGATATGACGCAAATGAATAGGTGCCTACAATCGGCACAAGCTCGCCGAAAAACGAGCCTATCATACTGTAAATAAACAGTTTGATTCCGTAGCGTCTTATAATTCGTATGTTGTCGCTTACCGCCTTGCGATAGCGGCTGATGATAACCGAAAAAACGTTTGACGTGCGCATATCCTTTGAAAAGTCCTTGAGGAACACGGTGCGCTCGGTGTACGACTTAATTCGGTTATTTGTAGTGGTTTCAAGGTCACGCTTGTAAAGCAGCTTGCTTCTGACAAACTGAACTATAAACACCATTGAAACGGGTGCGAGAAAAAGAAGATACACAGGGTCGATAGTGGTTACAATTCCGACAACGAGCACAAGAGCAATAAGGTTGCCCAGCAGGTTTGACAAATCGACTGCGAACGCCATAAAATATCCGCGCGTGAGTATATCGGTAGCACGCATATAAGCGTCATAAAACGCCGGGTCCTCGTAGCAGCTGACATCAAGCTCTGCTGCTTTTTTGAAGATAAGATTATTCAGCCCTTTATACACCTTTTTCCACGCGACGTTCTGCATATAGTCGCAAATAATGATTATAACCTCGTAAATCATTCCGCCTGCAAAAAACAAAAGCAAAATCTTGAGAAAATACTCAAAAGTCGCCTCGCCCTCGATAATTGAAAGCAGCACCTTCAAGAACAAAACGCCCTGAAAAAACAGCGTGAACACGGCTGTGCTTGTCTGCGCAAGAATTGCAAACGGCATAACCGTTTTGTCGGATTTATGCAGTATTTTCATTGCATAAATCACATTTTTGAAAACCGGCACCTTTTCCTCGTGCGGCGGTACCCATCGCGGCATATTCTCACCCCCCTGTAAAAACAAATGCTATTATATCACATCTAAAATTGTAAGACAAGAGAATTAATTTGTATATTTTTAAATTAAGTGTTGCATTTAATAATCTTTATGTTATAATCATTTTAATATCAAAGGAAAGAGGTCAACTGATATGGAACAGAAACCTATTACAGCGATTATTGTCGGTGCAGGTCACAGGTCGTTTGTGTACAGTGAGCTTGCAATCACAAACCCCGAAATGCTAAAGATTGTCGGTGTTGCCGACCCGAATCCCGTAAGACGCAAAAAAGCTATGGAGCATTTTGGTTTTGGCGAGGATATGTGCTTTGAAAGCGCGCAGGAGCTTGCATCAAAGGGCAGGCTTGCCGACGCGGTAATCAACGGCACTATGGATGAACAGCACCTTGAAACTGCAATTCCGCTTTTAAACTGCGGCTATGATATGCTGCTTGAAAAGCCCTTCGCAGTTAATGAGGACGAAATGTGGCAGATTGTTAACTGCGCTAAAAAGAATAACGCAAAGGTTATGATTTGTCATGTGCTTCGCTACACTCCTTTTTACTACTCTATCAAAGAGCGCGTAGCATCGGGTGAGCTTGGCGATATTATCAACATCCAGACTACCGAGCACGTTTCGTACCATCATCTTTCTACATCTTATGTTCGCGGCAAGTGGGCAAATTCAGAAAAGTGCCACACCACAATGCTGCTTGCAAAGTGCTGCCACGATCTTGACATTATGATGTGGCTGATGAGCGAAACAAAACCGTGCTCAATCAGTTCTTACGGCAGCAAGTTCCAGTTCAAGCCTGAAAACGCACCCGAAGGCGCAGGCACTATCTGTATGAAGGACTGTCCGCTTGTTGACACCTGCGACTTTTCGACAAAAAGACTTTATATTGACCACCCTGACCGTTGGTCGTTTTACGTTTGGGACGCTCTTGAGAGCATTGACAATCCCACAATTGAGGACAAAATTGCGCTGATGAAAACCGACAATCCGTATGCTCGCTGCATTTACAAGTGCGACAACGACGTTGTTGACCACCAGAGCGTGCTTGTTAACTTTGAGTCCGGAGCAACGGGAACTCATAATATGGTTGGCGGTTCCGCAGAGCCGAGAAGAAACATACACATTGTCGGCACAAAGGGCGAGCTCTTTGGCAACTTTGAGGAGAGCAAGTACACGGTTCTTAAAATCAACCCGTCACCCGACGCTCATCACGAGGAGTGCGATGTTGAGGAAGTTGACCTTAACGTACACGGCGATATGGTTGGCGCTTACGGCGGACACGGCGGCGGCGACGAAAGACTCGCAGCTGACTTTGTTAAGTTTGTACGCGGAGAAAATCCGAGTCTTGCCTGCACATCAATTTTTGACAGCGTAGCAGGTCACCTTTCTGTTTACCGTGCAGACAAATCACGCGAAAACGGCGGAGCACCACAGAAAATTGAACTTTAAAGGAGAAATGATATGTTAGAAAAACCGAGCAACACCGTACTTTACTTTGCACCCCACCAGGACGACGAGCTTCTGACAATGGGAATCGACATTGCAGCGTCTGTTAAAAACGGCTACGATGTTCACGTTATCGTCGTTACTGACGGCGCCAGCTCAAATGTAAGACTGCGTCTCGGCAATCGCGAATTCTGCGACCAGTGCCACGAGCAGCATGTTTTTGACCTTACCAAAGAGGACTTTACCGCAACACGCGACCAGGAGCTTTTCGGCTGCTGTGAGGCACTCGGAGTTAAGCGTGAGAACGTTCATTTCCCCGAGGAAAGAATTGTTGACGGCAACATCACAATTGACAGAGCAAAGGAAATTATCAAGGGCTTTGTTGACAGCATCGACCCGAACGCTACTGTTTGCACTATTTATCCTAACGCTCCGGAGGCTCACCACAAGGACCACAGGACGCTCGGTCTTGCCGCAGTTGAACTCAAGGACGAGGGCAAAATCAAGCACATTGTGCTTATGGAAGAGCCTTATGTAGCAGTTGAGGTTGACCACAAGCCCGGCGAAGAGCCGACAATCTTCTATGCACCCGACGATATTGCAAAGCAAATTGAAAAGGCTGTTGCGTCGTACTTTCTGTGGGACCCGAAAAATAAGCGCTACGCGGTAGGTTTCCACAGCGTGCCGCGAGAAATGAATCAGCTCATCACCGAGAAGGCGCTCTACTACCATACTTACGAATAAGCATAAAAAAAGCACTCCGCGGAGTGCTTTTTATTATGCTAATTTAATTTTGAAGCAGATGGGTTTGTCGGACTTGAAAGCGTCGGTCTTTTTGATAACCATATAATTCTCTTTGCGTTCAAATTCGACCTCCTCGCCCGTTTCAAGAAGGGTGATTTTTTCAACAATAAAATCGTGAACGGGGCGCTTTGCAAATGCCTTTATCCTGACGTCCTTGCCGTCGGGGCGCATCTGGAAGGCGTAAATGCTGCCGCCCTTATATGTAAAGCGAAAATCCTTTGCGGTGTACTGCTTTTCATCGCCGTCCTTGAAGAATCCGCCCTCATTGTTTACCTTGCCCTCGCCAAACTGTTTCCAGAATGTAGTGCCGTAAATTCCGTCGCCGTTCTTTGAAAGCCATGCGCCGATTTCCCTGAGGATTGCAGTTTCCTCGTCGGTGATTGAGCCGTCGCCCTTTGGTCCGACGTTGAGCAGCATCATTCCGTTTTTGCTGACGATGTCAATAAGGTCGGTGATAATCTGACGCGAGCTCTTATACTCGTTGTCAAAACGGTAGCCCCACGAGCATTTGCCGATTGCGGTGTCAGACTGCCACGGAAGCGGTGATATGTCCTGAAGCGCGCCGCGCTCCACATCAAAGGTTGCAACTGTTGGCGGGAATGCCTCATGCTTGAAAATGATAGTTGTTTCAACTCCCCACTCGTCTGCACGGTTATAATAATAAGCCGCAATTTTTTTGAGATAGGGCTTGAAGGTGTGGTTGTGAATCCACCAGTCAAAATAAAGCGTGCGCGGTTGATACCTGTCAATAAGCTCGCAGGTACGCACCATCCAGTCCTCGAGCCACTCCTTGCTTGCGCCCGGAGCATAGGTGTCCTCTGTTGTTTTGAATATATTATCGCGGTTGTATGCCTCTTCGGTAACTGCGGGACCGTAAAAGTCGCGGTAGGCGTCGTCGTTAACGTCGCTGTCGCAGTTTCTGCCCGTGTTCATAAAGAAATAATGCTCTGCTCTGTGGGTAGACGCGCAGAAAGTGAGTCCCTGCTTTTCACACTCGGCTTTGATTTCGCCTGCGACATCGCGGTGCGGTCCCATATCAACACTGTTCCACCTGTTGAATTCGGTGTCATACATTGCAAAGCCGTCGTGATGCTCGCATACGGGCATAACGAATCTTGCACCGCTTTCTTTGAAAAGCTCCACCCATTTTTGCGGGTCAAACTTTTCAGCCGTAAACATAGGGATAAAATCCTTATAGCCAAAAACACTCTGGTCGCCGTAAGTTTTGCGGTGATGCTCGAATTCGCGGTGGTCGCTGTTATACATATTGCGCGAATACCACTCGTTGCCAAATCCCGGCACACTGTAAATGCCCCAGTGGATAAAGATTCCGAACTTATCGCGATAGTACCATTCAGGTGTTTTGTGGTTTGAAAGCGACGCCCAGTCGTCTTTGTACTTTCCGTTTTTGATAACCTCGTCAATTTGCTTTAAATACTCGTTTACTGTCATAGGAACACCTCCGCAATCATTATAACTGCTGACGCAGCTCAACACAAGAAAAAACAGCAGTATATTAAAAAGTTTAAAATTTGTTTATTCGCCGTTAAAATTTTGATTATTATTTGCTGAACGAATAGTACTTATAATCATTGTCGGTTTCATAGTAAGAGCAGTACAAAAATCTGACTGCGCCGTTTTGCAGGATTACCCGAAATCTTTTTGAATAGCTGTTTGCCAAAGCGTAGCCCGACACGGTGCCGTCCACAAAACCGTAGGCAATATCGCCTGATTTGAGGATTTCCTTTTCCTCGAACGGACCGAACATTTTGACGAGCTTTTCCTCGGTCAGCTCGTCGCCCACCTTAAGACCGCACACGGAGCAATCTCTGTATGTTACGGCGTCAACCGTAAAGGTATTGCCGACGGAAACTGAATAAACACTGCCGTTTTTCACCTCGGTGTTGCCGCCTGTTTTATTAACGACACCGACTTTTACTGTCGGGAAGAAACTCTTTACACCGAGTTCTGCTTCGGTAACATCCCCGGGGTCATAATTTTTTGCCTCGACTACATTGTTATAGTGAACATAACCCGTCTGCTTTAAAAGCTTGTCAAGGGTCACCGAACCGTCAATGGCAAACTCAAAGCCGTTTATTACTGCCTTGGGCTTTGCTCCGTTCAAAAACTCATTTTTTGTTTTGTGTTCATAATTTTCCTTTTCATTTGTTTTCCAGGTATACTGAGGAGGAGCATAATTATTCCCCGAGATATGCTCGCTGTCAATATCAAGTCTTTTCTCCCAGTAATTCAGGTTATAATAATCATTGAAAGCGTCTGAATCCCGGACATCCTGCGAGGGAATTATCATATTGTCCTCCCTGTCAAAGAGGATTAAAATGTTAAAGCCTGCAGTTTTTGTATCAAATGTTGAGGTCAGATTTTTTAAAATTTCATCCCCGATTTTCTGCTCGCCTTTAGCGTTAAAATCCGAAGAAACAATAATTTCGAGTCTAAAAAATCTTTGCCCTATATAATAATAAATATCGGGATTATCAACATCCATCGTGTTAAAATAATCGCGGTCTGAATCTTTAGATAAGATCCAATCAAGGGTATTCCAATAGTATTTACCCTTGCCGAAATACTCATCAAGGCTTTTTTTAATGAGCTTTTCAGCTTTGTCACGGTATCTGACTTCGAGATAGTTGTCGTAAATACTGTTTGAATTCAGGTCATAATCAGTTTCGACATAGATTATTTTATCGCCGCATTTTTCACTTTTAAACTTGTAGTTATATCCAAATAATTCATAGCCGCTGAATATGTCATCGCTGTTTGTTTTAACATCGACCAGTGTAAAATCGTCGCGGTAATGCCTTTCAAGTCGCTTTTCAATAGTGCCGCCCTTGAGATACGCGTCAATCGTGACAGCAGGTCCAATAGGACGATAAACGAGAGTGCAAACAACGTTTAAAAGAATGACAGCTGCAAAAATACATATTGCCGAAATAAAGATTTTGAATTTTAACTTCATATAAACCGCCCCTTTTGTTCAGTTTCAATATACATTATTAACGCAGAAATTAACAGCAAAATAAATAACAATTAATAAATAATTTATAAATATTTCCCCCTTCACCGTACTCCGATATAAATGCAAAGGACACCTCGCTGCGTGAAGCGCTGAAGTCGCCGCTGCTTGAGGCGCTTCAGACTGAAGGCTTGCTAAGGGACGACCACATCGGCGGCTGTACGCTTTATATGAACAGAGATAAAGTAGAGGCAATCATAAACAGCAAATAATAATTTTAACGCCTCGGTTCAGGTATGAACCGAGGCGTTTTTTAATCGTAATTTTTGCGAATAGTAAGGATGTTTTTGCCGTCTTTATAGTCGTAATCGACCTTGTCCATTGTGTTCTTGACAATGAATATTCCGTAGCCGCCGACTCCTCTTTCATCAGCTGAAAGAGAGATGTCGGGGTCATCTTTTTCAAGCGGATTGTACGGTGTTCCGCCGTCGGTCACTGTTAACGTGATGCCTTCGCTGTCGCTGTCAATACTAACGCTCACCTGTCCTGTGCCTTCGCCATAGGCGTATCTTGCAACATTGCTGATGATTTCGTCAACAGCTATATTGAGCTGATTAACGCTTCTTTTTGAAAACGGCAGTTTGTGCGACTCGTTTTCAACAAAGTCAATTACAGTCGCCACATTGTCGAGTGTTGCGTCAACGGTCAAATTTTTTTCTTTGCCTTTAAACTCAAAGCAAAGCATTGTGAGGTCGTCGAACTGCGGCGCTGTACCGACAAATGCGTCAACGGATTGTTTTACTGCATCAAGAATAGTTTTTGGCGAAGCGTCCTTGCAGCTATTTAGTGCATCAAGCGTTCTTTCAATTCCGAAAAGCTCTTTTGACTCGTTTGTTGCTTCAGCAACACCGTCTGTATACAAGAACAGTTTTGAGCCTTTGCTCATCTGAATTTCGTAGTTATGGTATTTCAGTCCATCCATACCGCCGATAACAAAGCCGTGCTTGTCGCTGAAAAATTCAAATTCGCCGTCAGGTGATTTTACTATCGGCTTTTCATGGCCTGCGTTTGCCGCAGTCAGCAGTCCGCTCTTGAGGTCCACAATACCCAGCCATACTGTTACAAACATCTCCTCGCGGTTGTTTGCACAAATCTGATTATTTACCGTCATTAACGCATCGGCAGGAGATTTGCCGTTCATTACTGTGTTTTGAATAAGAATCTTGCTCATCATCATAAAGAGCGCTGCCGGAACACCCTTGCCCGAAACGTCTGCCATAACCATTGCAAGATGTGAATCGTCAACAAGGAAAAAGTCGTAGAAGTCGCCGCCGACCTCTTTTGCAGGCGTCATACTTGCATAGATGTCAAGGTCGTCTCTCTCCGGAAAAGCGGGATAAATATTTGGAAGCATATCCGCCTGAATTCTTGTTGCCAGCTCAAGCTCTGCACCGATTCTTTCTTTTTCGGCGGTAACAGCAGTTAAATGCGTTATGTATGCGTTAATTTCCTGCTCCATATGCCGAATGGATTCCCACAGGGTTTCAACCTCGTCGCCTGTGTGAATATTGAGTTTTGAAATAGTTGATTCCTTGTTCAGTTCCTCGCCCTTGTCCTCAACAAAGCTTCTTGCTGCTTTTGAAAGCTTATTGATTGGCTTTACCAAAGATTTTTCAACGCCTCTGATGAGAATCCAGATTAACAGAGCTGTAATGAAAAGAACGATTGCAATAAGTGTAATCAAATATACAACACCGAGCTTTACAACCCTGCTCATCGAAATATCAACGCCGACAAGGGCAACCGGTTTGCCGTCAGCGTCTCTGACAGGTCTCATACACGAGCAAAGCCAACCGTCGTCAGGGTCATTTGATGTAAACGCAGGAACGCCGTTTTCAAGCCCGTCCTCATCAATAACCTCCGCCGATACCGGACGCACTGTTCCGAGCTGATACTGGTCCTCCGTATGGTCCGCGTCAAAAATATATGTAACATGGTCGCCCTCAAGCACCTGAACGTAAATATACTTAATGTCGTTTCTGTTTTTCGACTGGTCCTCAAAGGTAAAAAGAGTGTCAAGCATTTGCTGATATTCTTCATCCTTCAGGGCGTTGACCTTTTTGTCGTATGCCTCGCGGTAGGACTCGTCGTTATTATATTTATCGTCATCATAAGGACCGATTTGTTTGACCTCGTTATAGTACCGTGTAATATCCTCGGCGCTCATCATCGAAGCGGCGGTGTCTGCAAGCTGTTCGGCAAGCAGCTTGTAATGGTCAAACATATTAAAGCTGTAAAAAATTCCGCTGACCGAAACGGTGATGAGAGATAACAACGTGGCAGCAAACAAAACAAGTGATATTGCTTTTTTTCGCAGCGATATATTCTTTCTATTTTTGCTTTTTTTCATTACAGATAACGCTCCTTTAAATCAAAATAAGATTTGTGTAAGTATTGCGAATAGGCAAATTATAAACTACCGACGATAAAATGCGCTCTCCCTCTTTACAGGAAAAATCGGGCATATACGCTTTTATCTGTTCAGTGCCGAACAAATCACACAAGGCGCGGCTTGCCTGCCTGATTTGGTCGGGTGAAAGATTTGTTTCATTAATTATCAGCGTTTTATCTTCGGGATAGCCCATAAGGAAATAATCCTTTTGGTCAATTGTAATCTTTAGTGTTCTGCCGGAATAATACTCATTTTCTTTAACGCACCAGCAAAGATGTGCGTCGTCCCAACGTACAAACGGGAGGTTTGAATAAGCCTTGTTTCTCATACGATTGTAGTCGCTGTAAGAAATATCCAACGCTGAAATCGGCTGAAAGCTACCCGGAGATACCGTCAGAAAGCGAAAGTATGAATCAATTTCAAACCCTAATTGTACAAAGTATTCAGTAAGCTTTTGTGAAGCCGGCTTTAAAAACAGTCCCCAACCGTGCATTGTTTCAGTTTCGACAATAAATTTTAGAAGTGCGTTAAAATATCCTTTTTTACGGTGAGCCAAAAGAGTGCCGCCTGCGTACAGATATTTTGCCTTGCGGCTTTCATTTTTGTTTACGAATTCAGCGTCAATTATATTTACAGCACTCACAGGTTTGGAGTCGACATCGTAAACAAGCACCTTGATGCGCTCAAAGTTTTCGCTGTAAAAATACCGGATATACTCGTCACTGTCAGAGAAGGATTCTTTCCAGATTTCACAAAGCGCGGGAATGTCCTTTTTTTCTGCAATGCGGATTGATTCTTTCATAGGCTATTCCACCTCCACAGTAAGTGTGTTAAAGCCGGAATATCTGCGATAAAAGAAGCTTTTTGATTTTGTTTTAACCATCTGAATACCAAGTGAAGCAAGCTGCTCGTCGTCGTCATAATCGCTGCCCGTTTTCATTGCAAACGGATTGAACTTTACCGCGTTGTCACGCATATGAATAACTACGGTTCCGTCTTTTTCAAAGCAGAGCGTAAGCTGGATATACTCGTCGCCCTTTTGATTGAAAGCATTTTCAATAATTGCCTGACAGACCTCTTCAACACACATCGAAACGCAGTAGCTCTGTTTCATATTGGCATTGTTTTTGTCGCAGAATTCTTCAGCCTTTAAAAGCAGCTCGGAAATATCCGAGGAATTTGTATCAAGCAAATATGTAAACACCTTTGACGATTCGTCCTGCTTTTTTGAAATTGCGACAGGCACCCAAATAATCAGTGTGAGAATTTCCGCACACAGAAAAGTGAACCAAAACCATTTGAGCCCAAAATGTGAAAGCACAAGTGCTAATCCGAGGAAGCATACAAAGGTGCGGAGCTGATTAATAAGAAATACAAGCCGTTCTTTTTTGATTGCCTGAAAGCAAGAGCTCCAGATAATATTGATTCCGGCGGGAATGACTGACAGGCAGAACATCTGCACGGCGAAAGAGCCGGTGATGATTGAAGTGCCGCTCAAGCCGAAAAGCCGGCAGACTAATGGCGCAAAATATGCGAACACCATTGAAATCACACCGCCGCTCATAATGCCTATCAGCATACCGAGCGACATAATTCGTTTTACAGCTGTTTTGTTGTGCTCGGCGTAAAAGGTTGCGCTGAGAGGCTGCACCGTATCGCCGAGTGCCGTATAAATCGCAAGCGCTACGTAAGAAACGTCCTGCACAACATTGAACACCGCAAGTCCGCTTGAACCGCCGATGCGCAGCAAAAGCTTGTTTACAACAAGCAGAGCAATAAACTGCCCCACATAACCGAACGACGATGACATTCCCGTTTTAAGTGCAGAGGTGATTGTTTTTAATTCAAGCTTGACAAAGTGAAAGCGCAGGATTGTCCATTTTCTTGTAAAGTGAAAAAGGAAAATCAGCACGCCGACTGCTTTTCCGAGCACGGTAGCATAAATTGCTCCGCGCACATCAAGCTTGAAGCCCATAATAAATACGGCGCTTGCCACAACATCTGTAAGAAAGCCGATTGTATAGCCTGCGCTTGCGAGCTTTTCGTTGTCGTCGCAGCGAACGCAGTAGTAAAGCAGAAAGTATAAAAATGTAAACGGTGCGCCGATAAACATAATCTGCAAATACTCTTTTGTGTAGTTCCACAGCTCGCTGTGCTGCGAGCCTGCACCGAGAAATCGCAAAATAAAAGGCATACCGAGAAGTCCGATTATTCCGACAGCAATGCTTGTTATTACGGACACAATTGTCATCTGTGAAAAACAATTAACACCTGTCTTTGCATCGCCCTTGCCAAGCGCCTGCGCGTATTTTACCGACGCGCCCACGGCAATGCCGACATCAAGCACGTTATAAATCATATAAACGGGGGCGACAATCGACATAGTTGCAAGTCCGACCTTGCCAAGCCGCATACCGACAAAAAGGGCGTCTGCAACATCGCCCAGAGCCCATCCAAGCGCTGACAGCAAGGTAGGCAGAAAAAACCGACGGAACATACGGTCAGTAAAGGTATGGCTTTTTGGTGCGGTGAGTTTGCTCATTGTTTTATGCTGCCTTTCCAAATTCGTATCAGTTCTGACGGGTGACGCGAAAGCTTGTTGATTCGCAGTCCTTCAATTCCGAGGTCCTCTTCAGAGTCAATTATTCTGACCTCCTGCGGCAAGGATGAAAAAAACTTCCAGCGTACAAAGAAATCACGCCTGTCGCCAAGCACCTTGCAAAAGCTCAAATCAAATATTTCGGGTGTTATGAACGAGCCTGTAACATATGCCGCGTCCTCGCCGTCCGCCTGAAACAGCAGCCCCCACATTGAAAGGCTGTCGAAATTGTAAAGCGCGCACTTTGCAGCGGTTAAGTCTGCAAGTACATAGCTGCCCTTATTTTCAGCCCACTTGGCATTCAGAGCTAATGCGCGGTCAATATTCGCAGCTGTTATGGGCTCGGTGGTCCATTTTTCTGCCGAGTTTTTGCCTATGTGAATCTGATGGCGCTGTTTTTTGTACTCCTTGCCCTTCAGTTCGATTTGCGCGTCCTTGTCAAACAGATAAATAAATTCATCGCGGCGTTCTTCAAAGACAAATAATCCGGGATACGCATCTTCAAGAAATGCTTTGTCCTCGTCTGTCAACGAATAAAGCTCCGGTTTTTCGTTGTTCAAAAGAGAATCAAGAAGCTTTTTCTTCCCCTCATCGCTTCCGCAGGGAAACAAATATGCGTGTTCACCTTCCGCGCCGTTTTTCACAAGGAAGGCGTTGTCGCCAAAGCAAATTTCGTATTGCTCGTCCTCCTGCCACGCAAACAGCGAAGCAAAGGTGTAAAGGTAAAGGGTGTTGTTTGATTTTTTTCGTATGTTTTCGACTCTGTCCCCGTCCGATAAATTAATTGGCTTAAAGATGAGAGTCTGCAATTCGTCGTTAGTATTACTCATAAATATAAATGTTCAATAGCGGTTATTTTTGCCTGGTAGTGAAGAATTAATTAAAATATTTTTCATTATACTATAAAACAGAAAAAAAATAAACAACTTTATAAATTTTTTTAGCAATACATACTGCAAGCGCTCGGTTCAATAGGCAAATGGAATGCGATTATTATACAAATACTTGTTTTTTGTACTATTGATTAATAATTTGTTAAATGTTATAATATTAACAAACTTAAACGAGTCAAGCCTTCTCGTCTTTAATAGTTATCATTACCCTGTTGACAATAATACATCTTCAACAAAACAATTGG
>CAMPBI010000004.1 GCA_946637545.1 uncultured Clostridia bacterium | reverse complement strand
TAAAAAAGGTGCTGTCTGTCAGACAGCACCTTTTTGCTAAAATTAATAATCTATCATTATTGACTATTCATTAATTTAATAGTATAATAGCCCTAATTGTATATGGAGGTACAACACATATGAAAAATACTGAAAAATCGCTCGACCAGATTGTGGCGCTCTGCAAGGGCAGAGGCTTTGTATATCCCGGTTCCGAGATATACGGCGGACTTGCAAACACCTGGGATTACGGTCCGCTCGGCGTTGAGCTTAAAACTAATATCAAATCTGCGTGGCGCAGAAAGTTCATTCAGGAAAACAAGTACAATGTAGGTCTTGACTCGGCAATTCTTATGAATCCGCAGACCTGGATTGCATCGGGACACCTTGGCGGATTCTCTGACCCGCTTATGGACTGCTGCGACTGCAAAACACGCCACCGTGCCGACGACCTTATTGAGAATTTTGACGGCACAAATGTTGCAGGCTGGTCAAATGAGGAAATGAGCGCTTATATCAAAGAGCACAATATTCCTTGTCCGAACTGCGGCAAAACTAATTTTACCGATATTCGTCAGTTTAATCTGATGTTCAAAACCTTCCAGGGCGTTACCGAGGACACGAAGGACGAAATTTATCTTCGTCCCGAAACTGCGCAGGGTATTTTTGTAAACTTTGCAAACATTCAGCGCACCACCAGAAAAAAGATTCCGTTCGGCGTTGCGCAGATAGGCAAGTCGTTCCGTAACGAAATCACGCCCGGCAAATTTATCTTCCGCGTTCGCGAGTTTGAGCAGATGGAGCTTGAATTCTTCTGCGAGCCCGACACCGACCTTGAGTGGTTCGCTTACTGGAGAGGCTTTTGCCGCGACTGGCTGTACTCGCTCGGCATCAGCGAGGAAAACCTTCGCCTTCGCGACCACGACCCCGAGGAGCTTTCGTTCTATTCAAAGGCAACTACCGACTTTGAGTATATGTTCCCGTTCGGCTGGGGCGAGCTGTGGGGAATTGCCGACAGAACAAATTACGACCTCACGCAGCACATCAATGTTTCGGGCAAAAATCTTGAATATTTTGACCAGGCAACAGGCAAAAAATATATTCCTTATGTTATTGAGCCGTCGCTCGGTGTTGAAAGACTCTTCCTTGCAGTTCTCTGCGAGGCTTATGACGAGGAGGTTATCGACGCCGAAAAGAACGACAGCCGCGTAGTAATGCATTTTCACCCCGCGCTTGCACCGTTCAAGGCAGCAGTTCTTCCGCTTTCAAAGAAGCTGAACGAGCAGGCTGAAGAGGTGTTTGAAGCACTCTCAAAGAAATTCAATGTTGACTACGACGACGCAGGCTCAATCGGCAAGCGCTATCGCCGTCAGGACGAAATCGGCACACCTTACTGCATCACTTACGACTTTGAGTCGCTTGAGGACGGCTGCGTAACAGTCCGTGACCGCGACACTATGGAGCAGGTAAGACTCCCGATTGCAGACCTTGAGGCGTTTATCGCAGAAAAACTCGAGTTTTAAAGGACTGATTTTATGAATATCAACAGACAGCTTGTAAAAGAACAGGCAAAGGATTTAATCAGAAATAATGTGTTAAAGCTGTTTTTAATCACATTTGTTGTCGGCATTATTGCAGGGGCAAGCAATCCTGAAACTCCGATTACAAATCTGATTCAGCATTTCGGCAACGATTCGACATCTCTTTTCGGCGACAGGGTTGAGGATTATTTTGACAGCTTTGACGACGAGTTCGGCAAGGATTTTGAAAACGATTTCGGAATTGAGGAAGACGAGGAGCCCGACTGGGGTCACTTCAACGACTTTGGCGGAAAAATCACGCTGGCAAAGAGCTTTTTCCCGGACGACGACATCGTATTTCTGATAACCGCAATGGCTATCCTCGGACTGATTGCAATTATTATCGGCTTGATACGCCTTGTGTGTGCGCCGCTTAGGGTAACGCTTTCGGGTATGTACCGTGAACTTGTGCACGGCAACAATATGGAGCTCGACAAAGAATTCAGCTATGTTTTCAAAAATGCGTTTGACAAAAATTACTGGCAAAAGCTGCTTCTTACTCTTGTTAAAAGTATTTTGCTTTCGCTTCTTTATCTGCTGCTGATTATTCCGGGCGTAGTATTTTCGTACAAGTGGAGATTTACGCATTTCATTATGATGGAAAACCCCGAAATCTCGTTTTCCGACGCTATGCGTACATCGGATAAGATTACCAAGGGTCACAAGTGGGAGCTTTTTGTTCTTGACTTGTCGTTCCTCGGATGGTTTTTACTTGTAGCTGTAACTTTCGGAATTGCAGGTATTTATGTCGGACCGTATTACAACACCACGATTGCGCTGTACTATGAGAATTTCAGAATCAGAGCATTTCAGGAAAATGCGGTTACGCAGTACGATTATATGAGCATAGCGCAAAAGGCGGCTGCCTACAATCCGTACGGCGCACAGAATTATAACGCGTATAACGCAAACGCTGCATATCCGCAGACGGCGCAGACATATTTTCAGCCCGTAATTCAGCAGCCGCAGGCGTATACAGAGCCGTATACTCCGCCGCAGCCGCAGTATTATGAGCCGCCTGCACCGCAGCCGCAGCAGACAGAAATACCGCCGCAAAATTTTGGCGAAACACAGAATTTTGACGAAACAGAATAGCAAACAAAAGGGGGACGTCAGTCTCCCTTAATTTTTTAAAATAGGGCTTTATTTTTTTATCAATATGCGTTACAATGGGGACAGAAACATTTTATACAAAAGGGGAGTTTTATATGAAAAAGAAAGCACTGTCACTTGCTATGGCACTTGTTATGGCATTTACGGCAACGGTTGTTCCGTTTTTTGCGTTTGCAAAAAGCACCACACCCGTGTGGGATAAGTATTCAAAGTCGGGCGCTCACAAGGTGAGCAGCTTTACCTTTACGGTTGAGGACAACGATTTCACCTACAAGGTGTGGTACCCGTCGGATATTGCAAAGCTCTCGGCTCGCCCGGTTATTCTGTACTGCAACGGCACGGGCTCAAACTATGAAAAAACGCCCGAAACCGAGGTGTATCTTAAAAAAGCGTCGTCCTACGGCTTTATCTGCGTTACAAATACCGACCAGAACACAGGCACGGGCGCAAGTATGGACGCGGGAATGACGGCTCTTATCGGCTTTAACAGCGACAAGAATCACCGCCTTTACAAAAAGGTAAATATCGACAAGGTCGGACTTGCAGGACATTCGCAGGGCGCGACCTGTTCGCTGAATATGGCGAGCAAGGGCAATTACGCAAATCTTAAGCACTACAAGGCAATTTACGCCTGCTCGCTGCCCACTCCGGAGCTTGCGGCGTCACCGCTTCAGAACTGCCCTTACGACGCGTCGCTTGTGTCGCTCCCCACGCTTATTCTTGCGGGAACGGGCGCAACGGACAACGCCTTCATCTGTCCGCTTGAAACAAGCATTCTGCCCGCAAAATCAAAGATTAAAAACGATGTTTTCGTCGCAAGGAAAAAGGGCGTTGAGCACGCCGACAGCATCTATCAGACCCACCCGTATATGATTGCGTGGTTCGACTACAAGCTCCAGGGCAACACTGCGGCAGGCAAGGCTTTTGTAGGCAAATCGCCCGAGCTCAAAACGAACACCGAGTGGCAGGATTTCAAAAGAAAAATCTATCTCAAAAACACAAAGCTGTCAAAGGTCACCCCGGGCAAAAAGAGCTTTAAAGCCGTGTGGACAAAAACAGGCGGCGTGACGGGCTATCAGGTGCAGTATTCCACAAGCAAAAAATTCACCAAAAAGACCACAAAAGCCGTTCTTGTTGCAAAGTCGGCAACAACCTCAAAAACAGTTAAAAAGCTGAAGGCGAAAAAAGTTTACTATGTCCGCGTCAGAACTTACCGCACGCTCGGCGGCGTAAAATACTACGGCAAATGGACGGCGGCAAAAAAGGTCAAAACAAAATAATCCCTTACGGTCGGCAGGTCCGACCGTTTTTTCTTTGCGAAAAACGCGACAAAACACTATATATTGTGTATAAAAATATATATTGCAACTAATGGTGATTAATGATATAATATTATGAAAATAATTTATTTTGGGATAGTATAATGAAAAAGTTCAGAACACTACTTACGGGCATTTCAAAGAAAAGCCTGTTTTTGCGAAAATTCATCAGAAAAGCAGTTTACCTTTTTCGCCTGTGGCGTTACAAGCTGCGCGGACTTGGCAGAGGAATTGACGACAAGCTCATTGTCTTTTCGTGCTTTACGGGCAAAAAGTACGCCGACTCGCCCCGCGCAATTTATGAGTATATGGTAAACTGCGACGATTACAAGGACTACAAATTTGTGTGGACCTTTGTCAATCCGCAGAACTATGACTTTTTGCTTAAAAACCGCAACACCACAATTGTAAAGCAGGCGTCAAAGGACTGCGAAATTGCGTTTGCCACGGCAAAATACTGGGTGTGCAACCACCGCGCCGCAGTGCACAGATACCCGAGCAAAAATCAGATTTTCATTCAGACCTGGCACGGCACTCCGCTCAAAAGGCTCGGTTTGGATATTGAGCGCTCGAATAACGAAATTTACACGCTCGACGAGCAGAACAAAAAATATATTATCGACGCTAAAAAGTTCACCTATTTTCTTTCGCCTTCGGCATTCGCGAGCGAAAAATTTATTTCTGCCTTTGCGCTTAAAGACCTTGGCAAAGAGGATATAATAGTTGAAGAGGGCTATCCGCGAAACGATTTTCTCATCAACTACACAGATGACGATGTGACTCGCATTAAGTCAGAGCTCGGTTTGCCCGGGGACAAAAAGGTTATCCTTTATGCTCCCACCTGGCGCGACAATCAGCATCAGGTCGGCACGGGCTATGTGTACAAAACAGAGGTTGACTTTGACCACCTTCAGCGAGAGCTCGGCGACGAGTATGTAATTTTATTCAGAGCACACTATTTTATTTCAAACACTTTTAACTTTGACAAGTATGAGGGCTTTATTTACAATGTATCCTCGCTTGACGACATCAACGAGCTTTACATCGTTTCGGACTTGCTGATTACCGACTACTCGTCAGTTTTCTTTGACTATGCAATTTTGAAACGCCCGATAGTTTACTTTATGTACGATTTTGAGCTGTATAAAAACGAGATGCGCGGCTTTTACATTGACCTTGCCGAGCTGCCCGGACCGATTGTGCAGGACGAAAACTCGCTGATTGACGCCGTTAAAAAGCTGTCGAACGACTTTGAGTACGGCGAGGTATACAAAAAATTCAACGACAAATTCAATTATCTCGACGACGGCAACGCCAGCAGACGCGTCGCACAGAGATTGATTAAATAACCAGAGGAGAAACCCGAATGGACAAAAAGAGTTTGGTGAAAAAAGGCAAAAAGTTTGTTAATCAGAATTTTGTCGACAAGCCGAAAAAGGTCACATATATCAACTATTACAAGGAGTGCAAGGTTGAGCCGAATACTGTTTTGTATCAGGCTTATGCTAACAAGATTCTTGCGGGAAATCCGTATGCAATTTTTCTTCATCTTATGGAAAATCCCGAGTATTCGCACCTCAAGCACATCTGGATTATCAAGGACAAGTCTATTCTTGAATACCCCGATGTTGCAAAGTATGCCCACCACGACAGAGTGCGTTTTGTTATGGACGGCTCAAACGAGGCGCTCAAGGCGCTTTGCACAGCGCAGTATCTTGTGAATAATGCGGCGTTCCCGTCGTATTACATCAAAAAGGACGACCAGATTTACATCAATACCTGGCACGGTACGCCGCTCAAAGGACTCGGCAAGTTTGACAAAACTGCAAACCGCCGCCCGATTATGAGCGCACAGCGCAACTTCCTTTGCGCCGATTATCTTGTTATGCCAAACCGCTATACAACCGACATTCTGATGGACCATTACGATGTCAGAGATGCGTTTCGCGGCAATATTATTGAAGAGGGCTATCCGCGAATTGACCTTGTTGCAAACACCGACAGGGCAGAAATGATTAAACGCCTTGAAGAAAAAACGGGCGCGTCGCTTGACGGCAAAAAGATAATTCTCTATGCTCCGACCTTCCGCAGCGAGATGTCGTATGCTAAAAAGCACATCGACAACTCTGACGAAATATGCGGCTACATTGAGCATATCGTTGACAATATGCCCGAAAACTATGTGATGTTTTTCAAGGCTCACAGCAATCTGATTGCGTATTTCAAGGATAATAAAAACATCACCGACCTGTTTTTGTTTGACGATTTTGAAACCAACAAGGTGCTTGCAGCGGCAGACGTGCTCATCACCGACTATTCGTCAGTTTTCTTTGACTACCTCTGCACAAAAAGACCGATTATTTTCTTCACTTACGACAGGGAGCAGTACGAGGGCGAGCGCGGATTTTTATTCCCGCTTGACGAGGTTCCCGGCAGACTTTGCGACACCGAGCAGGAGGTCGTTAAAAGCCTTGAGGATATCAACAGGGGCGAGTACAGCTACGACGAAAAATACAGCAAGTTTCTTAAAAAATTTGCTTACAAGGACGACGGCGGCTCAACAAAGCGCGTTGTTGACATAATTTTCGGCGGCAAAAAGCCCGAAACGCTTTATCAGCCGAAATCCGACAAAAAAAGTATTCTTGTTCACGTCGGAAACGAGATGGGCAAGGGTCCGCTTGCAAAGACCGTAAAGGAATATCTTGAAAGCATCGACACCGAAAAATACAACGTTTTCCTTTTTGGCAACTACTACGAAAAGCAGAAAATGATTTTTGATAACGCCTGCAAGGGCATCCGTTATCTCACCCATATGCCGCCGACTATGTACACCTTCAGCGAGGCTGTAAACAAAAAACTGTTCGGCGAAAACGCGGTTGACATCTATGACCGTGAGTACAGACGAAACCTCGGCTTTTGCAAGTTTGACGAGATTGTGAATTTCAGCGCAGGACAGCCTGTGTACAGAAAAATGCTCGAAACACAGACGGACAGCGAGCAGACAATTTTTGTCGATACCGAATTTTACTCAAAGTCGCTTGTTGCGGAGCTTTGCAAGGCGGGCTACAAAAAGATTGTCCTGCTTGACGACGGCGGCAAAATCACCGACACCTTTGACGACAGCCGTGTGGAAATCCGCCGTGTTGACAGCAAGGTCGACAATATTCAGCAGCATATCAGAAATATGAATATGCCGCTTAAAATCCTGTTCATTGCCTGCTACGATTCGACAAATTATGTGTTCGTCAATCTTCTCAAGGAGCTTGAAAAGCGCGGACATCTGTACAAAATTTTAATCAGAGATGTTGACGACGAGGTCAACAATCTTATGTTCGCAGGCAATCCGAACATTATTTCAATCAACAGCTTTGATTACAAATCGCTCGGCGAATACGATTTTGTTGTTTCGTCGCCGATTAAGTTCCGCAGATTCGCACGCCTTTACCGCGAAATCAACAAGCGCGGACTGTTTATTTACACCTTTTCAACTCTGTTTTCGTCAATTACAATGCGTGTTGAAAGCGACGCTGTTATCACAATCGGCGAAAACAAGTTCAGGGAATTTGCGGCAAACTACCTGCGCTACAATATGATTGCGGCAGGTAATCCGCAGTACGACTCGCTCGTTGAAAATCGCAAAAAGGTTATTTCAAACGACGAAATCAAAAAGATTCTTTTCATCGAGCAGGGCGCATACCCCTGCGGCGACAAGGGTAAAAAGCAGCTTGCGGATTTGCTCATAAATATGGCTGAAACTAATCCGGACAAGGAAATTCACATCAAGCCGCGTTACCTGCTTGACAATTCTGTCAAGAGTATTCACACCGTTTCGGAGCATCTTTACAACTACTTTGACCGCGTGCCCGAAAATCTGGTGCTGATTAACGAAAACTATATTCTTGAGGACATTCTCGGCGACTACGACGCGCTGATTACAATGTGGAGCACCGCATTTATTGACGCGATGGCGATGAATATGCCGCTTATGCTTATCGGCGGATTTGATTCGGACGATGTTTTCGACATCAGAACAAACCGCGTCCGCGACGCTTATGACGAGCTTGCAGGCAGTGGAGTGCTTGTTGATTTCAGAGATGTTATGGACAAGCCGCTCGAATTCAGTTACGTTGACGAGGATTTCAAAAAGCGTGAATTTGTCAACAACGACGAGCCCTGCTCGCCTCACATCGTGGACATTTTTGAAATGGTTTACGACAAGCTTATTATCCCCGACAAGCGCTATGCAGGCTTCTTTGAGCTCGGCTATCAGGATTTTGAAAACTATCTCGACACCGCAAAGCTTTACAATCTTAAGGATAAAAAGTATCTTGCGTGGAAGGAAAACTTTGTCAAATTCAACACGCTTATGCAGGAGTACGGCTACATCAATCGCTGTATGGGCAATATGCTTGATTTGTCCGAATGCACCGCTATTATGGACAACCTCAAGGTTGGCGACAAAACGGACATAGCGCCGCTTGTTGAAAAGAAATTTGCCGAAATTCAGCACGACTTTTTCACCGACCCCGAGAACATCAAAAAGACCGAAGAGGACAAAATCCTACTCGACTACTATTTTGACTGGCTCTATAAAAACCACAGGTTCTCCGAAATCGAAAAGTATCCTATGGACAACATCGAGGCGAAGGAGGCTTATGAATACTATGCCGCGCTGCACTGCCTCAAAACAGGCAGACAGCAAAAGGCGATTGAGCACATTGCAAATTATCTGACCTTCATCGTGGGCAAAAACGGCAAGACGGACCTTGTCAGAGAAAAGCGACTTTATGACTATCTCAAGCCGTTTGTTGCAAACGCAAGGCGTATGTCGCTGCTCAAATATCTGTACGAAAACAAAAAGTATTCCGAGCTAATGCTCATTGATTTTTCGATTCTCAAGCGCGACCCGCTCACCGTTTACTACCGTATGAAAGTGCTCAACGAACGCGAAGAATATGAAAAAGCGCGCGAGGAATACAAGGAGTACATTGAAAAACCTGCTCTTGCAGACGGCGTTTTCAAATTATTTGTAAAAAATGTATTTACAAATAAAGTGGAAATAGAGTATAATTATGCTAATAATAAGTTAAATGAAATTAACTAAAGGAGATAAATTTATGAAAAAACCAAGAGTTATTGCCGAAATCGGATGCAACCATAAGGGCGATATGGAAATTGCCAAAAAGCTTATTGACGTTGCAAAAAATTACTGCAACGCAGACGTCGTTAAGTTCCAGAAGCGCCATATTCCTACTTGGGTTGAAAGATATCCGGAGCTTTACAACGCACCTCATCCGAATCCGATTAACGCTTACGGTCACACCTACAGAGAGCACAGAGAGGCTCTTGAATTCACAAAAGAGCAGAACAGAGAGCTCAAGGAATACTGCGAAAGCATCGGCATTGTATGGAGCACATCGGTGTGGGATATGGTTTCCGCACAGGAGATTGCCGACCTCAAGCCCGAGCTTATCAAGATTCCGTCTGCCTGCAACACCAACCTCGAAATGCTCGAGTGGCTTTGCGACAATTATGACGGCGAAATCCATATTTCAACAGGTATGACAACAGGCAAAGAGACTGACGACATCGTTGAGCTCTTTGAAAGAAAGGGCAGAAACAAGGACCTCGTTCTTTACAACTGCACATCGGGTTATCCCGTACCTTTCAAGGACGTTTGCCTGCTTGAAATCTGCAACCTTCAGGAAAAATACGGCGACAGAGTTAAGGAAATCGGCTTCTCGGGTCACCATCTCGGTATCGCTGTTGATGTTGCCGCTTACACTCTCGGCGCAACAACTGTTGAAAGACATTACACTCTTGACAGAACCTGGAAGGGTACAGACCACGCTGCATCTCTTGAGCCTGAAGGACTTCGCAAGCTCGTTCGTGACCTCAATGCTGTTCACGAGGCTCTCACCTACAAGCAGGTAGAGGTTCTCGACATCGAGGAAGTTCAGAGAAAGAAGTTAAAGTGGTAATAAGGAGACTAAAATGGCAAACAAAAATGTCGCTTTCATCCCCGTAAGGGGCGGAAGCAAGTCCATCCCGTTTAAAAACATCAAGCCAATCGCAGGCAAGCCTCTTGTTCTATGGACAATCGAGGCTGCCGCAAAGTGCAAGTCAATCGACAAGGTTTACGTTTCGACTGATTCGGACAGAATCAGGGAGGTTGCCTCCACATACAGCGGCGAAGGCTGCGAAAAGGTCGAGGTTATCTCGCGCAGCGCCGAAACTGCAAACGACACAGCGTCAACAGAATCTGCAATGCTCGAGTTTGCAAACAATTACGACTTTGAAAATATCGTTCTTGTTCAGGCGACAAGTCCGCTGCTGACAGCAGACGATATTCAGCAGGGCTTTGACAAATACGGCGACTATGACAGTATTATCTCACTCGTTGAGCAAAAGCGTTTCATCTGGGAAGAGGATGGCAGCGGCGGCGTAAAATCCGCAAACTACGACCATTTTCACCGCCCGAGACGCCAGGAGTTCGACGGCTATCTTGTTGAAAACGGCGCGTTTTACATCACGTCAAAGGAGCGACTTCTCGACACCGGTAACAGAATTTCAGGCAAAATCGGTGCAGTAGTTATGCCCGAGGAAACTTATTTTGAAATTGACGAGCCGTCCGACTGGATTATTATTGAAAATCTGCTTAATGCAAAACAGGGTTAATTATGGCTAAAATCAAGTTGTTTATTACCGATTGCGACGGTTGTATGACCGACGGCGGTATGTATTATGACAATCTCGGCAACGAGTGGAAAAAGTTTAACGCGCGCGACGGTATGGGCTTTGAAATGTTGCGAAACAGCGGCGTTCTTACCGGTATCATCAGTAGCGAAAACACGCCCCTGCTTGAACGCCGTGCGACAAAGCTCAAGATTGACGAATTCCATCAGGGCGCAAAAAATAAGCCCGAGGTGCTTGCAGAAATTCTCGAGCGCACAGGCATTGATTACAGCGAGGTGGCGTACCTCGGCGACGACATCAACGACCTTAAGATGATGGACCTTGTCGGTCTGACCTTCTGCCCGAACGACGCTATGAAGCAGATTCAGCCGAAGGTTGACGTTATTCTTAATAAAAAAGGCGGCGAAGGCGCTGTGCGCGAAGCCGCTGAATATGTTATTGAAATGAATGAAAAGGCTGACGCATAAGCGTCAGCCTTTAATAATTATGAGTGATGAATTATGAATTATGAATTTTGGTTACTCGCTGCGCTCAAACAAACTATAATGCCCGTGCGGCGAGCACCCGCAATTTATCATTCATCATTTATAATTCGAATTGCAAACTATCTGTCGTTACGTTTTAGAACATCCTTTGCGATGTAGATGGGGCGGTTTTTAACTTGCTGATAGATTTTTGCGATGTATTCGCCGATTATTCCAAGCGTAAACAGCGTAATTCCCGCAAAGAAGGTTATCAGTATTACAAGCTGCGTAAAACCGTCAACGTTGATGTGCGAGGTCAGCTTTCGTATTACGGTCACAATCAGATATATCAGTGAAACAACCGTCGCGCCCGAGCCGATGTAAATTGCCATTTTCAGCGGTGCGGTTGAAAATGCCACAATGCCCGACACGGCGTATTTTATCAATTTGCCAAGGCTCCATTTTGTTTCACCCGAATTGCGCTCGTCAGCTCTGTATTCCATATAGTGAACGTTAAAGCCTACCCAGCTGAAAATGCCCTTTGAAAAGCGGTGATACTCGCCGAGTGAAAGAATAGCGTCGCGCACCTTTGTGTTAAACACCCTGAAATCGCTTGCGCCGTTTTTGAACTCCGTTTCAACAAGCATATTCATAATTTTGTAAAACGCCGATTTTGCGGCGCTGATTAATTTGCCCTCGTTTCGCACGCTCTGATATGCACACACGCAGTCAAAGTCGCGGTTTGCGGTGATGAATCTGTACATCTCGAGCGCTGTTTCGGGGCGCTGCTGCAGGTCGGCGTCAATTATACAGATGTGATTTCCGACGGCGTTTTGCAGCCCTGCATAAATTGCGCTCTCTTTGCCGAAATTGCGTGAAAAATTAATCACGCTGATATTTTTGTCAGTGTTCGACTCAAAAAGCGCCGTCAGCTTTTCCTGCGTTTTGTCGCTGCTGCCGTCGTTCACAAAAATGTATTCGTATTTTATTCCGGATAGGTCAAATACTTTTTCGCTTTCGCGAAAAAAAGCTTCAACATTGTCCTGCTCGTTGTAGCAGGGAATTACAAGTGACAAATCCATTTTTTATCATCCTTTTTAGAATTAATTACAATATAACATATATTTGGCACAATTTCAATAAACAATACTATTGACAAATGGAAAATAAAGACTATAATATATTTAGCACTCAAATAGCGAGAGTGCTAATTTTGCAAAAATATTTATTGAAGGTGATTATTTTGAGAAAGAAACAGTTTAAAGCAGAATCAAAAAAACTCCTTGATATGATGATAAATTCTATCTACACACACAAGGAAATTTTCCTTCGCGAGCTTATTTCAAACGCGAGCGACGCCACGGACAAGCTTTATTTCAAGTCGCTTACCGATACGAGCATCAACACCGACAAGCTCGAAATCCGTATCGACCTTGACAAAGACGCCCGCACGATTACAATTACCGACAACGGAATCGGTATGACTGCCGACGAGCTTGAAAAGAATCTCGGCACAATCGCAAAGTCCGACTCGCTCAATTTCAAAAATGAAAATGAAGGCGACGAAAATATGGACAACATCGAGGTTATCGGTCAGTTCGGCGTTGGCTTTTATTCATCGTTTATGGTTGCCGACAAGGTCGAGGTCGTGTCAAAGGCGCTCGGCAGCAATGAGGCTGCAAAGTGGGTAAGCGAAGGTGCTGACGGCTACACCGTTGAGCCGTGCGAAAAGGACACCGTGGGCACGGTGATTACGCTGCACATCAAAGAGAATGCCGACGACGAGGATTATGACCAGTATCTTGAGCAGTACAAAATTCAGGAACTCGTCAAAAAATACAGCGACTATATCCGCTACCCGATTGTTATGGAAATGACCTCGCAGGTGCCGGACCCCGACAACGAAGGCGAAACAATTACCGAGGTGAACGACGAAATTCTCAACTCCCGTGTTCCGCTGTGGCGCAAGAGCAAGAGCGAAATCAAGGACGAGGAATATAACGAATTTTATAAGCAGAAGTTTTATGATTACACTGACCCGGCTCTTGTTATTCACTCCAAGACCGAGGGACAGGCGACCTTTGACGCTCTTATGTTTGTGCCCAAAAACGCACCGTTCGACTTTTACTCAAAAGAGTACGAAAAGGGGCTTCAGCTCTATTCAAACGGCGTGCTGATTATGGACAAGTGCGCAGACCTTCTGCCTGATTATTTCAGCTTTGTCAAGGGACTTGTTGACAGCGCCGATTTGTCGCTCAACATCTCGCGTGAAATTCTTCAGCATGACCGCCAGCTTAAAATTATTGCAAAGGCGATTGATAAAAAGATTAAATCCGAACTCACAAAGCTCCTTCGCAATGAGCGCGAAAAGTACGAAGAAATCTGGAAAACCTTTGGCGTTCAGATTAAGTGGGGCGTTTATGCCGACTACGGTATGAACAAGGACGGACTCAAGGATTTGCTTCTGTTCAAGTCGTCAAACGGCGGCTACACAACGCTCAAAGAGTACCGTGACCGCATGGCTGACTCGCAGGATACAATCTATTATGCCTGCGGCGACAGCGATGACAAAATTGCTCTCCTCCCGCAGTGCGAGGCAGTAAAAGAAAAGGGCTTTGAGGTGCTCTACTTCACCGACGATGTTGACGAATTTGCAATTCAGATGCTTATGGAGTACGACGGCAAGCACTTTGCGAATATTCTGAAGGACGATTTTGACCTCTCGACAGACGCCGAAAAAGAGGCTATGCAAAAGAAAAACGAGGATTCAAAGGAATGGCTCTGCAAAATGAAGGATCTGCTCGGCGACGAAGTCACGGCAGTCAAACTCACAAACAAGCTCGGCACTCACGCTGTATCGCTTGCCGCCGAAGGTTATGTAAGTCTTGAAATGGCAAAGGTGCTTTCGCAGATGCCGGGAGCAGACGCGCAGATGATGAAGGCGCAGCTCGTGCTTGAAATCAGCTCGTCACACCCGATTGCAGACAAACTCGCAACTGCAGACGACGAAACGCTCAAAAAGTACACAAAAATCCTTTACAACCAGGCGCGACTAATCGCAGGACTAACTGTTGATAATCCGACAGAGCTTGCCGACAGCATCGCAGACCTTATGGTATAAAACGAAAGCCTTCCCGACGGGAAGGCTTTTAATTATTTATTAAGCATCATAAGCGTTTGCACAAAGCCTGTTTGTGCAAACATTTTTTGATAGACCACAACAAAATCCTTTTCTTCCATTCGCTCAACAAGGCGGCGTGTGAGCGAGTCGTACATCAGATTAAAATCATATTTGTACGACAGTGCAACAGCCTCGTCAACAAGCTCAAGCGCCTTGTCGCAATATGCCTTGTCGCAAAAAATCGTCATAACCTTCAGGCGTTTGTTCCGCGGCGCGATAAGGTGCGTTATATACGAAAGATTGCCCCTGTAAAAGAACATTGACGGTGCGGTGCGGAATTTTTTCATCCTTTTTGCGCCCTTGCCGCTGAACTTGTGCGATGAACGGCGAGGACTTGCAAGCACAATCAAAACATCAAAGTTTTCATCTGTCAGTATATAGTCGTGGCGTTCAAGCCAGCGCGGAATATTGTATTTAAAATACGCTTCAATGAACTCCGCGCGTTCGCTGCTGCTTGGGCACATAAATTTAAAAAGCTTGTGCTCTGTCAGCTTTGGAGCAAGAATTTCGCTGAGCTTTTTTATGTCCTTGTCCTTGAGTTCCTTAAGCCTCATTGTGATTTTCCTTTAAATTGCCTTGAGATTTTTCGAGTTTTCTGACGAGCGCCGCCAGCATAATTACACTCATAACTATGCACACATAGTCTGCGGCAGGCTGTGCCCAGATAATTCCTTCAAGTCCGATGAGTCTGTCCATAATGAACAGCAGCGGAAGGTAAATAAGTCCCTGCCGTCCGACAGCGAGCAGCAGCGACTGAAAGCCCTTGCCCATACCCTGGAACGAAAAGTTGATTATGAACATCACACCAATCAGCGGTCCCGAGCTCATCAGCGCGGTGAGCATTTTGGTGCCGTAGTCGATAACCTCGGCGTTGTCGATGAACATACTGATTACATCGCGCCTGAAGAAAATATAAATCACCGTCATCACTGTGCCGATAATTATGTTGCACAGCATTGAAAAGCGTATGCTGTTTTTCATTCTGTCATAATTCTTTGCGCCGTAGCAGTAGCCGACAAGCGGCTGAATACCCTGCGCAAGACCCAGCTGCAGCATAACCACGAGCATATTTGCCTTCATAGCAACGCCCATTGCGGCAACGGCGGTGTCGCCATAGTGCGACAAAAACATATTGATTACAATATTTGATACGCTCATCAAAAGATTGTTGAGCGAAGCCGGCATACCGACATTGATAACTCCCTTTGCAATTCCGTTTTTTGCCGAAAAGCGCTTTGGCGTGATTGACAGAATCGACCTGCCCGAAAGGAAGTAAGCGAGAAAATACAGCACGCTGATGATATTGCCGAGCACCGTTGCTATTGCAGCGCCCGCAACACCCATATTAAACCCGAACGGCAGATTAAAAAAGAATAATTTGTCGCCTGCGCCAAGAATAAATATCGGGTCAAGCACGATATTTGCAAGCTGACCGATTACCATACCCGTAACTGACGCCTTTGCAGCGCCCTCGCCGCGGATAAGATTGCCGACGGTGATTGACGTAACAATAAACGGTGCGCCAAGCGCAATCCATTTCAGATAGTCGCACGCAAAGCCTATGCTCGCGTCTGACGCGCCGATAAAGTACAGCAGCGGTTTTCTGAACAGCAAGAATGCGCCGCCGAGCACAACGCTCGCCATAATTCCGCCGTAAATGCAAAAGGCGGAAATTGTTTTGATTATATCGCGCTTACCCTCGCCGAGCGAACGGCTGACAAACGCGCAGCCGCCGACTCCGAACAGGTTGCCCAGTGCGATGAAAAGCAAAAACAGCGGCATCGACAGCGATACTGCCGAAACCTGATTTGCATTACCTGTCTGACCTACAAAAAAGGTGTCAGCAAGGTTGTATATTATATTTATCAGCATTCCGAGCATACTCGGCAGAGCAAGCGCCGCAACGGCTTTCGGAATTTTGTATGTGCTGAAAATCAGTGTGTTGTCCTTTTGCGCCATATTTTGACCTGTGGGCTAAAGCAGTTTGTCTGCGAGAGCCGCAAAATCCTCCATAGTCATTTTTTCCGCACGAACGGTCTCGGATATTCCGAGCGAAACAAGTGCGTCAGTTATTTTGTCTTTCGGGATTGAAAGCGAGGATGAAACAGAATTTACAAGCGTTTTTCTGCGCTGTGAAAACGCCGCACGCACAAGCGAGAAAAACAGCTTTTTGTCGCGGATTTCATAGCCTCTGCCTGCCGTCAGCGATATTCTTATAACTGCGCTGTCAACCTTCGGCGAGGGCATAAAGCTTTCGCGTCCGACCTCAAACAGTACCTCGGCGGCGCCGTAATAATTTACGGCTGCCGTTACAGCGCCTGCTTTTCGGGTGCCCATTTCGGCACAAAGGCGTTCAGCCGCCTCTTTTTGTACCATAACAACGATTTCTTCAATCGGCGCCTCGCTCTCGAGCAGTTGCATAATAACGGGCGAGGTGATGTAGTACGGCAGATTTGCACAAACCTTGATATGCTCAAAGCCCTTCAGTTTTTCATCAATCAGCGCTTTGATGTCAATTTTCATAACGTCGCCGCAAACGAGTTCAAAGTTGTCAAACTCCGCGAGCGTTTCGTCAAGCACGGGATAGAGTCGCTTGTCAAGCTCAATTGCAATCACCTTTCCTGCAACGCGGCAAAGCTCTTTGGTCAGCACTCCGATTCCGGGGCCAATCTCAATAACTGCGGTGCCGTCGTCAGCGCCGAGCTCCTCTGCCATAGCAGGGCACACCGAGTCGTCAATCAAAAAATTCTGACCCATTGCCTTTGAAAAAGTGAAGCCGTATTTTTTCAGTATTCTGTTTACCGTGTTGTAGTCACATAAGTTGTACGACATTTTTCTATTTCCGTTCGCTGTTTCAATAAATAAATATTTTAGCATAAAACACAGAATTTATCAATAATTTTTTACACATCAAATGTAGTTGAATAACAAAATACTTTGTGATATAATACTAAATCAACTAATATATAATTTTTTGCGGAGTTAATTATGATTAAAAAACTTTCAAAATATTTAAAGGGTATGTGGTGGCTTTGTGCCGCAAGTGCCGCAGGTATGATTATTGAGGCAATATGCGAAATGTCGCTGCCGTCAATTGCAAACAGTGTTTACAACAGGGTGCAGTCTGCGTCACAGTCGGGCGAAAAGGTAACATCATATGTGCTTTTGATAGGCGCGCTGATGTTTGCAATGGCGCTTGTCGGACTTGCCGGCGGACTTATCACGATGAAAGCGTCGTCGGTGGTTAGTCAGCGCTTTTCGTACAGACTGCGTCAGCATATGTACGAAAAAATCAGCGCTTTTTCGTTCAAGAATATTGACTCGTTTTCGACCTCGTCGCTTACAACACGAATGACAAACGACGTCACAATGCTGCAAAACACGCTTATGATGGTGCTGCGAATTCTTGTTCGCGCCCCTGCGCTGCTTATAGTTTCGGCGTTCTTTGCGTTTACAATCAACGCAAAAATTTCGCTGATTCTTGTTGTAATGCTGCCGATTATCATTGCGATTGTTGCAGTTGTGCTCAAATTCGGTTTTCCGATGTTTCAGAAAATGCAGAAAAAAATCGACAACGTCAACCGCGTCGTGCAGGAAAACCTTATCGGCATACGCGTGGTCAAGGCTTATGTGCGCGAGGACAGGGAAAAGGAAAAATTCCACTCTGCATCAGATGAGCTTGCAGCACAGGGCGCAAAGGCAGCAGGACTTGTTGTAACCGTTATGCCCATTATGATGCTGCTGATGAATATTGTAATCGTTTTTATCTATTACAGCGGCGCAAAGAGCGCTGCAGCAGGCAATATGGACGTCGGTCAGATTTCCGTTCTTGCATCGTACATAATCCAGGTGCTTATGAATATTATGATGGTGTCAATTCTGATGCTGCAGATTACCCGTGCAAAAGCGTGCGGTGACCGTGTTGTTGAGGTTCTCGACACTGAAATTGACATCACAAATCCCGAAAATCCGTTTGTACCCGATTCACCGAAGGGTGAAATTGAGTTCAAAAATGTCAGCTTTGGATATCACGAGGGCGACAGCGTGCTTGAAAATATTTCGTTCAGGGCGGACGCAGGCAGCATTATCGGAATAATCGGCTCAACAGGCTGCGGCAAGTCGAGCCTTGTGAATCTTATCCCGCGACTTTACGATGTCACAGATGGCGCAGTCCTTGTTGACGGCGTTGATGTGCGCGACTATGACCTCACTGCACTGCGCGACACTGTGGGCGTAGTGCTTCAGAAAAACGTGCTGTTTTCGGGTACAATCAAGGAAAACGTCCGTTGGGGCAAGAATGACGCTACGGACGAGGAAATCATCGCTGCCTGCAAGGCTGCGCAGGCGCACGATTTTATTATAGCGCAGCCCGACGGCTACGACACCGACCTTTCGCAGGGAGGACTCAACCTTTCGGGCGGACAGAAGCAGCGCATTTGTATTGCCCGCGCTATGATTAAGCAGCCCAAAATCCTCATTCTCGACGATTCAACCTCCGCAGTCGACACTGCGACGGAGGCAAAAATCCGCGAGAGCTTTTACACCAAGCTCAAGGACACTACTGTTATCATTATCGCACAGCGGATTTCGTCGGTGCAGGACGCGGACGCAATAATCGTTCTTGACGACGGCAAAATTGAGTCTGTCGGCAGTCACGCCGAGCTTATGCAGTCCAGCAAAATTTATCACGAAATCTACGAAACACAGCAGAAGGGGGTGCTTGAATAATGCCGCCTATGGGAGGAAGAAATCCCGGCGTTGTTAAGCCGAAGGATACCAAGAAAACCCTTTTGAGAATTGTGGAATACATCGGAAGAAGCAAGTATTTTCTGATTGTTGTACTCTTAATGCTGATTCTCGGCACGCTTTGCCAGATGGGCGCGTCGTACTGGCTCAAGCCGATTCTCAACGACGTTGCCGATTCTATCAAAGCGAACAACTTTTCAACCGTCGGCGTAAAGCTGCTGATTAAAAATTTAATTATCGTTTCGTCATTCTATGTCGGTGCGTCGCTGTTCAGCTTTATTCAGGCAAAAATTATGGTGCGCATCGCATATAAAACCACAAATATCATCCGAAAAGACCTGTTTGACCACCTTCAGACGCTGCCGCTGAAATTCTTTGACGCGCAGACTCACGGCGAGGTTATGAGCCGTTTTACAAACGATGTCGACAACATCCAGATGATGCTCGAGCAGACAATTGTTCAGCTCGTTTCGTCGGTTTTCAGCTTTGTCAGCATCATTGTAATGATGATTTACCTCAAGTGGCAGCTTTTCCTTGTGGCGCTGATTTTTCTGCTGATAATGGTTGCAAACTCAATCTTTATCGCCAAAAAAACGCGCAAATATTACAAGGCGCAGCAGGCGGCGCTCGGCAAAATGAACGGCAATATTGAGGAAACGATGGAGGGTATGAAGGTCGTCAAGGTCTTTAACCACGAGGAAATTGCGAAGGGCGACTTTGATTCGCTCAACGACGATTACCGCACCGTTGCCACAAAGGCTAATTTCTATTCCGGCATTATGGGACCTTGTTCAACCGGTATTAACAATGCGTCGTATGCTACTGTAACTCTCGTCGGCGGAATGCTCGTTTTGATGGCACCTGAAATGCTTGACATAGGTACGTTCTTTGCGTTTCTCGGCTACTCAAGACAGTTCACACAGCCGATTAATCAGATTATGAATCAGATGAACAACATCTTTTCTGCGCTTGCAGGTGCGGAGCGTGTGTTCGAAATAATGGACACCGCACCGGAGGTTGACGAGGGAACTGTAACTCTTGAGGAAATCAAAACTGACGAGGGCAAAAAATGGTTCTGGATTGACGGTGAAAACAGGATTCCCGTCGAGGGCAAGGTCGTGTTTGACGACGTTACCTTCTCGTATGTCGAGGACAAGGTCGTTCTGCGCGACATCAACCTTTACGCAAAACCTGCGCAGAAAATTGCGTTTGTCGGCTCAACGGGTGCAGGAAAAACTACAATCACAAATCTGATTAACCGCTTTTACGATATTCAGCAGGGTGCAATCACCTATGACGGAATCGACATCAAGCGAATCAAAAAGAGCGACCTGCGCCGTTCTCTTGCAATGGTTTTGCAGGATACGCATCTTTTCACGGGCACAATTATGGACAACATCCGCTACGGCAGACTTGACGCCACGGATGAAGAGTGCATAGCCGCATCAAAGCTTGCGTCAGCGCACTCGTTTATTCGCCATCTTCCCGACGGCTACAATACTGAAATTACGGGCGACGGCGCAAATCTTTCGCAGGGACAGCGCCAGCTTCTCGCAATTGCCAGAGCCGCTGTTGCAGACCCGCCCGTTATGATTCTTGACGAGGCGACCTCGTCAGTCGACACGCGAACCGAAGCGCACATCGAGCACGGTATGGACAGACTGATGATTGGCAGAACGGTGTTTGTAATTGCTCACCGCCTTTCGACTGTCCGTAATTCAAACGCCATTATGGTGCTCGAGCACGGCGAAATCATTGAACGCGGTGACCACGCGGCGCTTCTTGAGCAAAAGGGCAGGTATTACGAACTCTGTACGGGCAAGGCACAGCTTTCATAGCCTTGATATAGCGTCATTCACTCTGTGGATATACAACATTTTGCCAGGATTTTACTAATTATAAATTTTTTTAAAAACCCTTTACAAAAAAGATTTATCGTGATATAATCTATTTGATTATAATGATATAAATGTCTGTATTACATTAGAGGTGTTTAAAATGAAAAAAGTTATTTCAATCATTCTTTCGCTTGTTATGCTTATTTCAGTTTCTGCAGTTGCTGTTTCGGCATCTGCTGCTGTATTAAGCCCTGAAAGCACAACCAAGTCAAATAAAATCAACGTTGAGGTTAACGGTAACGAAACCACTGAGGTTATCTACGAAAAGGATCCTCAGGACCCGACAAAGATTACCTTCACCTACACAGGCGACGGTGAGCTTGAGGGCTGGGAGTTCCCCGGAATGACCGAAGGCGAAGATTACATCATCATTTCAGAGGACGACAATTCCATAACAATTCAGCTTATCAACGATTACGACGGTGATGTTACCGCAAATGCTATTGTTAAGGAAACGACAACAAAGAAGAAAAAGTCCAACGATGACCGTAAGTCACCAAAGACCGGCGCAGCTACAGCAACGGCTGTTGCAGTTGCAGGTGCAGGCGTGGCAGTGCTTGCAGCTCTCAGAAAAAAGAGCGAAGACTAATTTAGCGCAATAAAAAGCACGTTTGCCACACTTATCACAAGGAGGTCACGGTTTAAGTTGCCCGATTTCACCAATCTGAATAAAAGCAAACAACTTAAACTGCTTTGACACCTAAAAATCAAGTATTTTGTGCAAGTATCAGGCATAAATTAGCGGCAAGGCTTGGCGCCTTGCCGCTAATTTTAACGAACTAATAGTGCAAAAGAGTTGATTATTGAGGCGTAACCTCCTTATAACAAGTGGGGATAAGTACGGGCTTTTTTGTTTCGCACGGAGAGGCGATTAAATGAGTGACGAAATTAAAAGAGCAAATGAAGAAGAGGACGGCAGAAAAAAGGGTAGAATAATTATCCTTATTTTGATTATTCTGCTCGTAATTGCAGGGTCAGTATACCTTGGCTACTATCTTTACGGACAGTACAGCGCGCAACAAAGTGACGAGGTTGCGTCGAGCATTGCAGCAACAACACAGGTAGTTGATGAAAAGCTGGCGAATAATCCGATTGACTTCAAATCGCTTAAAGCAAAGAACAATGATATTTTTGCCTGGCTGAAAGTTCCCGGCACAAAGGTTGACTATCCCGTTTTGCAGCACGAAAGCGACGATTATTTTTACCTGAAGCATGATGCGTATACAAAAAACTGGAGCGCAAGCGGCGCGGTATATACGGAACTTGGAAACACTGCCACCTTTTCTGACCGCGTTACAGTGCTTTACGGGCATAACGGCTACGGCGACACAATGTTCACCACGCTGCACAATTTTGAATCGTCCGATTTTTTCAAAAAGCACGACAAATTTTATATTTATATGCCGCACCGCAAGCTGACTTATCAGATTGTGTCGGCGTTCAAGTTTGACGACAGGCATCTTCTCAACTGCTTTGATTTTAACGACACGCAGGTTTATGCCGAATTTCTTGAGATGATTCAGTCGCCTGAAACGAATAATAAAAATGTTAGGACCCCACTTGGCAGACAGCTCACAACAAACGATAATATTGTTGTGCTGTCAACCTGCTTCACAAATCAGAGAAGCAACAGATATTTAGTATGCGGAGTGTTAATTAAGGATGAACAGACGAATTGACCCCAATCTTTCGGGAATGGGCAATGACGACATTTTAAATAGCATAGGCAATAGCGGCGCAGATTTTGAAATTAAAGAAACTGAAATTGAGCTGCCGCAAGCAGAGCCAAAGGCGGACGAATACACCGAACTGAAAGAGGACATACGGAATTATCAGGACGCTGTGGCAGAGGCAGAACGTGAAAAGGCGGAGCAAGTACAGCACCACCATCATCACCACCATCATCACAGCCACTCTTCAAGCCACAGACATTCGGGCTCGCACCATCATTCGTCGTCAAGCAGCAAAAAGAAAAAGAAAAAACTGCCCGCGGCGCTCAAGGTTGCAATAATCATTCTTTTGATTCTGCTTCTTGCAATCGGCACGGTGCTCGGCACATTTCTTGTTTTGCGCTACCAGGGCAAAAAGGACATTATGCCCACAGTTACCGAGGACACAAAGTACGAGGAAATCATCGAGTACGGCGGACATAAGTATAAGTATAACGAAAACATCGTTTCGCTCGCATTCATCGGCGTTGACCAGCGCCAGCTTGAAACCTCGGACAACACCGACTTTGTCGGCGCAGCCGATGCCGATATAGTTGTTGCCGTTGATGTTGAAACGGGCAAAACAAAGGTTATTGCAATCCCGCGTGACACAATGGTCGATGTTGATATGTACAGCGCGGACACAGGATTGCTGCTCGGAAGCAAGCAAACGCAGCTTTGTCTGGCGTACGCTTATGCCGACGGCGACACGCTCAGCTGTCAGAACACAGTCGACGCAATAAGCAGAATACTTAATAATGTTCCGATTCAGAAATACTTTGTGCTTGACCTCGACGGTATCGCTCCGCTCAACGACGCAATCGGCGGAGTTGAAATTCCAAATTCGCTTTATCCTTTTCCCGATTACGGAATCAGTGTGGGTGACCCCGTAACGCTCAAGGGAGATATGGCGGAGGTATATGTACGTCGCCGTGATACCGACAGTGTTGAAGCGTCGCTCAACCGTACTGACAGGCAGGTTCAGTATGTCAGGGCGTACACCACACAGGCTCTGCCTGCAGTTGTGCGTGACTTTTCAACGGTGTCAAAGCTTTACAACACATCAAAGAATTATTCCAAAACAAATCTTACACTGTCAAACGCCACCTATATGGCGTCAATGCTCCTGCAAAAGAACATCCGCGACTTTGACGGCATCACACTCAAGGGCGAAATGAAGGGCTCGCTTGACCCTAATCCCGATTATGCAGGCGTTGTCCACGCCGAGTTTTATCCCGACGAGGATTTCCTGATGCAGACCGTTCTTGATGTGTTCTACACACAAATTGATTAAAAAGCGCATTAGCGCATAATAAATCCCGAAAGCCTCGAGCTTTCGGGATTTTTGTTTTATTTAAATTTAATTTCAATTACACTGCGGAGTATGTTCATCGCGCTGCGCTGAATTTCGCCTACTGTAATTCCGAAGGGCTTGCCAAGCGATGACAGCAGCGTGCCGTCGGGCTTGCCGTTTGTTGTCCTTGAGCCGCCGGGCATAAACAGGTCAACCTGCGCTCTGACGCGGTACGCCTGGTCCTTGACTGCAGGGTTTTCGGGGCTCTTTTCACTCATCAGCCACCAGTCAGTCATAACGTTGCCCTCGTAACCCCATTCGCCGCGCAGAATCGTTGTGCAAAGGTCGTAGTTGTAGTGACCGTAAACGCCGTTGATTCTGTTGTACGAGGTCATAATATTGAGCGGCTTTGCCTCTTTTATACAGATTTCGTAGCCCTTCAGATAAATCTCACGCAGCGCTCTTTCGGAAAGGCGGCTGTCGTTTTTGTTTCGGCGCATTTCCTGATTATTGCAGGCATAGTGCTTCGGGCAGGCAGAAACGCCTTGGCTCTGAATACCCTTTACTGCTGCCGCGGCAATTTTACCTGTAAGATACGGGTCCTCGCTGTAATATTCAAAGTTTCTTCCGCAAAGCGGATTGCGGTGAATATTCATTCCGGGACCGAGCAAAACATCCGAGCCTCTGTCCTTCATTTCCGCACCGAGTTCAGCGTGAAGCTCCTGCGTGAGTTCAACGTCAAACGTGCAGGCGAGCAGAGTGCCTATCGGAATAAGCGAGCAGTATGCTGCAAGGCGTATGCCCGACGGACCGTCGGTTGTGGTAACAGGCGGAATTCCCTTGTCGCGCAGTGATTCAAGCACACCGCCGTAAACGGCAGCATTACCCTTTGCGCCCAGCGGACTGTCCATCCTGTAGTCGCCGCGTGTAATCGCCTCAAGCTCGTCAAGACTGAGCTGCGCAACAAATTCCTCCATCGTGCATTTGCCGTCTTTAACGTCAATTAACTTGAGACCCTTGTCGCCTGTTATTTCAATATCCTCGGGCAGATTGTTGTTGATTCGTGAGCCGAGGTCGTACTTTTGCTTTGCAACAGCCTTTTTGCGAAGCACTTTTTTGCCGTCGACGATTTCGGCGTGCAGCACCTCAAAATGCTCCTGCGGAGCAGCAGCCTGGCGGTGCTGAACGAACACCTCGGTTTCTTCCTGATAATACGAAAATACCTTTTGCGCTTCGCGTACATTTTCACCGAGATAGAAATTGTATTCGCCCTCTTCGGCAACATAAGCGCCTGCGTGATTTGTTGAGCCGCAGTCGTCAAAGGATGTCAGCTGATACGCGTCAACCCAGAGCTTAACCTCCTCGCTTTCCTGTGTGGCGAGGTCTTTTGTTTTTGCAAAGGCAACAAGCTCGCGTGACGGATTTCCGAGTTTTCCGCAAGGCTTTTCGGCGTAAAGCTGAACAACCTGTCTGCCGCTTCTTTCGCCGATGTTTGTAACCTTTGCAGTTATTTCAAAACCGTCGTCAAACGCTTCAGTATCTATGTACTTAATATCAAAATCGGTGTAGCTCAAGCCATAGCCGAACGGATAAACAACATTGTTTTTGTCAAAGCTTTCAAAATAGCGGTAGCCAACAAAAATATCTTCCTCGTAATTGTTTACGCTCCTGCCGCCAAAATTGTCGCTCGACGGATAGTCAAAGTAACTTTTTGCAATCGTGTCGGTAAGTCTGCCGCTCGGGTTAACCTTGCCGCAAAGCACGTCGGCAACTGCGTTTCCGCTTTCCATACCGCCCTGAAAAACATAAAGCACTGCCGAAATTTTGTCGCCGTATTTTTTCATCCACGACATATCAATAATTCCGCCTGTGTTAAGCAGAACAATAACCTTGTCAAAATTTGAGGTAACAACATCAAGCATAGCGATTTCAGCATTGTTAAGCAGATAGCAGCCGTTCTCGTATGCGCTGTCTCTGTCCTCGCCTGCGGCTCTGCCGATTGACACAACAGCAGTGTCGCTTGCGCCCTTTGTGGATTGAAGGGTGATTACATCAAGAGGCATTTCCTTATGACAGTATGGCCAAGTGCCCCAAACGCCCTGATTTACCGGATTATTTTTAATCCATTTTGCGTAAACCTCTGCGAGATTTTCGTTGAGTTCAAGCTTGTCGCAGTTTCTGATTCCGTCAACAAGATTGACTTTCTCGGGGCAGTTCACATCTCCGCCCGAACCGTAGCCGACAAAAAACCAGTCGTACTGAACGCGTGAGAAGAGCGAAACAACGGTGCCTTCCTTGAGCGGAAGCGTGCCGTCATTTTTGATTAGCACAGTGCCCTCTGCAGCAGCTTTTCTGCAAAGGCGTTTCATTTCGTCTGTAATTGTGCCTGCGCTTTCAGCCTCTGCCGCCGAAACCTGCGACAGCGATGAAACGCTTGAAACAGTTTCACTGATTTTACTTTTTAGCTTGTCCATAAGTCCCATACTATCACCTTATTTAATAATATAAAACAATTATATCATATCTCTTTGCGCTATACAAGTAAGATTTGAATTCTGCTACACATTAAGACATATTTTGCGTATCTCGTTATATATAATCAAATCGAATTATAAAAATGAGGACACAAAAATGGCGTTAAAACAGAGGATTTTAAAGAGGAAAAGGGGAGAATTAAAATCCGGATACTATCTGCTTTGCGCGGCATATTTTGCAGCAGGACTTGCCCTCAGCTTCGGCAGGGTTATCGGCGACGTAACACCCTTTGGGATTTCGCTCACTGCAGCATCGCCAAAACGGTACTTTCCTTTCGCCGCGGCAGGAGCGTTTGCAGGCACACTGATTGGCGGAGTAAACGCCGCGTCTGCAAGGTATCTTGCAGGCATCAGTATGGCTTTAATCGGCGCTCTTGCCGCAGCCGCTTTTGAACTTTATCACCGCCCTGCGTTTGTTATGACGGTGGCGTTTCTGTCAGATTTTGCAAGCGGCACGGTGCTCTGTCTTAATCTTGGCAGCAGCTTTGGCGACTACGTGCTTGTTGCAAGCGAGGCAGTGCTCTGCTCAGGCGGCACTTATTTCTTTTACCGCAGTATTAATGCAAATTACAAGCGGCTGCGTCTTCGCGCATTGCCGCTGTCCGATGTGAGTTGCATAGTAATTTCGCTCGGCATTATACTGATGAATTTGTCATCGCTTAATATAGGCGGGGTGTGCCCTGCGCGTGCAGTGGCAATGCTGCTCATTTTGTGCGCCGTTCGCTATGCGGGCGACAGAAGGGCGCTTATCCTGGCACTCACGCTTGGCTTTTCACTTTCTATTTCAGGCTCGGGAGCATTGTTCATTGTCGGCGCGCTGTCGTTTTCAGCGCTTGTTGCGCTTTTGTTTCGGGGGATATCACCGTTTTCCTCGGGTATCAGTTTTCTGTGCTCTGTCGGCTTTTTCGCCGCTGCGGAAAACGGTGATTTTTCACTGCCGCTGTTTCTTGAGGCGGTAATCGCCGCAACCGCCTTTGCGCTTATTCCTCCAAAAATCGGTGCAAAAATAGAGCAGACCTTTGTCACCTCCGAAAATGAGGCGCCGGACGGCTCGTTGCGGCAGAACCTTGTGCTCAAGCTGCGCTTTGCGTCATCGGCAATGGCGGCAATCAGCGAAAGCGTGGACACCGTGCGCGAGCGTATAAACGACCTTACGCGCAAAAAGAACGACTATGACCGCGAAATGCTCACCGAGGAGGAGTACATACGCCGCGAAATAGTGCTTGAAAAAACAAACCAGATTCGTATGGTTGCGTCCGACCAGTTTTTTTCAATTGCGGATATGCTCGAGGATTTGGCGTTTGAATTTGACGAGTCCGAAATCTTTGACACTGCTGCGGCGGCAAAAATACGGCGGCTGCTCGGTGATTTTGATATTTTTCCATCGAATATTTCCGTAATCGAGGACAAGTTCGGGCGAATACGCGTTGAAATTCTTACCGACGGCGATTACAGTGCGGCAAACGATGGGCGGCTGACCGAGGAAATCGGCAAAATTCTGGGCAGATATTTTGATTCGCCGCGCTCTACTAATTTTAAAACGGAAACAATGATTGCCTATTTTGAGCGTCCGAATTTTCGTCTGTCCGTCGGCTTTGCGCAGCACAGTGCCGAGGGCGACTTGTGCGGTGACACTGTTAAAGTAATCAACGACGGCAAGGGGCACTGTATTCTGATTATCAGCGACGGTATGGGCAAGGGCTCGCGTGCCGCGCTTGACGGCGCAATGGGCGCCGGACTTATTTCAAAGCTTATCAGCGCAGGCTTTGGCTTTGACATTGCACTCAAGGTTGTTAACTGTGCTCTGCTTGTTAAGAGTAACGACGAAAGTCTTGCCACGCTCGATATTGTGAATATTGATTTGTACACGGGTAAATGCGAAATCTACAAGGCAGGCGCGCCTGCAAGCTATATTATCAAAAACAACCGCATTACAAAATGCGAATTGACTTCTATGCCTGCCGGAATTCTGCGTGGCGTTGAGTTTGCAAAACGCACTGCCGTTATCGGCTGCGACGACTGTGTTGCGCTGATGAGCGACGGAATCGGCGACCTTGGCAAGGAGTGGGTCGAGGGCACGCTTAACTCGCTCGGCGGTCTTGGGGTGCAGGAAACTGCCGACGCTGTTCTGACAAGAGCGCTTCGTGAATTTGAGGGGAAAAAGCACGACGATATGAGTATAATTTTTGCCAGACTTGAAAGGAATCAGGTGAATTAAATGAGTGGAATTTTTGCATATATCGGCAGGGAAAAGCCTCAAAAAGTATTGCTCGACGGACTTAAAATGATGCAGCACAGGGGAGGCGAGGTAAACGGAATTACAGTGTGCGACAAAAGCGGATTTGTTTCAGTCAAAACTCTTGGAGGCATTGATGAACTTGCTGACAGCTGCCGTGAATTTGCACCCTCGGGAAATTGCGGAATCGCAAAAACGGCACTGCAGATGCGATGCCGCGGCGCGTCGTCCGCCGTGCCTGCGTCAAACCAGCTTTACGCCGCCGCCTGCGACGGCGAAATCCGTAATTTTAATAATCTCAAGCAGTGGACACGAACGCCGTTTCCCGTTTACACTGACGACGATTTGCTGCTGGCGTGCCTTTGCATAACGCATATTGAAAGCAAAACGGAGCTCTGTGCAAAAATATCTGCTGCGCTGTCGGGCGCGCCGTCGTTTGCGTTCATTCAAAAGGATGAAAACGCACTCTACGCAAACGCAGGAAACAACTGCCTTTTTGTCGGCGTAAGCGAAAGCGGCTGCTGTGTGTCAAGCGAGCTTTCAGCCTTGGCGGGCTTTGAGCGATACGCCGTTTTAACCAAGGGCGAAACGGTTAAACTGCGCACGGACAAAACAGTCTTTTTTGATTCAAAAGGCAAAAAAATAAAGAAGAGCCTCACACCTGTTACGGGCAGATTTTTTATCGGGAGCAAAACTCTGCTCACTGACGAAATTCACGGCTGCTCACAGGCGGCACGCGAGGTGTATTCGGAATTTATCACCAACTCAAAAATTTGTTTTGACTCGCTTAAAATGTCAAAGCGCAGCGTTGAAAAAATGACTCGCATAATTCTTGTGGGAGAGGGTTCGTCATATCACGCCGCCGTTTACGCCTGCTGTCTGCTTGAAACGCTTACGGATATTCCGTCAGCTTCATATCCTGCGGGTGAGTTTATGTTCTCGCGCTGCGTGCTTGACAAAAACACACTTGTGATTGCAGTTTCACACCGCGGCGAAACAGACAGCGTGCTTAACTGCATACGCCGTGCAAAAGCGGCAGGCGCAAAAACTCTTGCGGTGACGGGAAGTAAAATTTCCTCCTTGTCATTTTTGTGTGACAAAACAGTGTCGTACAATTGCGATTACACCGACGGAGTGTCGCTGCGTTCGTTCATTTACAGCAGTATGACGCTCTCGCTTTTTGCGCTTTACATCGGCGTTCTTGACAGCGTTGTTACCGATATTTATCTGAACGTTGCGCTCAAAATGGCAGAGATGATGTCGGGCAAAATTGCATCTGCAATCAAGGAAAATACAGCCTTTGCAGGTGCGCTTAAACTGATTTTTCAAAGCGAAAATGTTTTTACCTGCGCGGTTTCAACCGATTTTTCTGCAGCGCTCGAAACTGCTGACAAAATGCGTGCACTCGCAGCCGTTAACTGTGCCGCTGTCAATATTTCGGAGCTTGTGAATTATCCTAAAGGAATGCTTGAAAACGCGGCAGTGCTTGCTTTTGTTACAGGCAAGGACAGGTCACCCCAGTGCGAAATCTATCTTTCGCGACTTCGCACAATCGGCGCAAAGGTTGTTCTTTTTACCACCGAAAACATCGAGGAGGAAATGACGGCGTTTGATTCCGTCATCAGCGTTAACGATACCTTGCCGATTTTTAATCCCTTGCCCTGCGTTGCGGCGGGCTACCGCCTTGCGATGCTGATTAAACTGGCGAATTTGCAGCAAAACGGGGAGCAGGAGGCATCGTAGTAAAATATGTAGACATTCACTTTCATATGTGGTAAAATAAATGCATTAAAATCTGCAGAGGTATGCATATGGAAAATTTCAGAAAATGGGCAAAAAAGCCGCCGCTTGGATGGAACAGCTGGGACTGCTTCGGTGCCGCGGTAAACGAACAGCAGCTTCGCGAAAATGCCGACTATATGGCAAAGCATTTAAAGCAGTACGGCTGGGAGTATGTTGTGTGCGACATTCAGTGGTACGAGCCGAATGCCTGCAGCAATGACTACAATAATTTTACCGAGCTTGAAATGGACGCATACGGCAGACTTTTGCCTGCGCCAAACCGTTTTCCCAGCGCAAAGGGCGGCAAGGGATTTACTGAAATTGCCGATTATGTGCATTCGCTCGGGCTCAAGTTCGGAATTCATATTATGCGTGGCGTTCCGCGTCAGGCAGTGGCGCAAAACTGCAAAATTCTCGGCAGCAACGCCACCTGCCGCGACATAGCGCACCACTTTTCCGTCTGCTCGTGGAACACCGATATGTACGGCGTAAAAAATAATGCCGACGCGCAGCAGTATTACAACTCAATCATCAATATGTACGCCGAGTGGGGCGTTGATTTTATCAAGTGCGACGACATTGCCGTTACAGAGTTTCGCCGCTGGGACAATCCGTACACCGCGGATTACGAAATTGAAATGCTCCGCAACGCAATTGACTCCTGCGGCAGAGAAATTGTGCTTTCTCTTTCGCCCGGACCTGCCCTTATCGACAAGGCTGACCACCTTTGCAAAAACGCAAATATGTGGCGTATGACAGGCGATTTCTGGGACAGGTGGGACAAGCTTTACGATATGTTTGACCGCTGCAAAACCTGGGAGGGTGTAACTGCACCCGGCAATTTTCCGGACTGCGATATGCTGCCTATCGGCAGAATTGCCAAGAACAGCACCTACTACGGACCGAACAACCGTATGAGCCAGTTCACCAAGCC
Source organism: uncultured Clostridia bacterium (assembly GCA_946637545.1). GTDB lineage: Bacteria > Bacillota > Clostridia > Oscillospirales > Acutalibacteraceae > Eubacterium_R. Next base: position 3,808 of record CAMPBI010000004.1, on the reverse strand, counting down.
CGAGCACTACACGCTTATGACGCTCTGGGGAATTTTCAGAAGTCCGCTTATGATTGGCGGAAATCTGCCCGAAAACGATGATTTTACCCTTTCGCTTCTGACAAACGCCGAGTATATGAATATGAATCAAAATTCTTACGGCGCGCGCGAGATTGTTCGCGATGAAAAGAACGGCAAGGGCAAAATTGTGTGGGCGGCAAACGGCAGAGGCTGCAAGTATGTGGCGCTTTTCAATACAGACTCAAAGCAGCGGAAAATCAGATTTGACCTTGCGCAAATACTTATGCCCGACACGGCGTACAATGCGTTTGACATATGGCAGGGCGAAAATTCAGGCGCTGTGAAAAACACGCTTACCGCAACTGTTGCACCGCACGGCGCAGCGCTGTTTAAAATAACTGAATAAATCTGTTGAAATAATAAGACAGTTCGTATATAATCAAGTTGTACGAACTGTCTTTTTTCAGTTTTGAGGAGTAATTTATGGAAAAAATCATCAGCAGCAAAATGCGTTTTGTGGACTCGCAGGGCAGAACAAGGATTCTGAACGGTATGAATATTGACGACAAGCTGCGCGACCAAACTGAATTCCGCTACAAGCTTGACGAGGAATTCTTCAAAAAGTACAGAGCACGCGGCTTTGACATTATCCGCCTTGCAATTACCTGGCAGAATCTTGAGCCGCAAATGGAGCAGTATAACGAAAGTTATCTTAAATCAATTGACAAAATCTTTGAACTTGCCGAAAAATACGGCGTTTATATTTTGCTTGATATGCACCAGGATTTGTACTCGGGCAACGGCGGCAAAAGCGTTGGCGACGGCGCTCCCGAGTGGGCGGTTATTACCGACGGCGCAAAGCCGAGAATGCCGATTTTTGTTTGGGCGGACGGTTATCTTATGGGCAAGTGGGTGCGCAATTCGTTTGACAATTTCTGGAACAACACACCCGTTTGCGGCAAGGGCTTGCAGGACAGATACTGCGACCTTTGGCAGATGCTTGCAAAGCGCTATGGCGACAGCCCTGCGCTGTTCGGATTTGACCTTATGAACGAGCCTTTCCCCGGCTCTTACAGCAAAAAAATGATTGCTCGCCTCGTTGGCGGCGTGGCAAAAACGGTGGCTTTCAACAAAAAGGTTGACCGCCGCAGACTGCTCAAATCTGCCCTGAAGCGTGATACAAGAAATATGCTCGACTGTATCGGCGGCGATGTTATCAGGGACGCCGTTTATCGCATTGACGCTATTGAAACAAAGTTTGACCAGGAAAAATATACTCCGTTTCTTAACAAGACTACTGCCGCAATCCGTGAAATTACGGATAACGGTATTGTTATGATGGAGCAAAGCTATATCTGCAACAGCGGTGTTAAGCAGTCGGCGTCGCCCATCAGTGTGAACGGCAAGCGCGAGAAAAATCAGTGCTTCGGACCGCACGCCTATGACTTTTCGGTTGACACTCCGCTTTATCAGTATGCAAATTCAAGCCGCGTAAAAGCCTTTTTCGGCGAAATGCGCAACACGCAGCTTCGCCTTCAGGTGCCCGTCATTGTGGGTGAGTGGGGCGGCTGCAGCGACAACACCGACACCTCGTGGTTCGGTCATGCAAACGAGCTGCTTGACTTCTTTGACGAGATGCACTGGGGTCAGATGTACTGGGATTACCACGGCGACGACCTCGACGCGCCGCTTATGAATATGCTCTCAAGAACACATCCCGTTGCGGTTGCAGGCGAAATAGTCAGTTACGGGCTCGACAGAGCAAACAACGAGTTTTCGCTGACTTTCAAAGCTGACAGCGAGGGCGAAAGTATTATTTATGTTCACAAGCCGTTCGGCACGGACAGTGATTTTTCCGTTATCGAAAAATACGACAGCGGCGCAAGCCTTATCAGTGTCAAAACACCTGCGGGCGAAAACACTGTAAGAATAAAGTTGACAAACTAACCTGGGAGGTATAAATATGGCAAAAATTATAGGAAACGCAATTCCGAACATTCCGTGGCAGGACAAGCCCGAGGGTTACAGGTATCCCGTTTGGCGATACGACGCAAACCCGATTATCACAAGGGATAATCTTTTCAGGGCAAACAGTATTTTTAATTCGGCGATTGTTCCGTACGGCGACGGATTTGCAGGCGTATTCCGCGTTGACGACGTTACAAGATACCACAATATTGTAACGGGATTCAGCAAGGACGCGATTCACTGGGAGCTTGACGACAAGGTGATTTTTAACGGCTACGACCCGCGCCTTTGCGAAATCGAGGGTAAGTATTATCTCTCATGGGTTAACCTTACACCTAACGGCACCACAATCGGCATTGCCGCAACAGAGGATTTCAAAACCTGGGAGCAGTTCGAGGACGCAACTTATCCCGTTGCACGAAACGGCGTGCTTTTCCCGAAAAAGATTAACGGCGAATTTATGCTGCTTGTTCGTCCGTGCGACAGAGGTCACACACCGTACGGCGACATTTTTATCGAGCGCAGCAAGGACCTTGAATACTGGGGCAAGTACAGATTTGTTATGAAGCCCGAGCAGTTCTGGGAAAAAACAAAAATCGGCGCAGGTCCTACACCGATTGAAATTGACGAGGGTTGGCTGATGTTTTATCACGGCGTGCTCACAAGCTGCAACGGCTTTACTTACAGTATGGGCGCTGCAATTCTTGATAAGGACGAGCCGTGGAAGGTGCTCCACAGAGCAGACAGCTTTTTGCTTGCTCCGCACGAGCTGTACGAAACAGTCGGCGACGTGCCGAATGTAGTGTTCCCGTGCTCTGCTCTTGCCGATTCCGAAAGCGGCAAAATTGCAATCTACTATGGCGCAGCAGACACCACAGTAGCACTTGCTTTCACCACAGTAGACGAAGTTGTGAACTACATCAAAGAACACGATTTAATTAAATAACAAAAAACACCTTGCATCTGCAAGGTGTTTTTATTATGCGTTTTATGCTTTTTTCGGAAGTCCTTCCTTGTCGTACATACAAACTGTTTCAATCATAATCTCGATACCTGCTGCGATAGCCTCGGGACGAAGATTTTCGGGATTGTCAAGTCGTGTATGATAGTATCTCGGCGGGTCGGGATTCATAGCCGCAAAGCCTGTTGACGGAATGCCCTGCTGCTCAAATGCGGCAGCGTCGCAAGCGCCGATATAGATTGATTCAAACTTGAGGTCATATCCGCAGTTAGCAGCAGCGTTTTTAACAAGATTTTTTACACCCCAGTCGTGCTGAAGCGTGCCTGAAAGGTCCCTGTCATAAACAGCCATATCCTCAAGGTCTCTGAAGGTGTCAAGTCCGATACAGATTGAAGGAATGTCCTTGAGCTCCTTCTGATGCCTTTTTGCGTAAGCCTTTGCGCCGCGGAGTCCTGCCTCCTCTGAACCCGAGCAGATAACCATAAGCTCTGTCTGCTCAAGGTCAACGCCTGCCTCGCGCATAGCCTTGAGTGTGCCGATTCCGACATAGCAGCCCGAAAGGTTGTCGGACGCGCCGGGAACTGATTTTGTCCAGCTCTGGAAGAAGATGAACGAAATTTCAAACGGGATGAAAATAATACTTACGATAAAGAAAATTTTGAAGAACAGACCTGCGTTTGCAAAGTCGCCAACGCCGCCCTTTTCGCCTGCAAAAATGCAGATAAGTGCAAAAACTGTCTGAATAACAAGTCCGATTACTGCGGGGATTTCAACAAAAAGTTTAGCCTGAAGTCCGCCGAGATAGTAGTTAATCGGCCATTCAAACTGGCTGTCGGAGTGACCTACAAGCACAATTCTCTGCTTAACCTCGCCCTTCGG
>CAMPBI010000003.1 GCA_946637545.1 uncultured Clostridia bacterium | reverse complement strand
CTTGCAAATTTATTGTGTGCATCACTGACAAAAATACAAATTGTAAATTTTGACATTATTTTTTTGTTATGATATTATCATAACAGGTGAATTATATGGCGAAGTTTATTAAGAAAAGTGATCATCTTGAAGAAGCGTACAAAGAAAAATCGGGTGCGGGTGCAATCGGGATAATCTGGGCGGTTCTTGCGCTGCTCGGGTCGGTTGCATTTTTTGCAAATTCAAATGTTATCGGCGGCGCGGTTTGCGGTGTTTTGTTTTTGATATGTCTGATTATTGCGCTTTTTGGCAGCATTAACAGCAAAGATAAAGATATTATAGCAGCAGGTATTCAAGGCGAATCTGCAACTACCCGGGTTCTTGAAAGGCTGCCGGACAACTATACCGTGATTCAGGATGTGTTTGTCACCTACGACGGCAAAACAAGTGAAATTGACAATATTGTTGTAGGAAAATCGGGCGTTTTTGTGATTGAATCAAAAAATCACAACGGCAAAATTGTCGGTGATTTTGAAGATAAAAACTGGGTACAGCACAAGGTTGGCAGGGGCGGCACACCGTATTCAGAAGAGTTTTACAGTCCTGCAAAGCAGGTTGGAACACATGTATACCGTGTGGCAAAATACCTGCGCAGCAACGGAGTTCACGCTTATATAAACAAGGTAGTCTACTTTTCAAATCCTGCTGCAGTGCTTTCGCTTTACGGCGATTCAGGTGATACTGCAGTATTTGCCTGCCGCACGAACGGCGGGCTCGATATGCTTGAATTTATTAAAAGCGGCGACGAAAATCTGCCTCCGGCTGAAATTAATAAAATAATATCGTTGCTTACAAAATAGTATTGATATTTTTGTACAATATGCTATTATATGTATAATAAGGAGGGCTTGAAAATGAATAATACAGTAAAAATAAATACCGACAAGTGCATTGGCTGCGGTCTTTGTGTAAAGGACTGCGTGGCATCAGCACTTTACATTGACAATAAAAAAGCCGTTTTGCGAGACGGATGCATTGAGTGCGGACACTGCTATGCAATTTGTCCGCAGGGCGCAATTGATATGAAGGGTTACGACACAAGCGAGTGCGAGCCCGTGACATCAATGACTGAAATTGACAGCGACACTCTGCTTGCTGCTATGAAAAGCAGAAGAACTATCAGGCAGTACAAGGACGTGCCTGTTGAGCAGGAAAAGATTGACAAAATTATTAATGCAGGCAGATTTGCTCCCACCGGTGCCAACTCGCAAAATGTTGCGTTCACAATTCTTGGCTCGAAGCAGGAGGAGCTTGAACGCGACTGCGTAAAGCTTTTCAGAGCTGGCGTTAACGTCGGCTCAAAGTTTTCTGCGTCACTGAAAAACACAGACATTCACGACAAGTTTTTCTTTAAAGGTGCGCCGCTCGTTATCGTTGTTTCGGGTCGCGACGCAGTAAATGCAACGCTTGCAAGCGCATATATGGAAATTGAGGCAAACAGCCTTGGGCTCGGGGTTTTGTACAGCGGCTTTTTTGTGGCTTGCACAAAGCTTAATCCGATGATAAAAGCAAAGCTCAAGCTCCCGAGAGGACACAAGGCTGTCACCTGTATGATTTTTGGCTATCCCGATGTTAAATATGTGCGTACTGCACCGCGAAAGCCGCACGAAATAAAAACACTTTAGGAGTAATAATGAAAAAGAAAAAAGTTAGTATTTTTTACTGGATAGTACTTGTGCTGTGTGCTGTGATATTTTTTGCCATTCTTGAACTCGGAAAAAACACACTGCTTGGATGGTGTGTGGCACTTGTTCTGTTTGCAGCATACATAGCGCTTGAAATAAAGGTGATTAAAAACAAAAAGTGGTTTGTAAGACTGCTTGCGTGGGTTGGCTTTTTCATTTCGCTCGGAGCGGCTATGATAATTTCGCAGCCGCCGTACAAAACTGTTCCTGCCGTAGATGCAAAAAATCCCGAGGTTACAGATGTTGTCACAGTTAAACAGGGTGACCTTACCGGTGTTTTCAGCGAGGACAAAAGCGTTGAGGTTTACACGAAAATCCCATATGCAAAGCCGCCCGTTGGCGAGCTGCGATGGAAAGAGCCGCAGGCGCCTGAAAGCTGGGACGGCGTAAAGGTTTGCGACCATTTTGCGCCTATGTCGATGCAGCAAAGGAGTCCCGAAATTGTGAACTCGCTCACAAGAATCATAGGCTATCACGACTACAAAATCAGCCTTAAGGATAACTTTCGCGAGGCGGTCAGCGAGGACTCGCTGTATCTCAATATCTGGAAGCCTGCAGGCGAGGTGAAGGACGCACCCGTGCTGTTTTTCATCCACGGCGGTTCACTCACGGGCGGTCAGCCTTCGTTTGACGCCTATCGCGGTGAGAACCTTGCGAAAAAAGGAATAATCGTTGTAAATTTCGGTTACAGGGTTAACATTTTCGGATATATGGCAAACGGCGAACTTGCAAAGGAATCGCCAAACGGTACGACGGGCAACTACGGTTTGCTTGACCAGATTGCCGCGCTGAAATGGGTTAATGAAAACATTGAAGCTTTCGGCGGCGACTCTTCAAAAATCACCGTTGCAGGTGAATCGGCAGGCGCCTCAAGCGTTAATGCGCTTTGTGTTTCGCCGCTTGCAAAAGGTCTGTTCAGATATGCTATTGCAGAGAGCAGCGGCATTACTCCGAAAGTCCCCTATCACACCTTCAGAACATTTGAGGACGCACTTACGCAGGGCGACAAGGCGCTTGAGGAATTTGGCGCAAAAAGCGTTGATGACCTGCGTGATATTCCTGCCGAGGAACTTGTAAACACCACTGCGAACAACAGCGCAATGACCGTTGACGGATATGCGATTACAGAGCAGCCGTATCTTACATATGAAAAGGGTGAAAACAACGAGCAGGCGCTGCTAAACGGATACAACTCACACGAGGCAAATGTGTTTAATCTGTTCAGCAAGGTCGAGGATGATGATTATAAAAAAGCACTGACCGACCTGTTCGGCGACTACGCAGACGAGGCGCTGAAGGCTTATCCGCCTGACAGCGTTGAGCTTGACTATGACTTCCTTGTTGAGGCAGGAGGCAGCGCAAAGGGTACATACGATTATGTTCTCGGCGGCACCTGGTTTGCATACAGCCACAAAAAATGGTCGGACTATATGGCTGCACAGAACAAGCCTGTATATTTTTACTATTTCAGCAAGGATAACGCCTCACTGCGCGCTAATCACGCAGGTGAAATGCCTTATGCGTACGGCAATCTGTGGCGCCACGCTGAAATGTATGACGGCGCGGATAATGCGCTGTCAGAGGACATGCAGAATTACTGGGTCAACTTTGTTAAAACAGGCGACCCGAACGACGACAGCCTTCCTGAATGGAAACAATACACAAAAAATCAAAAGCAGATTATTCAGCTTGACAGCGAAATCAAAATGATTGACGACCCGTATGCACCGCTTTATACAATTATAGATAAAGCGCAAAATTAAAACCCGAATTAAAATTCGGGTTTTGGAAGTACCTTTTTATAAACTATTTCATCGGCATTTTCGTGCAGAGCGAGAGTGCCGATTTTTTTGTATCCAAGTCCTTCGTAAAGCTTTTGCGCTTTTTCGTTTGTGCTTTCGCACGAAATCATTACGTCGTCAAAAAAGCGCTCCTCCATCTGCCTTTGCCAGATTAAAAGGGTGAGCTTGCCGTTGCCGAGACCGCGGAATTCGGGCAGAATGTAAAAACGGTTGACAAACGGTGTTTTTTCGAGGAAAAAGCTGTACTGCAGCCACCCCGCAAAGTCGTCATTTTCATAGATAAAAAGCACCTGCGCGTTATCCGTCCAGCGCTTGAATTCTGCTTTGGTAACTGATTTGTCAATCACCTGCATCTGCTCGTAATCCGCCTCCCTGGCGTATCTGACTTTCATCATAACGGTTATCTCCTGTGGTTTTTCAGTAATTCAATCTCGCGTGCATAGCCGTCGAGCTCGTTGGGCGTTTCCAGGAACATCGGCAAATCACACAATTGCGGATGGTTGATGATGTTCTCAAAGGTTTTCATTCCGAGGAAGCCCTCGCCGATTTTTTCGTGCCTGTCCTTGTGTGCGCCAAGCGGGTTTTTGCTGTCGTTAAGGTGCAGCGCTTTCAGGCGATTGATTCCTACAATTCTGTCAAATTCCTCAAGCACTCCGTCAAGGTTGTTTGCAATATCATATCCGCCGTCGCTGACATGGCAGGTGTCAAGGCATACGCCCATTTTATCCTTTAGTTCAACGCGGTCAATAATCGCGCGCAGCTCCTCAAAGCTTCTGCCGATTTCGCTGCCCTTGCCTGCCATAGTTTCGAGCAGGACAGTTGTTGTCATATCCTCTGCCAGCACGCTGTTGAGAGCGTCGGCGATTAACTCAATTCCTTTGTCAGCGCCCTGTCCGACATGCGAGCCGGGATGGAAATTATAGAGCTGATTCGGCGTTTGCTCAAGGCGGTCAAGGTCGTTTCTGAAAGTGTTTTGTGCAAACTCGCGGACCTCCGGCTTTGCGCTGCAAAGATTCAGCGTATACGGTGCGTGAGCAAGAATAGTGCCGAAATGCTCTTCGTCCTTCCGCTTTAAAAATGTTTTTATATCCCCTCGGTCAAGCTCTTTTGCCGCTCCGCCGCGCGGATTGCGCGTAAAAAACTGAAAAGTGTTTGCGCCGATTGAAAGCGCTGTTTCGAGCATTGCGGTGTAGCCCTTTGACGAGGAAAGATGCGCTCCGAGATACATCATATTTTGCCGCTTTCCATATCTGCTTCAGCCTGTCCGCTCATAATATATTCGAGCAAATCGGCAACGCAGCCCTTGTTGCAGTGGCACGCTTCAAATTTGCAGATTTTATGAATTGACGACGGTGCCTGTCCTGCACAGGCAGGCAGTCCGACTGTTTGGAGCATATCCCAGTCGTTGTAGTAGTCGCCAATTGCGGCAACGTGGCTCCTGTCAATGCCGAGCATATCCGCAAGGTGCATAATGCCAACGCCCTTGTGGGTGTCCTTTTGCAGCATTTCGAGCGTCATAACAGACGAGAGCATAAAGTTTGCGTCGGGATTTTCGAGCTTTTTTACAAGGTTATTAAGCTTCATAATCGTAAACGGATTAGACCAGAAAATGACCTTCATCCATCCCTCCTCGGGGATTTCGTCAAACGATTTGACATACTCATGCTTCGCCTTGTCAAAATGCGTTGTAAACTTTTGAAAAAAGCCGCTTTTGACAACATATACATAGTCGTCAAAATATATTCCGATGTCAACGCTTTTGAAAATCTCGTCAAATTCTTCGTAAATATATTTAACAAATTCCCTGCCCTTCGGTCCGATTGTGTTGCGCCAAATCATTTTACGCTGCTTGTAATCGTAAAGACCTGCGCCGTTGAGCACTATCGCAGGCTGATTAGGCGTTATGCGGTTGTAGTTGCGCTCAAGGCTTGACTGCAGTCTGCCCGAAGCGAGCGTAAAGTTACCGCCGAGGTCAGTGAATTTTTTGATTGCGTCGTAATTTCTCTGCACGGGGCGTCTGAACTTGTTGTTGAGAGTGCCGTCGATGTCGGACACAACAAGCCAGTTTTCAAATGTCTTATCCATGCATTTCTCCTTTAAGCTTGTTAAGAAAGTTAGTGAAATATTCGGGGAGCTCTGATTCAAACTCCAGCCACTCGTGAGTGCGCGGATGAACAAATCCGATATGCTTTGCGTGCAGGCACTGCCCGTGAAGCTCGGTTATTACCTTTTTCGGTCCGTAAACCTCGTCGCCCGCAACGGGGTGACCGATGTGCGCGCAGTGAACTCTTATCTGATGAGTTCTGCCTGTTTCAAGCACGCATCGAATGTGCGTAAAATTTCCGAATCGTTCGAGCACCTCGATATGAGTTGTAGCATTTTTAGAATTTTTTAACGTGACCGCCATTTTTTTGCGGTCCTTCGGGCTTCTGCCTATGGGCTGATTTACGGTGAGTTTGTCCTCTTTGATGTTGCCGTAAACAACCGCCTCGTACGCTCTTGAAAAAGAGTGCTCCTTAATCTGCTCGGCAAGGCTGATGTGCGCCATATCATTTTTTGCAACTATGAGCAGCCCTGATGTATCCTTGTCGATACGGTGAACAATTCCGGGACGGATGACGCCGTTAATTCCCGAGAGCGAGTCGCCGCAGTGGTAAAGCAGAGCGTTCACAAGCGTGCCGTCGGGGTTGCCGCTTGCAGGGTGGACAACCATTCCCTTCGGCTTGTTGACAACGAGCAAATCGTCGTCCTCGTACACAATTTCAAGCGGAAGGTTTTGCGCCTTCGCCTCAAGCGGCTTGGCGTCGGGAACAGTGATTTCAACCCTGTCGCCCGCTTTGCATTTGTATTTTTTATTTTCGGTTTTGCCGTTGACAGCGACGCCGCCGTCGTCAATAATCTTTTGCACAGCAGAGCGTGTGAGTTCACTCAAAAGCTGCGCAAGCAGCTTGTCGAGCCTTTCGCCTGCTGCGCTGTCGTCAAGAGTGAAAGTATAATTATTCATCTGCTTTTTCCCCGTCCTTTTTGAACAAGTCAAAAACAAGATACAAAACAAGCGACACCGCTCCGAGAGTTACCGCACTGTCGGCAATATTGAACACCGCAAAGTTCATAAATGTAGGTTCGATAAAATCGACAACATAGCCGAAACGCGCCCTGTCAACAAGATTGCCGAGTCCGCCCGAAACAACTACGCCGAGCGACCAGTACATCCAAAGTGACCGGCACCTGTTTGAAAACATATACCACATTACGCCTGCGCAGACAACAACCGTGAGCACAATAAAAATCCACCTTGCACCCGAAAAAAGCGAAAAAGCCATACCTGTATTTTCGGCATAGCGAAACTGCACCGCGCGGGGGATAAAGTCCACGACTTTACCCCCTGCGAGATATGCTTTTGCAAGATATTTAGTTATCTGGTCAAACGCGATTATGAGAATAATCATAACCGAGCAGGATATATGTTTTTTAGTATGCATACAGGAATTGTAAATTATAAATTATGATTTGATGGTGAGTTCTGCTCACATCCGTTTTACATGGCAATTCACAAAGTGCCCCTATATTGTACGAGCAAAGCGAGTAACCTCAATTCATCATTCATAATTAATCATTTATAATTAAAAATTAAGCTTTTCCATTGTATCTGCACATTCCTTACAAAGTGTCGGATGTGCGCCGTTAATACCTACTGTGCGTGTGTATCTCCAGCAGCGCTCGCACTTTTCGCCGTCTGCCTTTGAAACAGTGACAGAAAGTCCGTCAACATCGCCCTTGAACTCGCCCTCGCCGTCTGCAATTTCAACAGCAGAGGTGATGAAGATTTCGGGGAGGTCTGCCTTTGCAGCCTCGAGGAATTCCTTCAGCTCGCCGTCTGCGAAAAGAGTAATCTTTGCCTCGAGCGGCTTGCCGATAATCTTTTCATTTCGTGCAAGCTCGAGAGCCTTCTGAACATCGGTGCGGATTTCGTGGATTCTGTCCCACTTTGCGATGAAAGCGTCGTCAGTTTCGATAAAATCTGCAGTCGGAATCTCGTTAAACAGCGGTGAGCGTGCGTCCTTGCCGCTTTCGTGCTTCATTTCTCTCCAGATTTCATCGCAGGTAAATGCAAGAATCGGAGTGAGTACAAGTGTGAGCGCGTCAAGCACCTTGTAAAGAACTGTCTGTGCTGCGCGTCTTGACTTGCTGTCCGGTGCCGATGTGTAAAGTCTGTTTTTGAGAACGTCAAAATAGAAATTACTCATATCGACAACGCAGAAATTGTGAAGCGCGTGAGCAGTTGTGTGATACTCATAGTTATCGTAGCCTGCTCTCGCTGTTTTGAGCACCTCGTCAAGCTTCATAAGAGCGTACTTGTCGAGCTCTTCAAGCTCATCAGTAGCAACCATATCCTTGTCGGGATCAAAATCGTAGAGGTTGCCGAGGCAGTATCTTGCAGTATTTCTGATTTTTCTGTAATTATCCGAAATCTGCTTGAGGATTTCGGGGCTGATGCGGATGTCTGCGTGGTAGTCGGCAGATGCAACCCAAAGACGGAGAATATCTGCGCCGTACTTTGAGATAACCTCCTGCGGTGCGATACCGTTGCCGAGAGATTTTGACATCTTTCTGCCCTCGCCGTCAACTGTCCAGCCGTGAGTGATGATTTCTTTGTAAGGCGCGCCCTTACCCGCTGCGACAGATGTGAGCAGCGATGACTGGAACCAGCCTCTGTACTGGTCTGCACCCTCAAGATAAACGTCTGCAGGCCATTTGAGATTCGGTCTGTTTTTGCAAACTGCAAAGTGCGACGAGCCCGAGTCAAACCAAACATCCATAATATCGGTTTCTTTTTCAAAGCCGTTTGCCTTGCCGCAGTGCGGGCAAGTGAAGCCTTCGGGTACAAAGTACTCTGCGTCGTGAGCGAACCACGCGTCCGAGCCTTCCTCGCCGAAAATGTCTGAAACCTTGTCCATTACGCCTGCGTCAATAATCTCTTTGCCGCAGTCCTTACAGTAGATAACCGGAATCGGAACGCCCCATTTTCTCTGACGCGAAATACACCAGTCGGCGCGCTCCTGAACCATCGACTGAAGTCTGTCCTTGCCCCACTCGGGGAACCACTTTACCTCCTCGGCAGCCTTTACAGCGTCGTCCTTGAAGTCGTCGACAGAGCAGAACCACTGTGATGTTGCTCTGAAGATAACGGGCTTGTGGCATCTCCAGCAGTGAGGATACTGGTGCTTAATCTTTTTGAGTGCAAAAAGTGAACCGTGCTCGTCGAGATACTGCGCAATCGGCTTGTTTGCATCTTCTGTTGAAAGACCTGCAAACATACCTGCTTCCTCGGTGAGCATACCCTTGTCGTCAACAGGAACTACCATCGGGATTTCGGGATATTTTCTGCAGACATTGTAGTCGTCAACACCGTGACCCGGTGCTGTGTGAACGCAGCCTGTACCGCTTTCAAGAGTTACGTGGTCGCCGACAATAACAAGTGAGGTTCTGTCGATGAAAGGATGCGCGGTCTTCATATATTCAAGCTCGTTACCGCGGATGATGCCGACGGTTTCGTAATCTGTTACGCCTGCGTCTGCCATTGCAACAGGTGCAAGGTCGGTTGCCATTACATAGTATTCGCCGTTTGCCTTGAGGAGTGAGTACTCATAGTTCGGTCCTACGCAGATAGCAACGTTTGCAGGAAGAGTCCAGGTTGTTGTGGTCCAGATTACAAAATATGTTTTATCAAGGTCAGCGCCCATTGCGGCAAGCTTGCCCATATCGTCTGTAACCTTGAACTTTACATAAATTGAGTGGCACGGGTCCTCGCCGTACTCAATTTCTGCCTCTGCAAGTGCAGTGTGGCAGTCGGAGCACCAGTAAACAGGCTTGAGTCCCTTGTAGATGTAGCCCTTGTTTGCCATTGACGCAAACACCTTAATCTGCTCCTGCTCAAATTCTTTTTTGAGTGTGATGTACGGATTGTCCCATTCGCCGATTACGCCCATTCTTTTGAAGCTTTCACGCTGAAGGTCAACATAGGAAAGCGCTGTGTCGCGGCAAATTTTGCGCAGTTCAAGGTCAGAGATATTGCTCTCTGCAGAAATGCCCGCCTTCTTTCTTGCCGCAAGCTCTGTCGGCAGACCGTGAGTGTCCCATCCGGGAACATACGGTGACTGAAAGCCGGTCATATTCTTGTAGCGAACGATAAAATCCTTGAGCGTTTTGTTGAGCGCATGTCCGATGTGAATATCGCCGTTTGCGTACGGAGGGCCGTCGTGAAGAAGAAACATAGGCTTGTCGGCATTATGCTTCATAAGCTCTTCGTACTGCTTGTTTTCCTCCCATGCCTTGAGAAATTCAGGCTCTCTCTGCGGCAGCGAGGCACGCATCGGGAAATCGGTCTGCGGTAAATTCAGTGTCTTATTGTAGTCCATTGGTCTGTTTTGCTCCTTTGGTTTATTTCTTTTTTCCGAAAAAGCCCTTGAATTTAGGCTCATCTTTTTTCTCTTCCTCGTCATCCTCGGGCGGAACAAGCGAAATAGTCTGTGTTCTGTCGCCGTGAACATCCTTTTTCTTTACGTTGAAATAGGATTCAAACGCAGGTGCCTCTTCATCAAAAAGCGACTTCTCCTCTGCGCTTTCCATGGTCGGCTCCTCGGTGATTTCCGGAACTGAAAAAGCGTCTCTGTCAATCGGAGTCATACCCTTCTGCGAAAAAGCCTCAACAGCCTTCATCGGATCCTCGGGCTCCTCCTCTTCCTCGGTAAAGCTCTCGACAGCGTCATTTATATCATCTTCGTCAAGCTCTTCAAATGCGTCGTCGTCATCGTCGATGATTTCAAAATCATCGTCATTTTCCTCTGCTTCTTCAGCCTCTTCAGCGATTTCCTCCGAAGCGTCCTGTGTTTCTTCCTCGTCGTCAAAATCGAAGGTGTCAACAGTGACATCGGTAGGAATCGAGTTTTCAATTTCGCCCATTTCGCTTACAAGAGAATCAACCTCCTGCTGAATCGACTCAATTTCCTTTTCATCGCTTTCTGCGGCGTCAAGGCTTGCGTTTTTGAGTGACTCAAGCTGGCGAATATAGAGTGCCGAAACGTTTGCGATAAACTCCTGCGCGTTTGCGCGAAGTGATGAATTGAGTGCTTCGTAAGCAACCTTTTCCTCTTTTGACTTTGCGATGAGGTCGTCCGAAATCTCTTTTGCCTGGTCAAGAATGTTTTGCGCAACAATTTTTGAGGAATTGATTGCATCGTTTGCCTTCTTTTCGGCGTCGGCTGTAATTGCGTTTGCCTCGTCAGTTTTTTCCTTGACGATTGATGACGCGTAGTCCCTTGCCTCGCTGACAATCTTGTCTGCCTGCTCGTTTGCGTCGCTTACAGTCTTGGTTGCAGTAGCCTCGCTTGTGGTAAGCAGCTCTTTCGCTGTTGCGCTTGATTCCTTCTTAATCTGATCTGCCATCTTCTGTGCAGTGATGAGGGCGGTCTTAATCGAGTCCTCCTCTTCCCTGTACTCCTCTATTTTAGCGGCGAGAACCTCCATCTTGCGATAGAGCTCCTTGTTCTCGTTAACATAAGCGTCAATAGTGTCGGCAGCAGCATTGATTGTTGCGTTTACCTCTTCAACATCGTAGCCGCCGTCATTTTTTGTAAGGCTGACATTTCTTAAATCATTTGCACTAATCATATTCTTCTCTTTCCCTCGTTACATAAACATTCCGTTATTTTCAAGCTCGTCAATCAAATCGCCCATTACATCAACATTGTACGGGGTAATTATGTATGTTGAATTTGCAACACGCTTAATCTGACCGTTGTTTGCATATGCTACGCCGGACAAAAAGTCGAGCAGGCGCCTTGCAACATCGCGGTTTGTGCTTTCAAGATTGAGCACAACCGTGCGTCTTTCGTTGAGGTTGTCGGCAATTGCAGCAGCCTCTTCATATCTTTCAGGCTTACAGAGAACAACCTGAAGCTGTGCGGTTGTGTGAATGTTGACAACCTTGTCATTTTTCTGACGTCTCAAAGGACGCTCTGCAGGGCGTTCCTCCCTTTCGTAGCTTGAAACAGGAGGTGCCAGCTCGCGCTCTCTTTCGCGGCGTGAGCTTCTGGACGAAGAGCCGAATGACTCCGCATCGTCATAGTAATCGTCAAATTCGTCCTCGTCGTTTTCGCTGATAATGTCTTTAACCTTGTCTAAAAATCCCATCTTTTCTACCTCACTCTTAATTTGTTAAAAATATTTTCTGGCTCCGAAGATTGCAGAGCCTACTCTTACTATATTTGACCCCTCGAGCACGGCAGCTTCAAAATCGCCGCTCATACCCATAGAGAGAATGTCCATATTAATGTTGTCAATTTTTTTGCCCTTGATGTCCTCAAAGGACTGACGAAGTCGGGCAAAATATTTTCGCGCCTCGCTTTCGTCACAAATCGGGGGAATTGTCATAAGTCCGCGAACACGGATTCCGCCAAGCTCTGAAATCTGACAGAGCAGTTCTTCGAGCCCCTCGGCATAAATACCGCTTTTTGATTCCTCTTTGCCGACATTTACCTCGACAAGCACGTCGGTGACTATATCCCTTTTCTGCGACTGCTTTGCAATTTCGGCAGCGAGCTTGAGCGAGTCAACCGACTCAATCATATCAACCTCGCCGACAATCTGTCGCACCTTGTTTGTCTGAAGATGACCGATAAGATGCTTTTCAACTCCGTCAAGGTGAAGGTCGTCCTTTTTTCCGAGGAACTCCTGCACCCTGTTTTCACCGATTAAATCGGCTCCGAGGTCGAGCACGGGGTTAATGTACTGCGCCTCAACAGTTTTGGTAACGCACATCAGACGGACATCGTTTTCACCTCTGCCCGCTTTGAGCGCAGCCTCCTTAATCTGCGTTCTGACTCGGTTGTAATTGTCTATCGTGGTCTGAACGCGTTTTTCATCAAGTATAAACTCTGCCATCACTTAACCCCTTTCCCTGAATAATAATTTTATCGTAAAGGCGAATTCCGTTTCCGTTCTCGGGGTCAAATTTCAGCAGAACGTAATCCTCGTCGCTGTAAATGACCTCTGCCTCGCGAAAGCGAATCTGGCTCGAGATAAGAGCGTAAACGCCTTTTTTACCGTCTTCAACATGGAGTGCAGCCGAAGGAACCTTGATGCCTTCCTTTGAATCAATTCGTATTTCGATATCCTCCTTGCGAATTGAAGCAAGCTTGCTGTTCATAGTACTTGAGCCGAGTACCAGCACGGTTTCCTTTGCACCTGCTTCGGGCTGCGCGCCGCTGATAATTTGCATATTGATAACCGTGTCGTCGCTGTTTTTCAGCGCCACCTGTATGGTATTGCCGTTTTCAAGTCCCTTTACTGAGTCGCTCGGCACCGCGCACAGAAAATACCACTGATAACTTGTAACAAGCTTGCCAAGGTACTTGCCGCTTTCATTCGTTTTACTGTCAACCTTTTTAAGCGCTTTTTTGACATCGCCGAGCTTCATTTCGGTAATCTTCGAATAATCAAACGATTGTTCAAATCCGTCAGTAAAGCTTGAAAACACACCTGAAACATCGGTTTTGATATAACTGCTCGGCTTTGTTCCGGAATAACTTTGCTGCTGTTTTCGTAAATCCTGAATAATTGAAACGAGGTCAACATTTTCGCCGATAAGCATCTGGCGGCGAAGTATAGTTTCGTTGAGTTCGCTGCTCCTGTCTGCCACACCGGAGGTTGACAGTTTTGCAGTTGCGCGAATATACTCATCCGTCTTTGCAGCAATTTCACTGTCGAGCGTTTCAACATTGCCCACCTGACCGACAGTCATAGATTCAAGATTTTCGTAATACTTAAGCTCCCTTGTTATATCTGCATACTGTGAGAATTTTTTTGCCTCGTCAGCAGATGAAAAGGTCATCGCCACATTTCCGTCGACCCTGACCTTGTCGCCGTCCGAAATGCACGGCACGGTAACTCCGCTCGCAGCGGCGTCAAGAGTGTGCTCGTCGCGGACGACAAGAGCCGTCGCGTCAATTTTGTTATAAACGGTGGTGAGTGTCGCCGTCTGCGTTTCAAGTTCAACATGCGAAACGCTGTAAAACTGAAAAATTATGTACACCGCTATAACAAGAACTGCTATAACTATGGCTATGTCATCTCTTTTTAGTTTAGGCATTTTCCCCCTCCGTTTCCAAAAATTCTTTTGCAAGCGCCGTTGCGCTCTTTACAAGGCCGTCAGCCGTCATTTCGTCGGCGTAAAGCCACTTAATCCCCTCGTTTCTGCGAAACCAGGTAAGCTGCCGCTTTGCATAACGCCGTGTTTCGCGTTTGATGTTTTCCACGGCCTCGTCAAGCGTGCAGTCGCCGTCAAAATACGGCACGAGTTCCTTGTGCCCGATTGCCTGTCGGGCTGTCTTGCCCGCGCTGCCGACAACAGCCTTTGCTTCGTCGAGCAGCCCATTTTCAAGCATTATGTCAACACGCCTGTTGATGCGTGCATAAAGCTTTTCCCTGTCCCTGTAACCGATACCGATGTAAAACGCATCGTAGGGACTTTTATCCTTGAGCGAATTGTCGTTCTGCTCGGTTTTGCTTGTCCCGCCGTAGCAGAGTTCAAGCGCTCTGATTACGCGCTTGCGGTTGTTTTTGTGAATTTCTGCAGCCGCAGCGCTGTCAAGTCTGCACAACTCGTCGTAAAGCTCGTCGTTTGACTTTTTTCCGAGCTCCTCGCGCAATTTTTCATCAATACCGACATCTGAAAACTTCACGCCCTTCACAAGGCTGTCGATAAACAGTCCCGTGCCGCCTGCGACAATGGGAACTTTGCCGCGCGAGGTGATATCGTCAATCGCGTCGCCTGCTTTTTCAACAAAATCGGATACCGAAAAGCTTTCGCTCATATCGAGTATTTGCAGAAGGTGATGCTTGACCCCCTGCTGTTCTTCCTCGGTTGCGGCTGCCGTGGCAACCGTCATATCCCTGTAAACCTGCATTGAGTCGGCAGATATTATTTCTCCGTCAAGAGCTTTTGCAAGCTCTACCGCAAGCGACGTTTTGCCGGATGCTGTTGCACCGACCACGCAGATGATTTTTGTTTTACTCATACTAACCCTGCCTGCCGAACTGCTTTTCGATGTCGTATCGGCTGACCTTAATCATAACAGGTCTGCCGTGCGGACAATAGCGAATATCGGGCATTGAGAGCAGTTTTTTAACAAACAGTTCACGCTCGTACGGTGACGTGGTATCGCCGCCCTTGATTGCCGCCCTGCATGATGTTGAATGAAAAATCCAGTCCATCTGTTCGGGGGTTATATCTGTTTTGCCGTCAAGCAGCTTGCCTGCGGTTTCAACAATTAAGTCCTCCACGCCCTCGCCGTCAAGAATTGACGGACACTCGCGCACGAGCACTGTTGAATTGCCAAAATCCTCAACCTGAAAGCCGCATTTTGAGTAAAGCTCAAGGTTGTTCAGCACGGCGCTGTACTCCTCCCTTGACAGTCTGACGGGAACGGGTGCAAGCAGCACCTGCGAGCTTATAACGGTGCTCGCCTTGAGCGCTTCAAAATTCATACGCTCGTGCGCCGCGTGCTTGTCTATGTAGTAAAGCGAGTTATCAATCTCAACGATGATGTATGTTTTAAACGCCTCACCCACAACCTTGAAATCGGGAATATCCACAGTCGGTGTTGCGGGCGCCTGCTCTTTTACAGGCTCGGGTGTCTTGTCGTGAATTACAGTTTTCTGCGGTGCAGCAACAGTTAAATCCTCGGAAATCTTTTTAACATCCTCAAGCGCTTCCCTGTAAGCATTAATTTCTGCCTGCTGCGGCTTTGATTCCTGTGCTTTAGGTGCCGAAACAACCTGCCAGAAATCCTCGCTGCTCTTTTGCCTGAATTCCATCTGATGCGGCTTGTCCTCTTCCTTTTGCATAAAGTCGAGCTTGCCGCTGCTGTTTACAACTGTTTTGCGCTGGCTAAAATGCGCCTCGATTGTTGTGTCCTGCGTTTCGATTGCGGACTTTACGCCGTAATACACAAGCTCAAACACAGGTCGTTCGTTTGCAAAACGAACCTCGATTTTTGCAGGGTGAACATTTACATCAACAAACGATGTGTCGCACTCAATGTTGAGCACACAGCCGGGAAATCTGCCGACCATAATTTTGTTCTTGTACGCCTGCTCAAGAGCCGCCATAGCGGTCTGACATTTTACAAGGCGGTTATTGATGAAGAAAAACTCCATCGCCCTGCTTTTGCGTGCGCCTGACGGTTTTGTAACAACGCCTGTAACGCGCATATTGTTTACAGTGTAGTCAACGTCAACAAGTGTGGACGAAAAATCTCTGCCAAGCACTGAATAAACCGTGCTTTTGAGGTCGCCGTTTCCCGATGTGATAAGCGTCTGCTTTCCGTCGCGGATAAAGCGGAACGAAATATCGGGGTGGCTGATTGCCATACGGTCAACAATTCCTGCAACGGAATTGCCCTCGGTAACATCTTTTTTGAGGAATTTCATACGCGCAGGCGTGTTAAAGAATATGTCGCGCACAACAATTGTGGTGCCTTCCGGACAGCCGGCGTCTGCAAATTCCTTTTCCTCGCCGCCCTCGATAACATAGCGTGTTCCGAGTTCGTCGCCTTTAGGTCTGCTCAAGAGCTCAACCTTGGCAACAGCGGCAATCGACGCCATAGCCTCGCCTCTGAAGCCGAGTGTTGAAATACTGTCGAGGTCGTTTGAATATTTTATTTTACTGGTGGCGTGCGGCAAAAAGACCTTTTTAATCTGGTCGCGTGCAATTCCGCAGCCGTCGTCCGTGATGCGAATATAAGTTGAGCCGCCGTTTTTGATTTCGACAGTGATGCTCTTTGCTCCGGCGTCAACGGAGTTTTCAATCATTTCTTTTACAACTGACGAAGGGCGTTCAACAACCTCGCCGGCAGCAATAAGCTGATAGACTTCCTTGGGTAATATATTAATTTCAGGCAAAGTGTTCAACTCCTTTCGCAGTTTTTACAATTCT
The DNA here is from genome assembly GCA_946637545.1 of uncultured Clostridia bacterium. Classification (GTDB taxonomy): domain Bacteria; phylum Bacillota; class Clostridia; order Oscillospirales; family Acutalibacteraceae; genus Eubacterium_R. The sequence continues at coordinate 21,954 of CAMPBI010000003.1, read as the reverse complement.
TCTGCTTTCTTTTTCAGGTCGTAGAGTGTTTGCATAGCCTCAATAGGCGTGAGCGTGTTGATGTCAACCGCTTTTATAAGTTCAAGCAAATCTTCGGTTGTGTTGGTTCTGAAGTTGTACTGAATATCGTCGCTTTCCTCGACAACACTGTCATCTGCTTTAAATTCAATTTCAATTTTGTTTGCCTCAAGCTCCTTGAGAATAACCTTTGCTCGCTTGATAACGCTTTGCGGCAAGCCTGCAAGCTTGGCAACCTCGATACCGAAGCTCTGGTCTGCGCCGCCGTGAACAATGCGGCGAAGGAAGGTTATGTCGTCGCCGCGCTTTTTGACTGCGATTGAGTAGTTGTTTACGCCGTCGAGCAGTCCTTCCATAGCGGTGAGCTCGTGATAATGAGTTGCAAAAAGCGTTTTTGCGCCGAGCGTCTTTTTCTTGACAGCAAACTCGAGCACCGCCCTTGCAATACTCATACCGTCAAAGGTTGAGGTGCCTCTGCCGATTTCGTCAAGGATAATGAGTGAGTTTGCAGTAGCGTTTTTGAGGATAGTTGAAACCTCGTTCATCTCGACCATAAAGGTGGACTGACCTGTTGCAAGGTCATCCGACGCGCCGACTCTTGTGAAAATCGCGTCGACTACCGATATTTTCGCACTCTTTGCAGGCACAAACGAGCCGATTTGGGCAAGCAGAGTAATAAGCGCTGTCTGGCGCATATAGGTTGACTTACCTGCCATATTCGGTCCGGTGATGATAGCGCATCGGTTTTTGTCGCAATCAAGCAGTGTGTCGTTCGGAACAAACATCGCGCCGTCGAGCAGTGTTTCAACAACGGGGTGCCTGCCCTCTTTAATGTCAATAACGCCGTCAGTTGTGATTTGCGGTGAGCAGTAATTATTTGCCGCCGCAGTTTCGGCAAGAGATGCAAGCGTGTCGAGTGTTGCGATTGCTTTTGCCGTTTTCTGTATACGCATTGCCTCGCCCGAAAGCTGTGTGCGTACTGCGGTGAACACCTCGTATTCAAGCGCCACGAGTCTGTCCTTCGCGCCGAGCACCTTGCCTTCAAGGTCCTTGAGCTCCTGCGTTATGTATCGCTCGCAGTTTGTGAGCGTCTGTTTTCTGATATAATCCTCGGGAACCATATCCCTGTAGGAATTAGTTACCTCGATAAAGTATCCGAATACCTTGTTGTACGAAACGCGCAGTTTCGGAATTCCCGTGCGTTCCTTTTCCCTCGCCTCAATTTCGGCAAGGATATTTGCGCCGCCGTCAACAATATCGCGCAGCTCGTCAATTTCGGAATTAAAGCCCTCGCGGATAATTCCGCCCTCGCGCAGCGAAAACGGAGGCTCGTCAACGATTGAAGAATTAATCAGCTCCTTGACGTCGTCAAGCAAATCAATTTCGCCGTGCACTCCCTTGAGCAGCGCCGCAGACGAATCGGCAAGCATTGACTTGATTGCAGGAAGCGGCTCGACTGCAGATGAAAGCGAACGCAATTCCTTTGCGTTTGCCGTTGCGTAGGCAATTCGCGAAAGCAGTCGCTCCATATCCTTGATGCCCGAAAGTTCCTGCCTTATGCCATCGCGAAGAACGGAATTGTCGAGCAGCTCGCCGACTGCGTTCTGCCGCTTGGTGATTTTTGCAACATTGACAAGCGGTCTTTCAAGCCAGGTACGAAGCATACGCTTGCCCATCGCAGTTTTGGTGTTATCAATAACCCACAAAAGCGAGTGGCGTTTTTCGCCCGTCATCATAGACTTTGTGAGTTCAAGGTTTCGCCTTGCGTTGATGTCAAGCGACATAAAGTCGCTTTCTTCGTAAAACTCAACCTCGCCGGGAGCCTCAAGTTCGTCGGTTTTCTGCGTTTCGTGAAGATACGCGATAACTGCGCCAAGCGCACATACTGCAGCCTTGCTGTGACCGATACCGAGCGACGAAATCTCCTCGCGCTTCATTGTTGAAAGTATGCGTTCTGTTGCGGCGTCAAAATCAAAATAAGTGTCGTCAAGCGTTTCTATCGCAGTGCCGAGTCTTGAATCGGCAAAGCGCTGCACCGCATCAAAGCCTGCAGCTGCAGAATTTGCAATAATCTCTTTGGGCGAATAAGCCGAAAGCTGGTCTATAATTTTATTTTCGGTATCGTCATTTCCGACAACAGTGATGCGAAATTCACCCGTCGAAACATCGGCAAAACAAAGCCCCGTTTCGTTGGTCGCTTTGAAGATTGAGCAAAGATAATTATTAACGCCGTCCTCAAGCAGACTGTTTTCAAGCACTGTGCCGGGTGTAATAACACGGATAACCTCGCGCTTTACGATGCCCTTGGCTGCCTTGGGGTCCTCAACCTGCTCACAGATTGCAACCTTGTAGCCGCGTGCAACAAGCTTTGCAATATAGCCGTCTGCGCTGTGAAACGGAACGCCGCACATAGGCGCGCGCTCGTCCTGACCGCAGTCCCTGCCCGTGAGTACAAGATCCAGCTCCTGCGCCGCGGTTTTGGCATCGTCAAAAAACATTTCGTAAAAGTCGCCAAGGCGAAAAAACAAAATCGCGCCGGGATATTCTTTTTTTATTAAAAAGTACTGCTGCATCATCGGCGACAGTTCGCCCTTTTTAGCCATTTTGTATTTCCCCTCTCAAATTATTTTTCTTTGCAAAGCAGAGATTTTATCTTATGAAATCCGACTTTGTCGGGTAATTAATGGCAGCCGCCGCAGGTTGAGCAGTCGTGTGTGCAATCCTCCGGTGCAGGCGGCTCGCAGGTTTCGGGGTCCTGTCCCTCGAAGAAAAGACCAATCATTGCGCTGATGTACTGCGCCATCTGCTCCATTTCCGAAGCGGCTACTGAATAGTTCATCATATTGCTGCCCTTCATAATCTCGTTATAAAGGTCCTGGTACTGTGTCTGAAGCTCGGTGATTCTGTCCTTGTCAGCCTCCTCGCCCTTCTGCATTTCCTGCTGGAATTTGAGCGACATAAGCTGAAGCTCCTGCATCTGCTTCTGGAGTTCCTCATCTGCGTCATTAGCCTTTGCGCAAGCCTGAAGCTTGATGAAGCGCTCGTCCTTCTGAATTTCTTTGCCAAGTTCTCTGAGTACTGATTCTAAACTCATAATTTTTCTCCTTTGAGTTAACAATTTACTATTTCGCCCTTCAAAACGAAGGTAAGCGGCTCAATAACCTTGATATTCTGAAAGGTGCCGATGAGCCCGTCGTCACCTACAAATTCTATAATCAAATTGCCGTCTGTTCTTGCGGCAAGATAATTATCGCCCAGTTTGCCTCTGCCAACCACATAGCATTTAAAAGTTTTTCCCGCGTGGAGTTTCATCTGCGCGGCAGAGATTTTTTCCTGCGCATCAAGAATTTCCGCAAGCCACTTTGCCTTTTCCTCGTGGCTGACGGGGTCGTCCATTTTTGCAGCAGGAGTACCCACTCTTGGTGAATAGATAAAGGTGAACAGTCCCGTTGCCTTCACCTCGTTAACAAGTGAAAGAGTGTCGAGAAACTCCTCGCGCGTTTCACCGGGAAAGCCGACAATAATGTCGCTTGTGATTGAAAGCTCGTCACCCATAAGTTCTTTTGCATAATTTATGAGTTCAAGATACTTTTCTCGGGTGTAGCCGCGATTCATCGCCTTGAGCACTCTGTTGTTGCCGCTCTGAAACGGCAGGTGCAGGTGCGTTGCGACCTTGTCGCACTGTGCCATAGTTTCGAGCAGCTCCCTTGTGCAGTCCTTCGGGTGACTTGTCATAAACCGGATTCTGAAATCGCCGTCAATGCCGTTAAGAATTCGCAGCAGCTCGGAAAAGCTCACACTTGGCTCAAGGTCCTTGCCGTAAGAATTGACATTCTGCCCGAGAAGTGTGATTTCCTTGTAGCCCTCGCTGACAAGCTCTTCAAATTCTTCAACAATATCGCTGACCTGCCTGCTGCGTTCCCTGCCGCGAACATACGGCACAACGCAGTAGGTGCAAAAATTATTGCAGCCGTACATAATAGGGAGCCATGCCTTACTGTCGTTGTCGCGTCTGACAGGCAGTCCCTCTGCAATAACGCCGTCCTCGTCCGGAAGCTCAAAAACTCTTTTGCGGCGGGTCATCGCTTTATAAAGCAGCTCGGGAAGCCTGTGCACAACATGCGTGCCGAACACAAGGTCAACAAACGGAAAGCTGTTGTAAATTTTGTCGGCAATATGTTTTTGCTGCATCATACAGCCGCACAGCGCAATAACAACATCGGGATTTGCGAGCTTGTACTTTTTGAGTGCGCCGACATTGCCGAACACTCTGTCCTCTGCATGCTCGCGCACAGCGCAGGTGTTGAAGATTATAACCTTTGCTTTCTGCCTGTCGTCTGTAAAGCCGTAACCCATTTTGTCAAGCATACCCTTGATATGCTCGCTGTCGGCAACATTTTGCTGGCAGCCGTATGTAACTACGCAAGCGAGAGGCTTGTCCGTGTAACGCTGATTAAGTACTGCCGAAACCTTAAGTGAATATTCCCTTTGCTCGTCAAGCTCTTTTTCGCTCACCGTTCTGGTATTGACAGCCACCTAATCACCTCCATAATAATCCACTTTAAGTAGTACTGTGTTATTATACCAAATACAAGATATATATTCAATATATAAAATAATAAATATTTTGTTAATTTATTATATTATTATATATAAAATTCACAATTGATTTTTTGTGCAGTAAGTGGTATTATCAGTATTGGATTTTTTATAAGGTGGTAAATGTATGTTAAAAAAACGAGGTGCAGGCGTTCTGCTTCACATAAGCTCTATGCCGTCGGAGTACGGCGTGGGAGTTTTTGACGAAAACGCCCGCCATTTTATAGACAGAATTGCCGATATGGGATTCACCTACTGGCAGGTTCTGCCGTTCAATCCGACAGACGACGCAAACTCGCCGTACTGTTCACCGTCTGCTTTTGCAGGTAATTTTTTGTTCATCGACCCGAAGGGACTTTACGATATGGGTCTGATTGACGAGGAGGCTTACCGTGCAAATATTTACGACGGCACGCCGTACACCGCTGACTACGAATTCGCCGCAAAGGTGCGATATGAAACGCTCAAAAAAGCATTTTTGAACATCAGCGATGAAATTGCCGCAGACATCAAGGCTTTTGAGCTTGAAAACGACTGGCTGACTGACTACGCAGTATATATGGCGGTCAAGGAAAAGGAGAATTTCAAGCCCTGGTGGGAGTGGAAAAACGAGCACGCGCACTACTTTGAGTGCATCAGGAATATTTTTGACTACGAGAGCGAGGCTGCTTTTTGGAAATTCGTGCAGTACATATTCTACAAGCAGTGGTTTGAGCTCAAAAAATATGCCAACAAGAAGGGCGTTGCCATCATAGGCGATATGCCGATTTATGTGGCGATGGACAGCGTGGACGTGTGGTCAAATCTGCCGATGTTCCTGATTGACGAAAAAACTCTTAAGGTCGAAAAGGTCGCAGGCGTTCCGCCCGATTATTTCAGCGAAAACGGTCAGCTTTGGGGCAACCCGATTTACGACTGGAAGGCTATGAAAAAGGACGGATACTCGTGGTGGATTTCGCGTTTGTCGCACGCGCTAAAAACATATGATACTGTCAGAATAGACCATTTCAGAGCGTTTGCATCGTACTGGGCAGTGCCTGCCGACAGCGACACTGCAAAGGTCGGCGAGTGGCTCGACGGACCGAAAATGGATTTGTTCGGCAAGGTGTTTGAAGCCTTCGGCGAGGATGCTCCGATTATTGCAGAGGACCTCGGAATTTTTGGCGAGGATGTTGTTGAACTCCTTGCAAACACAGGATTTCCGGGTATGAAGGTAGCGCAGTTTGCATTTGATGCAAACTCTGATTCTTCTCACCTGCCGCACAACGCCGTGCCTAATTCAATTAACTATGTAGGCACCCACGACAACAACACAATTTTGGGCTGGCTCTGGGAGGCAAGCGAGGACGAACGCAATTTTGCTCTTGAATACTGTCATTTTCGTGGCGGAAACTGGGGCGAGGGCGGCTACTATTCTCCGTCGTGCAGATGCATTACGGAGGCGGTATGGCAGAGCGCGTCAAATGTTGCAATCATAGCACTGCAGGATATGTGCGGCTTTGGCTCCGACGCGCGAATGAACATCCCGGGCGTGCCCGACAAAAACTGGCGTTTTCGTACTACGAGGGACACAATCGACAGTATTGACGGCGATTATTTCAAGCGCATCAACGCGCTTTACCGCAGGATGTATCCTTCGATTGAAAAGAAAAAATAAAAAAACAGGCGTCGCCCGAAGCGACGCCTGTTTTGGTTTTTAACAGCAGTTATTATTGTTGTTATTACTGATTCCGATGTTTGAAATATCGTCCTTTTCGGGCGGGAAGAAATCATCAACCGGGAATTCGATGTTCTGGAAGGTTGAGCACGGATCCTGTGTTGCGCAATCACACTCTCTGTCCGGAATGCAGTAGTCATATGCAGGAATAAGAAGCTGCACATCGCGCACCATCTGAACGATTGAGAACAGACCGAGCGTTACAAGCACTGCCTTGCGCGGATTCGGGCGGAAATTGATGTCGTCGACCATATCTCTTACGCTCTCGGGGAAGGCTGTAAAGATAGGACGGCGGCAGTGGTGAATATCCACAACATCGGTATCAAGCACAACAGGGTCAACAGCCTGCACCTTTGCAGTGGGATTGCTGTACTGCGGCGCTTCGGGACGGTCAAGCTGATTTGAGCAGCGGTTCATTGTTGACTTGAACACCTTTACGTCGCCCTCGGAGCCAAAGAGAATGCACTTTTTCTCAAAGTTTGTAAAGCCGATTACTGTCTGCGGATTTGCAAAAGGCGTGCCGTAAACATCAAAGCGCAGTCTGAAATAGAAATTGATGTCAACGTTGTAGTAACCTCTGTTAAAAGGCACATCCTCAACATCGATGCTTACTGCTACTATGTCACAGTCGCGCGTTTTGATACTGTCGGCTCTGTCGATGATGTCCTGCGACCCACCGTAAAATGTAACTCTTAAATCCTCTGCGCAGTCCTTGCTGACACACGAGTCAAAGATTCGCTTGGTGTCGATGCAAACTGCCTCGTTAATTCTGCTGTTTGCGTTGTTGATGATAGGTACATCAGCCATAAAAAAACTCCTTCATAAGTTATTAAAGCATCGCTTTAGTACATCTTATGAAGGAGTTGATTTTTTGTTAAAGTTTTTCGAGCTTGGCAAAGTTTGCCATAAGCTTTTTGGTGCCTGCCTTGTCAAAAGCAACCTCAAGCAGAGTGTCGTTGCCCATTGGCTTTGCATTCAGAATCACACCCGTTCCGAACGACTTATGACGCACGGTGTCGCCTGCATTATACGATTCGCCCGAAGGCGCTGCTCCCCCGCCCGCCTGACCGAACTGATGCGCTGCAGAGCTGCTCTGCTTCGCCGCGCCGATGGGCGTTGATTTGCTGTATTTATACGGCTTTTTCGGTGTGCCGAAGCTGCCCGAGCCTCCCGAATACGATGAGCCGAAGGAGTAAGACCTCGGCTGCTCTCTGACAGTTCTGTCCTCGGTTACACTCTCGGGAATTTCACGCAGAAAACGCGATGCTATGTTTCTGTTCGTCGTGCCGTAAAGCATACGCTGACGCGCATTAATAAGGTAAAGCTTCTCCCTTGCCCGTGTGATACCCACATACGCAAGACGGCGTTCCTCTTCAAGCTCCTCGTCGCTGTACATACTCTGATTTCCGGGGAAGATTCCCTCCTCCATACCGGGAATGAACACAACAGGAAACTCAAGTCCCTTTGCCGAGTGAAGAGTCATAAGCACAACGCAGTCGTCATCCTCGTTGTATGAATCGATGTCCGACACAAGAGCAACGTCCTCAAGAAAATCAGAAATCGTGAACTCGTCGTCATCCTCCTGATACTTGATGAGCATTGACGAAAGCTCCTGCACATTCTCTTTTCTGCTGTCTGCTTTTTGTGGGTCATCCTCGTCGAGATATTCAAAATAATGCGTTTTTTCAATGATTTCCTGCAGCAAATCGGACGGCTCCATTCCGTCCTCGGCGCATCTGATAAAGCCGTTGATAAGGTCGCAGAACTCGCGGAGCTTTCCTGCGCTGCGCGAGGTTTTTGCAAACTCATCAGCGTGCTCGCACACCTCAAAAGCAGTCATTTTGTTGACTGCAGCAATCTCAAGAATATAGTTGAACATCGTGTCGCCTATACCGCGTTTAGGAGTGTTGATAATACGCTGAAGGCGCACATTGTCGGCAGTGTTATTTATAACCGCAAAGTACGAAACAATATCCTTGATTTCCTTTCGGTCAAAGAATCTGTTGCCGCCGATAATTTTGTACGACACGCCCGATTTTGCAAGCATCATTTCAATATTACGCGACTGCGCGTTCATACGGTAAAGCACGGCGTGGTCACGGTATGCCCTGCCGTTTTTAACACTTTCGTTGATTTCGTCAACAATAAACTGTGCCTCGTCAGTTTCGCTGATTGCTGTGTAGAGCACAACCTTGTCGCCGTCCTTGCCGGCATAGGAGCGAAGGCGCTTGTCGGCAAGTCGTGTGGAATTATTTTTGATAACTCCGTTTGCAGCGTCAAGAATATTCTGCATTGAGCGATAGTTTTCGGCGAGCTCGAGCTGAATTACCTTGAGCCCTTCGTCCTCGTAACGCTCTTTAAAGCGCATAATATTTTCGATAGTGGCGCCGCGAAAACGATAAATACTCTGGTCGTCGTCACCGACAACGCAGATATTGTGATAGCCGCCCGCAAGTAAATATGTAAGCACATACTGCGCGTAGCTTGTGTCCTGGTACTCGTCAACGATAACATACTTAAACTGATGCTGATACTGCTCGAGAACATCCTCATTTTCCTTGAGCAGAGCAACGGTGTTGTAAATCATATCGTCAAAATCCATTGCGTCAGCGCGCATCAGCTCCTTCTGATACTCCTCGTAGCATTGCGCTATTTTTGCTTTTCTGAAATCGTTTACAGTGGTAGCCTTGTACTCTGCAGGACCTATCAGACTGTCCTTTGCGTGACTGATTTCCGCAAGAATTGAACGGTGATTGAGGAATTTATCCTCAATTCCAAGACTTTTCTGAACGCGTTTCATAACACGCTTCTGGTCGTCGGTGTCGTAGATAGTAAAGTGCTGCGAATAGCCGAGCCTGTCACCGTATCTGCGAAGCATTCTTGCACACATTGAGTGAAAGGTCTGCGCCCAGATTTCTGCAGCCTCGTCGCCGATTGTGTTGATAAGTCTGTCCTTGAGTTCGCCTGCCGCCTTGTTTGTAAACGTAATAGCAAGCACCTGCCACGGCAGAGCATAGCCGTCGCGTATAATGTGCTCAATACGTTTTACAATCGTGGCGGTTTTGCCCGTTCCTGCACCTGCAACAACAAGCACAGGGCCGTCAATTGTATCAATAACTCTTTGCTGTTCTTTGTTCGGTTTTACCGCGTCTTTGTTCATAAAAATTCCTTTATTAAATAATCGGCACGATGTTTTGGCATCGTGCCGTTAAAAGCTTTATCCTAAAAGTGTGAGCAGTATACCTGCTGCAACTGCCGAGCCGATAACGCCCGAAACATTCGGTCCCATTGCGTGCATAAGCAGAAAGTTTGCCGGATTTTCTTTTGCTCCGACCTTTTGACTTACGCGTGCCGCCATCGGTACTGCCGAAACGCCTGCAGAGCCGATAAGCGGATTGACCTTGCCCTTTGAAAAGATATACATAAGCTTTCCGAAGAGCACGCCGCCTGCCGTACCGAAGCCGAAGGCGAGAAAGCCGAGGGCAACGATTTTGATTGTATTCCAGTTGAGGAACGACTGTGCAGAGGTTGTTGCGCCGACAGACAAGCCGAGCAGAATTGTGATAATATTCATAAGCTCGTTCTGCGCCGCTTTTGCAATACGCTCCGTGCGTCCGCTCTCTTTGAGCAGGTTGCCGAGCATAAGCATTCCGACAAGCGTTGCCGCATCGGGCAGAAGCAGCGAAACGACTACTGTAATTACAATCGGGAACAAAATCTTTTCAAGTTTAGAAACAGGGCGAAGATTGCCCATAACTACGCTACGCTCTTTTTTGGTGGTAAGTGCGCGCATAATCGGCGGCTGAATAACAGGTACAAGCGCCATATACGAATACGCCGCCACCGCGATTGTACCAAGCATTTCGGGTGCGAGCTTTGATGTTACAAAAATCGCTGTAGGACCGTCCGCACCGCCGATGATTGCAATTGAGCCTGCCTGAAGCGGTGAAAAGCCCATAACAATCGCAACGAGGTAAGCAACAAATATACCAAGCTGCGCAGCAGCGCCCAGAATAAATGAGCTCGGGCGTGCGATAAGCGATGTAAAGTCGGTCATTGAGCCGATACCAAGGAATATAAGCGGTGGGTAAATTCCTGCTTTTACGCCGAAATACAGAAAGTCCATCAGTCCCGGTGTAAGCGTTTTACCTGCGCTGTCTGTAAGCCGTCCTGCAAGCAGGTCAATAAAGCCCTGCAAGTCGTGGTACTGCACCGCGAGATTCGCGAAAGGCAGATTCGCAAGCAGCATACCAAAGGCAATAGGTATCATCAAAAGAGGCTCAAAGCCTTTTTTGATTCCAAGCCAGAGGAACAGAAAGGCAAACAGAATCATTACAAGATTCTTTACACCGTCGCCTGTGAAGAAATAAGCGTATCCGCTGTTGAGGAAGATACTCCTGATAACCTCCCAGACACCTTGTAAAATTTCCATCACATTGTCCTCCTAAAAGGGTCTTGTGTTCTCCGTAATAGCCGCAAACGCCCAGGGGTTGCGCCTTGTAATCGGATTTGGCGCCTGCTGACGAGCTGCCGCTGCAGGTGCGATAGAGGTAACGGTTGCACCCTCGCCCTCCATCATATATACTGCTGCGCTGATGGCAGCAACAACCTCACCGCTGATGCCCTGTGACACTGCGGGCGCTGCAGGCTTTGCAGGCGCCGGAGGCGGTGTGTTCACAAAATTGAGCTCGGGAGGGGCTGTATTAGTCTTTTTCTTATGCTTTCTCATATTTACTCCTTGAGTCTTTGTGACAATTATGCCGTAAATCTTTACAACTGCAATCAGCAGTGCAAGCACGCCGAGCACGACTGAAAGTCCTGCGATAATCAGCGTTGCGGTAAATGCTACCGACCTGTCCGGCACAATAGAGGTTGTAAGCGAATAAAGGTTCAAAAGGTTCATACCCAAATTCCCCCATTTTAAATATTATAAGTATTATAAATCAATATTCTCTTTTTTTCAACCAAAAACACATATTTTTTTTACTTTGTCAATTTGCATAAAAAAGAGGTTGATTTATTTTCAAAATGTGTTTATAATAAGTATTAGATTAAATATTTTAACGGAGGGTAATTATGAGCAGAGAGGCAATGATTATAGCAATTCTGATAGCACTTATAATTTTGTGGCTTACTGAAACGCTCGGTATGCACAGAACCTCCCGAGTGCTTGGCGGAGCAATTGATTTGGGCTTTGCTATTTTGCGATAGATTATCAAAAAGGCTGATTCACGTTAGTGAATCAGCCTTTTTTGTCATTTAATGAAGCAAAGCTTCAGCGCCTTTTCCTCAACCTTAAAGGTGAGGTCGGAATATGTAAAGTTTTCTCCGTCGCAGTTTCCGAGGAGGTTTGAACCGTCCTCCATCCAGATTCTGCCGTTTTTGAGTCTGCCGTTAGTAATCAGACCGGGGCAGGTTTTTTCATTCGCCTTGCCGTCAGAATACTTTGGAATAATCGGCAGAGCCTTATGCAGCGCCATACCGTTTACCAGTGCAAAATCAAGCAGCCCGTCATCAAGAACCGAATCCGGCGCAGGGCAAAAGCCTCCACCGTAATAGCTTGCGTTGCAGATTGCGAAAAGAACATAGTCCTTGTTGTTTTCTGCCATACGGTACTCATTTCCGTTTTCGTCAACGCAAAGCACATCGAAGCTGATGTTATAGTGAAGCGGTTTCATAATGGCAGGAAGGATTGCAACGGTGTAAGCCTTCTGCCCGAGAAACGGCGCTTTTGCAGCCATCTTTCTGCCGATAGTTTCAACAATCGTATCAAGCCCGAACGACATAACATTAATGCACTTTTCGCCATTGTAGTCAATAAGGTCAATCGGCTTTACATCATATTCAATGTCGCCGCCGAAAAAGCCGAACTGCGAAATAATTTTTTCAGCATCAATATCCTTGGTGCCGTAAACTTTTTTGGCAAAATCATTACCGGTGCCAAGCGGCAAAAGGAGCATAGGCGTGTCGGTATGTGCAAGTCCGTTTGCAACCTCGTGAACTGTGCCGTCGCCGCCGCAGGCAACTACTACGCAGTCACCCCCGAACTCGTCAGCATAGCGTTTGGCGATATGCTGCGCGTCACCCTGCATCCGGGTTTCCTCAATAATCATTTCGTGGTCGTTGTGACGAAAAGCACTTTTAATGTTCTTAAAGATTCGCGCCTTGTCCTCATTACCCGCAATGGGATTAACAATAAATACAAATTTCATAATACACTTCTCTTTTCATATAAACAACCTGTTTGCTCCCCTTTTTTACAAGGGGAGCAAATCAGTTACTCGCCTTCAGCTCATTCTATTATATTACCTGTGTTCCCCCAACAGGACGAATGATAAGAACATAGCACTTATCTTTGCCGAATACGCTTTCTATTGTTGTTTTGTATGTATCAAGCAGGTCATTCGGAACAAACGCCTGAATTGTGCCGGCAAAGCCGCCGCCGTGAACTCTCCACGCGCCTCTGCCCTTGAGGATTTCCTCGCTGATTGCAAGCGCGAGCGAAAGCTTCTGCTCTGTCGGATTTTTCGGCGTGTAAACATTCTGATTGAGCTCAAACGACGATTTACCGGATTCAAGAATAATCTCTTTGAAGCCGTCAAAGTCGCCGCTTTCAAGGCACTCAACGGCTCTGTCAACTCGTTTGTTTTCGTTGTAAAAATGAATTGCACGAAGGAGCGCTCTGTCGTTCACCTTACCCGTAAGCTCCGGAATAGCCGCAAAGAAATCCTCGTACGGAATCTCGCGAAGAACATTTTTGCCCATCGCCTTTGCAACAGACTCCATCTCGCCGCGAACAGCAGCGTAATCATCTGTAAGGTCGGAGTGATTTCCGCCTGTGTCAACAATGCAGAGTGAATGACCCGACTTTGAAAAATCAAAATCAACCTTCTTAATAACAGGATTTTCAGTTGACTCAAAATCGATTGTAACAAAAGTGCCGACAGACGCTGCCATCTGGTCAAGCAGACCGCAGGGCTTGCCGAAGAATACATTTTCGCTGTACTGCGCAACCTTTGCAATATCAACGGCGCTGATTTTTCCGTCGTTAAACATATACGAAATAACCGAGCCGAGCAGCACCTCAAACGCTGCTGATGATGACAGTCCCGAGCCGCCCATAACGTCGCTTGTAGTATAAGCATCAAAGCCCTTCACGTCAAAGCCAAGGTTCTTTACGCCTGCTGCGACGCCCTGAACAAGAGTGGTTGAATCGCCGTATCTGCTCTCCTTCGGCTCAAGGTCGGCAAGGTCAACAACATTCATCTTGTGACCCTTTGACTTTACGCGGATAATATTATCGTCATTTGCGCTGACAACAGCGATTGCGTCAAGATTGATTGACGCTGCAAGCACCTTGCCGTTATTATGGTCGGTGTGATTACCGCACACCTCTGTTCTGCCGGGCGCGGACATAATGCTTACCTCTCTGTCAAAGCCAAAAAGCTCGCCAAACTCGGTGAGAGTCTGGGTATAGCGGGGCTTTTGCTCTGCCACAAAGCCGTCTGTTACATAAACAGCCTTGAGGTTTTCATCAAACTGACCGTTTTCAATCGCTGTGATTAACTCTTTTACTTTCATAAATATATCTCCTATAACACAATTTTATACTTTTCTTTTTGACTGTATATCAGCAGAGTCTGCGTCATCTGATTTGACTTGATGCCGTAAAAGACATTGAATATCAAACTTGAAAACCCTGTAAACGCCACCAGAATAATAAGCAGCGTGATAAACTGAACTGAAAACGGATTGGTAAAAGCCGCACCGATTTTTGTGTAAATGTAAAGCCTTGGCGCATAGCCGAGAAGGCTGAGCAGTATATAATACAGCATATCATAATGCATTGAGCCGTAATATTTTGAAACCATACCCAGAGGAATTGCAGGCACAAGCCTTGTGACCGAAAGTATATACGGATTGCCGGTTCCCTTAAACTGAATCAAATCGCGGATGAAATGCAGTTTTTTGATATTGAGTATCATTCCTGCCCATCCTCCGCCGATAAACGTGCCCTCAAAATACTTTACCACAAAGAAAAATGTGGTAAACGCCGTATTAATAAGCAACGCCCTGTCAAGCGGAAAAACCATACCTGAAATTGCACACAGAAAGCTCATCGGAATCGGAAGCTGGCATTTTGCAATATACAGCGCAAAAATGCAAATCAGAATCTCGCGCTCGGTGTCAAGCCGCGACACTGCAATATCAATTTTGTTAAGCCAGCCGATTATTGTGTTGAACCTGATTTCAAGCGTGGTGTGATTAATAAGCATCAGAACAAGCGCAACAACTATTCCCGTGGTGACAAGCGCAATAATCGTGGATATGAAATTTGTGCGGTGACGTTTCGTCCGTTGCATAAAATTAGTCCTTTATCTCGTGATAATTCCCGAGGAATGTAAATTCGTCGAGTTCGTCAGACAGTGCGCATAAAAGGTCAAGCGTTGCCTCGTTGTACACATTGCCGAGCACATCGGCGTAAAAGAAATAGTCAAATTTTCCGTTTGCCATCGGGCGCGACTCCAGCTTTGTGAGGTTGAGCCCCGTCATTGAAAATCTGCCCAGCACTCTGTAAAGCGAGCCCGTTGTATGCGGTGCCGAAAAAATAAGTGAAATCTTGTCGGCATTTTCATCGATGACAAGCTCCTTTGAAATCACAATAAATCTTGTAAAATTATTTGTGATATTCTGAATATTGCGGCGAAGTATTTTCAGTCCGTATTTTTTTGCCGCTCTTACGGAGCAGATTGCACCGATATTCTTTTTGCTGCTTTCGCTGACATACTTTGCAGCCGCAGCGGTGTTTGTGTAGTTGATACCTGTAAAATCAAAGCTCTTAAGAAAAACGTTACACTGATTGAGCGCCTGCGGATGAGAGTAAACCTCGTCAATTTTTTCAAACTTTGTGCCCTCTTTTGCACAAAGGCAGTGCTCGATACGAAGGTCGCAAGCGCCGATAACAAAGAATCTGTATTTCATAATCAAGTCATAAGATTCGTGTACCGAGCCTGCAGTTGAATTTTCGACAGGGATAATTCCATAGCGCGCCCTGCCCTTGTTGACAGCCTCAAACACATCCTCAAACTGCTTGAAAAACATAATATCTGTGTCGGGGAAAAGTGTTTCGCCCGCAATTGAGCTGTACGCGCCCTCAACGCCCTGACAGGCAATCGGCATACCGTCGGTTGAAAGCTTTTCAACCTTGCGTGCATTTTCAACAAGGCTGCGAAGCTCCTCGCCGCCGCCGATAATCTTGTGCTGAAGGGCTCTTGACGCGTCCATAGTTGCTGAAAACACAGTCTTTATAGCGTCGCCCTGCTCGCCGCATTTTTCGGCAACATTGTCAAGAATCTGCTGCTCGCGCTCGGCATTGAGCACAGGTATTCCGTGCTCGACCTTATATTTTGCGACCTCGCGCGATATGTTCATACGCTTCATCAAAAGCGGAATCAACTGTTCGTCAATTTCGTCAATCTGACCGCGCAGTGTTAATAAATCCATTTGCCTTTATCCTTATATTTTATTCCGAAAGTATATCCAAAATTCCAAGCGCAACTGCACTTTCAACAACAGGAACTGCCCTTGGCAATATGCACGGGTCGTGCCTTCCCTTAATTTCAAGCGTGGTGTTTTCCATCGTCTGAAGATTGACGCTGTCCTGCGGCGCTGCAATAGACGGTGTAGGCTTGATTGCGACAGACAGCACAAGCGGTGCGCCGCTTGTCATCCCGCCGAGAACTCCGCCGTTGTTGTTTGATTTGAGTGCAACCTTGCCGTCGACAACCTCATAGCAGTCGTTGACAGCCTTGGCGTTTGACTTTGCAAAGTCAAAACCGAGTCCGAATTCAACACCCTTTACTGCAGGTATTCCAAAAAGAATTTGCGAAAGCCTGCCCTCGACTGTGTCAAAAATATTTCCGCCTGCGCCGACGGGAAGTCCAACTGCTGCGCACTCAATAATGCCGCCAACGCTGTCAAGGTCAAGGCGGTATTTTTCAATTTCACCGCGCATTTTATCCTCTGCATCGGGGTCAATTACAGAAAAGCTTTTTGATGAAAGGTCAAGCAGCTGCTCTTTAGTAACTCCGTTTTTGTCAAACGGAGTGTCGCTGACAGAACCGATTTGTTTGATATGCGCTCCAACCGTAACGCCCTTTGTTTCAAGTATTTGCTTTGCAACAGCGCCTGCAAAAACAAGCGGTGCAGTAAGCCTTGCGCTGAAATGACCGCCGCCGCGGATGTCGTTGTTACCGCCGAACTTTACGTAAGCAGGATAATCGCTGTGCGACGGGCGCGGAACAGTCATAATATTGTCGTAGTCGCCGCTTTTTGTGTTGGTATTTTCAATAACCATTGCAAGCGGTGCGCCTGTGGTTTTGTCGCCGAGCATACCGGAAAGAATATGAGGAATATCCTTTTCAAGCCTTGGTGTTGATGTCTTATCCCTGCCGGGTGCACGACGCGCCATATCGGCATATATTCTGTCAAAATCAAGCTTTACACCGCTCGGCAATCCGTCAATTACACAACCGATTGCTTCGCCGTGACTTTCGCCAAACACTGAAAGCCTGATATTTTTACCTGTCACTGATGACATCTGCTCTTCCTCCTAAGCTGTTATAATCATCAAAATAATCGGGGTATGATTTGTTGATGCTTTCGGCATCGGTGATTGTTGTGACGCCGCTGGCATACATACCCAAAACAGAAAACGCCATTACAATGCGGTGGTCGTTATAGCCGCAAAGCGCTGCACCGCAGGCGCCTCCTCCGTTTATAATCATTCCGTGGGCTGTTTCACTGACGGCAACTTTTGCTTTTTTCAGATTAGTTACAACGCTTTCAATCCTGTCGCTTTCCTTGAGCCGCAGCCTTTCGGCGCCGCTTATAACCGTTTTGCCGTTTGCAAAAGCGGCAAGAACAGCGATTGAAGGTACCATATCGGGAATATCCGAAGCGTCAATTTCCGCACCGGAAAGCTTGCTTTTTTCAGCGCGGACAAATCCATCGCCGACTGTGATTTTTGCACCGAATTTTTTTAGAACATTTATGATTTCTTTGTCGCCCTGGGTGCTGTTCAAATCGAGTCCACAGACTGTAATATCGCCGCCGATTGCGCCTGCCGCAAGGAAAAACGCCGCCTGCGACCAGTCGCCCTCAACAGTAAAATTCTGAACCTTGTAGTGCTGATTGCCTTTTACATAATAACCATTTTCAGTTTCGGCAACCTCTACGCCGTAGCTCTTCATAACGGCGATTGTCATATCAACATACGGCTTGCTCTGAAGCGGAGTAGTCAGCACAATTTCGCTGTCGCCGTCAAGAATCGGAAGAGCGAGAAGAAGTCCTGTAATGTACTGCGAACTGATATTCCCCGCAATCTCAAAGGTGCCGCTTTCAAGCTGTCCGCTAACCTTAAGCGGCAGTCCGCCCTCGCTGCTGCAATTTACGCCGTGCTCGGGGAGCAATCTTAAATAATCGCCTATCGGCCTTTCGGGCAGCTTGCCGCTGCCGACAAAGGTAATAGTTTTGCCGAGTGCCGCCGCAACAGGAATCATAAAACGAAGCGTCGAGCCCGACTCAATACAGTCGCAAAGCTCACTGCCGTTTTTTATCGCGTCAATCGCCTGCAGGGTCGCCTTCATATCGTTTGAAGAGATTATGGGATTCACGCTTCCGCCGCCTGCAAGAAACGAGCAAATAAGCGCTCTGTGCGCCGCAGATTTTGACGGAGGCACGGTAACACTTCCACGCGGTATTGAGTTTTCGATTCTGACTGAACTCATTTTACACTCCGAAAAAGGTCGGTATATTTTCGTTTTCTATCGGGTTGATAAAGCCGTCGCCGATTTTTCTGATGAACACGAATTTTACGCCCGTGCCGGTGCGTTTTTTGTCGGCATTCATAGCCGTGATAATATCGTTAAGTGAATTGTTATCGCAAACGGGAAGGTTGTATTTTTTCAGCACCGCTGCAATTCTGTCGGCAGTTCCCTGCTCGGTTAGCCCGTTATTTTCACCCGCTTTTGAAATAATCACCATACCGATTCCGACTGCCTCGCCGTGCGAAACAGTAGTGAAATTATGCAGCTTTTCAATGGCGTGCCCTGCGGTGTGACCAAAATTCAAAAGCGCTCTTTCGCCGTGCTCCTTCTCGTCACGCTCAACAACTCCCGCCTTTAAGCTGACGCACTCAAAAATAACATCGTCAATTATATCGCGGGCGTTGTTTTTTTCAATTTTTTCAAACAGCGCTTCACTTTTTATGCAGCCCATCTTAATTGCCTCTGCCATTCCGTCGGCAAAAAAATGCGGTGTGAGCGTGTCAAGCGTATTGCTGTCAATAAGAACGAGTGAAGGCTGATGAAAGGCGCCGCAGAGGTTTTTGCCTGTCGGTAAATCAACGGCAGTTTTGCCGCCCACTGATGAATCGACCTGCGCGAGAAGCGATGTGGGAATCTGAACAAAATCAATTCCGCGAAGATATATTGCAGCCGCAAAGCCTGCCATATCACCGCACACGCCGCCGCCGAGTGCAACAGCAATGTCGCTGCGGGTGAGTTCATTTTCAGACATAAACTGCACCATTTTAATCACGGTGTCGGTTGTTTTTGAGCTTTCGCCCGCCTCAAACACAAAGGTGAAAACCTCGTAACCCTCACCTTCAAGCGACTTTTTAACCGTGTCACCGTAAATAGGATACACGTTTGTGTCACTGATAAGACACACCTTTTTGCACGGTCTGACCGCTTTAATATATTTTCCGCATTCGGAAAGTATGCCCTTTTCAATTAATATATCGTATCCGTGCGATACTTTAACAGTAAGTTTTTTCATTATCCGATTTCTTCCTTAATGCGGTTACCCTTTTTCATCAATTCTGTAAGAGCCTCGCCGTCGCCATTGACAATGTTATACTTGAAACGCATAAGATTAGAAACAAGGTCGTCAATCTCACGCACAAGAGGCTCCTTGTTGTCAAGAAAAAGCTGCGTCCACATATCAGCATTAATTCGTGCAACACGGCTGACATCGCGGTACGAGCCTGCAGAATATCCGGCGTGCATAGGTGCAAGCGGCGAAAGCACATACGAGCAAGCAAGAACATGTGCAATCTGTGAGGTAAAAGCAATCATCTCGTCGTGATGCTCGGGGGTGGTAACAACAGTACGGGCAAACCCCATATCCTGCGCAAGTCCGACAAGCGCATCAGTTTTGTTGCGCGGTACATCGGCGCTTGGTGTACAGATAAAGCTTGCGTTATCAAAGAGATTGTCAAGGCTGTTATCGTATCCGCCAACCTCTCGTCCTGCCATAGGATGCGCGCCGATAAAGTAAAACTTAAGGTTTTTCTGCTCGCTCATTTCGGTACAAATTTTTGTTTTGATGCCGCAGGAATCAGTTACAATACTATCCTGCTTGAAACTGTCCTTGTGCTCAAGTATGAACGGCACAATCGCATCGGGATAAAAATTGACAAATGTTATATCCGCGTCAGCGATAAGCTCGTCAATGTCGCCCGTTCTGTCAATAGTGCCGTCACGCAGCGCCTTTTCTGTAACAGACGGGGTTCTGTTCCATCCAAGAACAGTGTGGCTTGTATTCTTTTTTAAAGTCTTCGCAAGGCTTGCGCCAATAAGACCGAGTCCGCAAATTAAGATGTTCATAGTGTTCTCCGATAGTTTATAAATTACCATTGTTTATAATAATATATAAATTATAATATGTCAAATTAAAATTCAATAATGTTACATTTATTTAATAAACGCAAGCACAGAAAAAGGCAACCGCTTTCGCGGTTGCCCTTGTGTTAGTTATTGCCGAAGTAATCGTATTCGTCGTCGTTGTTAAGGTCGTTGTCGTTATTTCCGCTGGGGTCTGATTCTGTGAAAACATTGCCCGCGGATACGGCATACTTACGAATCTCAATTTCGGGTTCAGTGTATTTTTTCATATCTGCCACCCCCGTTAAAGATTTATAGATGTCTTAACAGGCGTTGTCATTGTTTCGTGCTGAACGCCGTTTGAGTCAACATATTTCACATATGCAACATATTTAGCGCTAATCTTGTTGCCCAAAACTGAATCAGTAATCTGAATTGGTGAAATTACGAACTGACCGCCCACAGTATGCTGTGATGACTTCATACGAACTACACCATTTTTGCCGACTGTATTGAAAGTAAGATCATCGTCAGGCATTGTATCGTTTTTAACAGCCTTCATAATGATACCTGCTTCAACAAGCTCGCATCCTTCAGGAAGCACAAAGTTTGATACAATTGACAGCTTTGTGCCGGCATTGATGAATTTTGATGTAAATACTGACGCGCCATTATCGTCAATCTCATCAACATTGATATATGTATGAGGATCGTCAGCGTCAGGATTCTGTCCCGTTGCAGCAAGGAACTCATCATGAGTGTAGGTAAAGATATGGAGACTCTCACTGGCAAAGAACGTATAATCGTTGCCATAACCAAGAAGCTGTTCTGTGTTGTAAAGATCCGGTGAATCCCAGTCATAAGCTCTTTCATAGCTAATTCCGTCCCAAATCTCTCTGTCAGTTCCTCTGAGTGCAGTGTACGCATAAATTTCGCCGCTGCCTCTGAAGTTGTAGCCATCGAGTGCGGTTTCTTCGCCGTTGATGTAAATAACGCCATTTTCAAGACCTTCCTGGGTAATCTCGATTTTATCGTTATATTTTACATCTACAGTTGAATACGTTGTATCGTCAAAGTTGCAAAGTGTAATCTGAATATCGTTAGTATCTTTATTATAATCATAATTAGCTATGACTACAGTGTTTTTGCTAATATCAACGCTATCAAATTCATCGTATGCTTTGCCGCCGATTGTGTAATTCTTGAAGGTATAGTTAGCAATCGCAGGAGCTTCAGGAAGTGTGATTGATGCGGTTCCTTCTGAATCCTTGGTTACATATTCAACCTTATACGCCTTGTTTCTGAGGGCATTTGCATATGTAACTCTAATGCTTGTGTCAGTTTCAGGAGCAGTTGCATTATTAATCTTGAAGCTTGTATTACCTGTAATAACAAAGCTGATGTGCGTATCGTTTGTGAGATACTTTTCTATGTAGTTATCGCCCGTTCCGTTTGTTGATGTATACTTGTAATACCAGTTTACTGTATTGCCGTTTGGAGCAGTAATCTTAACCTCTGTTCCATAAGGTACATCAAGTGTTGAACCGGTTGCGTTAATAGTCTCACCTGCTACAACGTACTCAAATTGTGTGCTTGCAGCATTTGCACCCTTAATAGTAATGGTATAATTCCTATTTGTTTTAAGCTGATAGAAAGCCTCGGTAACAACTGCGTTAACTTCGTCAATTGTTGCATATGTATAACCGGTTGTTTCAAGTTCGCCGTAATAAGAATTATTCTTGAATACTGTAGCATCCTCTGCAGCCGTTAAAGCGTCGAGTGTCTCGTTAAGAGCAGTGTAATCAACAGCATCTGGGTCGTCAGCATTTTCAAGCTCTGCCTGAACAAGTGCTCTTGCAGCTTGAATTGTGCTGGTGTCGGTAACAGTTGAAGTTACAAGAAGGTCGCCTGCTGCTGTAACTGCTGCGGCTGCGTCTGCGATAGCCTGGTCTG
>CAMPBI010000002.1 GCA_946637545.1 uncultured Clostridia bacterium | reverse complement strand
TATAATAACATATAATCAATGCATTAGCAAGAAAAAAGGACTGAAAGGGGCACCCGCGAAAATAGTGTTAGCCAAATATTGCGACTTTTTCGATATAACTGTATTAAAAATCACCGCAAGGCTGATGCCTTACGGTGATTGTATGCTTTGTTCTAACAAAAATTCGCTAATTTTGGGTGCAAAGCAGTCCTTAAAATCATATTATTCTTCAGCAGGAGCTTCTTCAGCAGGAGCTTCCTCAACTGCAGGAGCCTCTTCAGCAGGAGCTTCCTCAACTGCAGGAGCCTCTTCAGCAGGTGCTTCCTCAACTGCGGGTGCCTCTTCAACAGGTGCTTCCTCAACTGCGGGTGTTTCCTCTGCCTCTTCAGCCGGAGCCTCCTCTGCGGGCTCGTCAACTGCGAGCTCCGGAATAACCTCTGTTTCCTCGGGCTTGTCGAGGAGCTCTTTGATTGAAAGAGAAACTCTCTTCTTGTCAAAGTCGATGTCGATAATCTTTACCTTAACCTCATCGCCGACTTTAAGTACATCCTGCGGAGCCTTGATTCGCTCCCAGGAAATCTGGCTGATGTGGATAAGACCGTCAACTGTGGGAAGAATGTTTGCAAATGCACCGAAGGTTGCAAAGCTTACGATTCTTGCGTCAACAACTGAACCTACGGGATAATCTCTCTTGAGAATCTCCCACGGATTGTCCTCAATCTTCTTGAAGCCGAGGCTGATTTTTCTTGTTTCCTCGTCGAGTGCCTTGATGGTAACCTCAACAGTGTCGCCGACATTAACAACCTCTGACGGGTGCTTGATTCTTGACCATGAGAGTTCAGAAATATGTATCATACCGTCGATACCGCCAAGGTCAACAAACGCACCGTATGATGTGAGTGACTTAACTGTACCTGTGATTTTCTGACCCACTTCAAGTGATGCCCACGCAGCATCCTGCTGTGCCTTTCTTTCGGCGTCGGTTACAACCTTGATTGAGCCGACTGCTCTGCGGCGTGCGGGGTTAACATCAATAATCTTGAATCTTACATCGCAGCCCTGGAGAACCTCGAGGTTCTGATTTCTGGGAAGACCTGTAAGTGATGCAGGAACAAAAACTCTTGTTCCGTTGGTGGTTACGAGAACGCCACCTCTGATAACCTGAGTTACCGTACCTTCGAGAATCTCGTCTGCTTCTTTGGCGGCAACGATTTCTTCCCAGCCTTTTGAAGCGTCAAGCAGACGCTTTGAAAGCTTAAGAACACCGTCGTTATCATCAGTTTTCATAATGATAAGGTCGATTTCATCGCCTACTGCAACAACATCCTCACATTTTGAAATGGGTTCGGAACTAAGATCATCAAAAGCAACAACGCCTGTTTGCTTTCTACCGGGAATGTCAACATAAACTTCTGTGGGAGTAATTCTCTCGACAGTTCCCTTTACTACCTTGCTGTTGTCATTTTCCTTAAAAGACTCGTTAAGTAATTCTTCGAAGGATGCCTCACCATCAGCAGATGCTTCGACAGCAGGCTGTGCAGCCTTATCAGCGGTTTCTGCTGTCTCCACAACTTCTACGGTTTCGGCTGAAGCTGTTTCAACTTCCTTTTCTTTAATTTCTTCGGACATGGTTTTGAGTACCTCCTTGATAATTACCGAGGGTGTCGAAGCCCCGGCAGTGACACCAAGCACCTGAAATCTGTCAAGATGAAGCGATGGCAATTCAGCCGCTGTTTCAATCAGAAACGACGGACAGTATGCCTTGCATACCTCATAAAGCTTGCGGGTGTTTGATGAATGGCGACCGCCGATAATAAGCATTGCATCGGAATTTTTTGCAAGTTCCTCCGCCTCGCTCTGCCTATCAGACGTCGCATAACATATTGTATCAAAAAAATTACTTTTTGTACATACCTTTTTTAGTATTTTCTTGGATTTTTCCCATTCTTTTAGCGAAAAAGTCGTTTGAGATACACAAATTATTTTTTCGCTTTTGTCAAATTCGGGATTTTGTAAAATTTCATCAAGCTCACTTTCGTTTTTAAACACATAAGAAACGCCCTTGCAGTACGAGCGAATGCCCATAACCTCGGGGTGATTTTTGTCGCCTGCAATCAGAACGACAGTATCGTCGTCCTGCTCTTTGACAATGTTGTGAATCTTTGTTACAAACGGGCAGGTCGCGTCGATGTATTCAATGTTTCTGCTCTCGATTTCGTCAATAACGCTTTTTTCAACTCCGTGAGTCCTGACAACAATCATATAACCGTCGGGACATTCCGACGGCGAATCTATAATTTTAACTCCCCTGCTTTCGAGGTCAGAAACAAGTTGAGCATTGTGAATAATCGGACCGAGAGTGCAAACCTTTTTGCCCTCGCCGACAAGCTTGTACACAAGGTCTACTGCTCTGTTTACACCAAAGCAGAAGCCTGCTGTTTTTGCTAAATTAATTATCATAATCTTAAAAATGAGGAATTTTGAATGATAAATTATGAATTAATGGTGGGTGTTGCCCACACCCATTTATAATTGCTGTCCGCAGGACCCAAAATTCATAACTCATAATTCATAATTAATAATTATTTTCCAACTTCAGCTTCCCAGAGTTCTGTTATTCTTTCCATAACAAGATTTGCTGCGTCTTTGATGTCATGAGGACCGAAATCCTCCTTGTTAAAGCCCATTTCCTCGGGAGAGATGAGCTTGCCGTAAGAAACTGTGACATGGGAGCCCATCTTGATTTTGCCCTTGCAGCAGATTGCAACGGGAAGTACCGACGCATTTGTTGCCTTGGCGATAACTGCAACGCCTGCCTTTGCTTTTTGCGGAACGCCGTTTTTATCCTTGATACGCTTGCCCTCCGGGCAGATTGCCATAACGTGTCCTTCTTCGATAATCTTTTCGCCGTACTCGATAGCCGAGGTATCGCCCTTGCCGCGTCTTACGGGGAAGCCATACATATGGGTGATGAACCAGCCGACAATTGGGTTTTTGTAGAGTTCAGACTTTGCCATAAAGTGAAGCTCCGGAACCTCGCTGCTCATTGCGGCAAAAACAGGGTCGAACGCGCAGGTATGATTAATTGCAACTATGTAGCGCGTTCCCTTTGGCGGGATGTTTTCAATTCCCTTGAGCTTTACATGGTACACTACTTTTACAAGCGGCGCGAAAACCTTTTTTACAAAGCCGTAAAGACGGTAATGCTTAACCTGTGAATAATCAAACTCTTTCATTGTCAGATATTCTCCTTGATTGTATTAATTACAGCGCTTATTGACTCCTCAAGATTGAGCTCGGAGGTATCGAGCATAATGGAATCCTTGCTCGGCTTGAGAGGGGCGATTTCACGGTGCGAATCCTGATAATCGCGCTGGTTTACATCGGCGAGAACATCCTCGTACATAACGCTTTCGCCTTTTTCGATAAGCTCCTTGTATCTTCTCTGTGCTCTGCACTCGGGCGATGCAAAAAGGAAGATTTTTACATCGGCGTTCGGGAGGACAACAGTTGCAATATCGCGTCCATCCATAATAACATTATTGGTTTTTGCAATATTCTGCTGCAAATCAAGCAGAAACGCACGGACCTTCGGTATAGCAGAAACCTTACTTGCGCCCATAGAAATTTCAGGCGTTCTGATAAGCGATGAAACATCCTCACCGTTGAGAAAGACTGCCTGCACGCCGTCGATATATTTCATCTCGACAGTTGAGCTTTCGATAAGCTTGTCAACTGCAGCGTCGTCAAGGTCGGCAAGAATACCCATTTTCTGTGCGCTGAGCGCTACAGTTCTGTAAAGCGCGCCGGTGTCTACATAAATGTAGCCGAGTTCCTTTGCCGCCGCTTTTGCAATGGTGCTTTTGCCTGCTCCTGCAGGTCCGTCAATTGCAACGTTAATCATATTTTTTCTCCTTTCAGTCGAAAAGCGGATAGTATAATTTTATATGTTTTGTCCGCAAAGATAACCGGTGCTGAAGGCTATCTGCAGATTGAATCCGCCCGTGTAGGCGTCAACGTCAATAACCTCGCCTGCAAAGCTGAGGTTTTTAACGATTTTTGATTTCATCGTTTTGGGGTCAATCTCCCTGACATTTACTCCGCCCGAGGTAACAATCGCCTCTTCGATAGGACGAAAGCCGGTGACATCGAGCGAAAATCCCTTAAGCAGACTAACGAGAGACTTCCTCTGCTCCCTTGTAATCTGATTGCATTTTGCCGACGGCTCAATGCCCGACAGCTTTACTATAACAGGAATCATCTTCCTTGGTAAGAGTTTTGACAAAGAGTTTATAAAGTCTTTATTATTGTTTTCGGCAAAGTCGCGCTGAAGGCGTTTGTCAAGCTGTGACTCGTCAAGCGCAGGCTTGAGGTCGATTACAATTTTGTAGTTCTTTTTTTCGGGCTCTTTCATATGGCAGGACGCCGACAGAATCACCGGTCCGCTTACGCCGAAATGAGTGAAGAGCATTTCACCGAAATCGCTGTAAACTCTGCTGTTGCCGTCAAAGACTGTGACTGCAACGTTTTTGAGCGACAGCCCTTGAAGTGCAGGAACAAAATTATTGCTGCACACAAGCGGTACAAGTGAGGGCTTGAGTTCGGTTACAGTATGCCCCACGCTTTTTGCAAGCGTGTAGCCGTCGCCCGTTGAGCCCGTTTTGCTGTAGCTTTTTCCGCCCGTGCAGACTGCAACCGCGTCGCACTCTGTTTCACTGCCGTCAGAAAGCACGACTGCCGCAATTCTGTCGCCGTCAAAGCGAAACGCCT
This sequence comes from uncultured Clostridia bacterium, assembly GCA_946637545.1. GTDB lineage: Bacteria > Bacillota > Clostridia > Oscillospirales > Acutalibacteraceae > Eubacterium_R. The sequence continues at coordinate 37,090 of CAMPBI010000002.1, read as the reverse complement.
TTGCCGTGCCTTCAATTATTTTTGCGCCGCTGTCTGTAGCGTTTTTTACAAGCGCGTCAACAATATCAACCGCTTTGTCCGACACGGGAAAAACACGGTTGCCGCGTTCGATTTTGGTCGGCACACCCATATCCTCGACAAGCGCAATTGTGTCATAAGGCATAAACGCCGAAAAAGCCGAGTACATAAAGCGTGGATTCGTTACGACATTTGAAATAAGCTCATCAATGTCAAAGCAAGCGTTTGTGACATTGCATCTGCCTTTGCCCGTAATCATAACCTTTCGGGCAGGTCGGCTGTTTTTTTCAATTATGACGGTGTCAAGCCCGCGTTTTGCGCTCTCTGCCGCGGCTAAAAGTCCTGCCGCGCCGCCGCCGATAATCACAACTTTTTTACTGTTCATAAATTAATATTATATGTTAATTTTCACTGTCTGTCAATTGCTCTGTGAGCGTTTCCCACTCATCGTAAAGAGCGTCGCGCAGTTTGGTTTTTTCGTCGAGTTCGGCAGTGAGCTTCATCAGCTCCTCGTAGTCTGCCGAGGTGAGCTTTTCCTCGATTTCGGAAAGTTCGCTTTCGGTTTGCTCAATCTCCTCCTCACACTTTTTCAGGCGAGTTCTGGCTTTGCGAAGCTGCGACGCTTTTTCCTTTTTGAGTTTATAATCGTTTTGACGAGGCGCTTTGTCAGTTTTAACGCTTGTTTGAGCAGGTAATTGTTCAGTTTTCTTCTCAATGTAATAATCATAATCTCCGCTGTACTCCTTAATTCCGTCGGGTGAAAGCTCAAGAATCCTTGTGGCAAGCTTGTTGATAAAATATCTGTCGTGCGACACAATAAGCATTGTTCCGCTGTAATCAAGAAGCGTGTTTTCAAGCTCCTCGCGTGAAAAGGCGTCGAGGTGATTGGTGGGCTCATCGAGCAGCAAGAAGTTGAATTTACCCAGCATTAGCTTGAGCAGCGCAACTCTCGCCCTTTCGCCGCCAGAGCATTCGGACAGATTTTTGTAAACGTCGTCGCCCTTGAACAAAAATGCCGCAAGCGCACTTCTGACGCTTGTTTCCGTCATCGCAGGAAAATTCGACCAAACCTCTTCAAGCACTGTTTTGGTGAGGTCAAGCTTTGCCTGCACCTGGTCAAAATATCCGCAAAAAACATTAGTACCAAACCTGAACGAGCCGCCGTCTGCTGAATAATCTTTCATCAATATTTTGAGCAGAGTTGTTTTGCCGCAGCCGTTATCGCCGAGAAGAAACACCTTTTCTCCGCGGCGGATTCCAAACGAAACGCTGTCAAAAATTTTCTTTTCGCCGAAGTGCTTTGACAGCTCGCTCACATCAAGAACATCCTCGCCGCTAACTGCCTTGGGTGTGAAATCAAAGCGTATTTTTTCCACCATTTTGTCCGGCACTACAAGCTGCGCCTTTATTCGCTCAATAACCTTTTCTTTGCTTTCTGCGGTCTTTATATTCTTTTCTCTGTTCCACTGGCGCTGCTGGGCGATTATGCCCTCAAGGCGCTCAATTTCTTTCATATCATTCTCATACTTTTCCTCAACAGCCTTTTGCTCGGCTGCCTTTTTGACGAGAAATTCAGAGTAATTGCCCTTGTAGGAACGGCACTTTCCGTTTTCAATTTCGACTGTTTTGGTCGTGATTTTGTCAAGAAAATATCTGTCGTGGCTGATAATCAGAACTGCGCCTGAAAAGTCCTTCAAAAAGCCCTCGAGCCACTCAACCGCCTTGATGTCAAGATGATTTGTCGGCTCGTCGAGAAGCAGAAAATCAGCCTTTGAAAGCAGGAGCTTTGCAAGTATGAGTTTGGAGCGCTGACCGCCTGAAAGCTTGGAGGTAGGCATATCAAAATCCTTTTCTTCAAAGCCGAGACCTATGAGCGCAGAGCGTGTTCTGCTCTTGTATGTAAGTCCTCCGTCGAGGTTGAATTTGTTAGTGAGAAAATCCTGCCGCTCGATATTTTCCTCAAGCGAGCCGATGTTTTCACGCAGGTTAAAATTAACCTCGGCAAGCTCGCTTTCAATCTGAATAAGGTCATCAAAAACGGATACGAGTTCATTCCACACCGTTCTGTTTTCAGAGCAGGTGTGCTGCTCCATATAGCCCAGAGTGGCATTTTTTGAGATAAAGCACGCGCCGGTGTCGGCAGTATAATCGCCTTTGATGATTTTGAAAAGCGAGGTCTTGCCTGCGCCGTTGACGCCGATAAGACCGACCTTCTCTTTTTCTTTAATGTCAAAAGACACACCGTCAAACAGTGTGTTTTCGCCAAAAGAAAGTGTTAAATTCTGAACATCAAGAACTGCCATAACTTCTCCGTTTTTATGTAATAGTAACAATCTTACTTATTTTAACAGAAATCGACTTGAATGTGAAGAAAAAATTTGATAATATTATAATAAATTAAAAATGAGGTGACAATATGGAAATACTAAAACTGAAACCCGTTTTTAAAAATTACATCTGGGGCGGCACAAGGCTGACGGAGGATTTTGGCTTTGACACAGGCTTTGACAAGACTGCCGAGGGCTGGATGCTCGCCTGCCACAAGGACGGAATGAACACCGTTTCAGGCGGAGAATACGACGGCAAAACACTTGCCGAGGTCATTGAAACCGTCGGTGCAGAGACGCTCTGCGGAACCGACTGCTCAAAGTTCCCCTACTTCCCCGTTTTAATTAAACTGATTGACGCTCGCGACAATTTGTCCGTACAGGTACATCCAAACGATGAATACGCACGCCGTGTGGAAAACGAATTTGGCAAAACTGAAATATGGTATGTGCTCGACGCGGCAGACGGCGCAGAGCTGATTTACGGTTTTAAAAATGAAATCACAAAAGACGAATTCAGAAGCTCGATTGAAAACGGTACGCTGCTTGAAAGGCTCAACAGTGTAAAGGTTAAAAAGGGCGATTTGTTTTTCATTGAGGCAGGCACTGTGCACGCAATCGGAAAAGGTGCGCTGATTGCAGAAATTCAGCAAAACTCAAACTGCACTTACAGAGTGTACGACTACGGCAGAGTCGGTGCAGACGGCAAGCCGCGTGAGCTGCACATTGACAGGGCGGTTGAGGTGAGCGAAACTGTTCCGCCAAAGCACGCGATAAGTCACGAAACAGGCGACAATAAAAAATCAAGACTGCTTGCAAAGTGCGACCTTTTCACTGTAAATAAATACGAAATTGAAAATTCGCTCACACTCAAAACGGACAGCACAAGCTTCAATCATATTCTTGTGCTTGAAGGGTGCGGAAAGGTTGAAAGCACTGAATTTAAAAAGGGTGACTCGCTCTTTGTTCCGGCGTCCTTCGGCGAATACAGAATTGACGGCAAAGCGGAAATTATTGTAACAAAAATATAATGAATAAAAATCACTCCGATTACACAAACTACTGTAAAAGGAGTGATTTTTTTGAAGATTTTAGGCAGAGTTGCGCTGATACTCAACATAATCGGCGGCATCAACTGGGGACTTATCGGACTGTTTAAATTTGACCTTGTGGCATGGATTTTCGGCGGACAGGACGCTGTGCTTGCAAGAATAATTTACACACTTGTAGGTCTTGCAGCAATTTACTGCATCAGTTTTCTTTTCAGAGACAGAGCGCTTAACGACTAATAAACAGGACGGCTTGCCGTCCTGTTTATTAATTACAGCTTCTTTTCCATTTCTGCTTTTATTTTGCCGAGAATACGCTTTTCCAGGCGCGATATGTAAGACTGCGATATTCCCATTTTGTCGGCAAGCTGCTTTTGAGTTTGCACCTGCCGTCCGTCAAGCCCGAAACGCTCGTACATTATATTCTTTTCCTTTGGGTTGAGGTTTGACACAATATAGCGCAAAAGTCGCTTTTCGTCCTCGTACTCTATTTCCTCGCTGATTTCGTCAGGCTCGCTGCCGAGCACATCGCGAAGAGTCAGCTCGTTTCCGTCCCAGTCCACCGAAAGCGGCTCATCAAACGACATTTCCACCTTTGAATTTGACGACTTTCGCAGATACATAAGAATCTCGTTTTCAATGCAGCGCGAGGCGTAAGTGGCAAGCTTTATATTTTTATCGGGGTCAAAGGTTTTGACCGCTTTCATTAGCCCGATTGTTCCGATTGACACCAGGTCCTCTGTGCCAGCAGTCGGCGATTCGTATTTTTTTGCAATATATACAACAAGTCGCAGATTGTGAGTGATAAGCAAATCGCGGTTTGAATTATCGCCCTCGCGAAGCTGCTGCATAATAGTTTCCTCTTCCTCGCGCGTTAGCGGCGGAGGAAGAGTTTCGGGACCGTTGATATAATAGCAGTAGCGCTTGTAAAATAAGAGATTGATGATTAAATTAAGTAACTTCATTTTGCACCTCATACAGATAAAATTTCGGGATTGATAATGGCTGAAAAAGTGTCGCTATGCATATCGTCAGACAGAGCGATATAAACGTTTTGCAGTTCCTCCGCACCGTTTGCCGTGTGCACGGTTACACGCTCGGGGCGAAATGACAGCATAAAAGAATTGCTGTTGACTGTAGACGCCGGAATTATACGGACTTTGTCGGGAGCTACAAGACTTTCAACCTTCCTTTTGTCAGCTATGATTACCGGAGCATCTGAAAACGGCTCACGCAGCTTATTTCCCGTATCGGAAAAAGCGTAAAGCTTTGCGGTATTTCCACCGTTTTCAACAGTCAGGGTATATATTTGCCCTGCGGCAAGGCGACGGTTGTATATCCGCACTGCAAGGCAGGAAACTATATAGGCAAAAAACGCAGAAGCAAGAAGTCCGCGTGCGCCGATATTCACATAAACAGTGCCGTTGTCAAGCATGATGTACGGCGTTTTGAAAGCGAGAGTCAGACCGTATACTATGCCGAGAAAGACATAGTTAGTAAAAAAGAACACGGCATAAGCTGCAAGAAAGCTTTTCACCCTCAAAAAGCGAAACGCCGCCGCGACAATTACACCTGCAGCAAGCGCTTTTGAAAGCGCGACAACGACGGTAGGAAGGTCGAAAAGTATGACAAACGAATACACTCCTCCGATTGCTGACGCAAGAAGGAATCTGCTTGTCTTTGTTTCCTTTTTAGTGAACTTTGCTGTTGCCTGCAAAATAAAAAACGTAATGAAAAAATTGATAACAAAAAGAACATCTATGTAAATAACAATAAAAATCCCCCCTGCAACTCCATTATAGAGAGCAAGGGGGATAAATTTTGTCGTAAAAAGTTCAAATAATTCTATTATTTAAAATACATATAATACTGACACTTTATTGTGCCGTTATAAAGCTTGCGTCGTTTGTCGGCTTTTTTGCCGAATATTTTTTCAAACTCCTCGTCGGGTGAGATTATGCCGTAAGACCAGCCGTATTTTGACACGAAGCGCTCGCCCATTGTGCGATAAATTGCCTGCGCCGAGCGGATGTCGAGCATTCTTTCGCCATACGGCGGATTTGTGACAAGCGTGCCTTTTTCAGTGGAGGGGTTAAAGTCCTTTACATCGGCAACAGCGATGTGCATAAACTTATCTACACGGGCATTTTTGGCATTTTTCATCGTGAGTTCAACTGCGTGAGGGTCGATGTCCGAACCAAATGCCGCAAAGTCTGTATCTTTTTTTATAATATCGTGGCTGCGCTCGCGTTCGCTCATCCACACGCTTTCGGGGATGAGCCCCCAGCGGTCAACCTCAAAATTACGGTTGATTCCCGGGGCAATATTATTTGCAAGCAAAGCGCCCTCAATCAGCACAGTACCGCTGCCGCAGCAGGGGTCGTAAAGTGTGTGATAGTGACGCAGACGGCTCAACTGACACATCGCCGCCGCAAGTGTTTCGCGAATAGGCGCCTCGTTGCCCTGCGGACGGTAGCCGCGTTTGTGGAGCGCCGCGCCGCTTGTGTCGAGCATTACTGTGACCTCATCCTTCATAATTGAAAACTGAATTTGATGCACGGGTCCGCTTTCATCAAACCACTTGATACCGTAATCCTCGGACAGAGAATCGACAACAGCTTTTTTGATTATTTTCTGGCAGTCGGGAACAGAGTGAAGCTGCGAATTGATTGAAAAGCCCTTTACGGGAAAAGTATCCTTTGAGCCGATAAAATCCGACCAAGGCAGTGCCTTTGTCTGCTGGTACAGCTCCTCAAAAGAGGTGGCAAAAAAGCGGTCAAGCACAATTAGAATGCGCTCGCTGAAACGGGAACAGATATTTGCGCGCGCAAGAATTGACGCATCGCCCTCAAAGAACACGCGTGCATTTTCGGCACAGACATTTTCTGCGCCCATCATTTTGAGTTCGTCGGCAACGAGCCCCTCTACTCCGAGCAGGCACGGTGCGGTCATTTTAAAATTCATATTAATTGCCATAGTCTTTCTGCCCACAAATAGTTCATAAAAAAAGACGGTCATCAAACCGTCTTAATCTGACTTAATCTGAAATGTCGTAAAAAACAACCTCGTTGTCTTTTACATATCCTTTTTCACGAGCCTTCTGTTCAATATACTCGTCTTTGCTGTCGGAGTCAAGGATTGCCTTGATTTTTTCGTTATCCTCAACCTGCTGCTCGTACTGTGTGTCATATTCGGCAGCCTGCGCCTTGAGTCTGCTGATGTCGCTTTGATTTTTAATCAGCGAAAAAGCACAAAGACAAACCACAACTATTACGATTGCGGTTATCAGAATTTTGCTCCAGTTTTTAGACGCCAGCTGTTGCTTAATTCTAGCCATCAGTACTACCCCTTGTGTTGTAATAAATATATTATAATATATATACTATATAAATTGCAACACATTTTTTAACTTTTTTTACAGTTTTTTAAAGAATTTGTGAGTTTTTTTACTCTTTTGTGAAAGAATTTCAGAATTTTGTCAAACACTCGTTCCAAAACGCGATGAACGGTGCAAATATAGAGAACAAAACCGATAAGAGATGCAACGAGTAAAAGCGAACGGATTTGCCCTTTGTTATATCCGATAAGCAGCGAAAAGAACGAAAAAGCAAAAGCTGACATCATCAAGACGTCGAGCAGAAACTGAACAATTCCCAGCCGCAAAGCTTTGCCGAAGGCTGTAACAAAATCGTAAACCGTCCCCCACAAAAGCCCGAGAACAAAAAACGGCAGAATAATTGATACTATGAAAACAGCCTCCCGAAAAGGCCTTTTTCAGTCTTTCTGTCAGAGTAGACAATGGCGGCAATGTTACCCGTTATTTTAAGCACTCCGCTTTCAAGCTCAAGAGCCTCCACCTGCAGTGACGAGCCTTTAATAAGCAGTTCGCCATAGTCTGATACTGCGACAATTTCTTCTTCGTTAAACGCCTCGACATCCGTTATTCCACCGATTTCCGCGCTTTCGCGGTTAGCCATAAAGAGCGTATGCTTTTTTCTGCTGAATTCGTCTGACATAAAAACATCTCCCAGGTAACAATATGCGTTACCCGGGAGATTTAACACTTTATTCGGAAATCTTTTCAGCGTTTTTAAGGTTGACCACAAGATTTTCAATGTCGCTTTTGAAGCTCTGCAGAACCTCAATATTCTTTTCAAGTTCGCGGTTGCTCTCTTCAAGCTGCACCTGAAGATTTGAATTGATAATCTCGAGCCGTTGACACTCAAACTCCGCCTCGCCAAGTGCGGCTTTAAGGCGTGCGTTCTCTTTTTTAAGCTGTTCGATTTCTTTATTTCTGGGTGTTAATGGCATAATTAGTAATCAATATCAGTATCAATTTCAAAGAAGCGTGAGCCGAGCCAGTTTTCCTTGATTTTGTATGATTTTTCGAGTTTTTCGGTTGCCTTTGTGCCGTCCTCTGAAGCCATAGCCTGCTGTGCAGTGTACTTCCATACAGGAAGCTTGCCCACGCTTTCAAAGTAAACAATGTGGTAACCGTATTCGGTCTTTACGATGCCTGTATCGCCTGTCTTACGGGCAGAGTCAAAGCACCAAGCGTTAAAGGTTGATACCATTGTGTTAGGTGTAACATTTTCGTAAAGTCCGCCGTCGTCAGCATTACTGTCGGTTGAATTCTTCTTTGCAAGCTCGCCGAATGCCTCTGCGGTCTTTTTGCCCTTGTTGTATTCAGCAAGAATCTTCTTTGCCTTCTTTTCGGCTGCTTTCCACTGCTTATTGGTAGCGTCTGTCGCCTGCTTGCTGCCTTCCTCGCGCTCCTCATCAGAAAGCGGAGAGATAAGAATGTGACGAACATTAACTGTCTTTGTATCTGAAATGCGGGCCTTTTTGAGCATATAAACAACCGATGTTGAAACGCGCTTTACATCGCCTTCCTTGCGCTTTGAAGAGAAAATCCAGTCAAGTCCGGAATAAGTGTGCTCCTCTTCCTCTTCTCCATCCTTGTGGTCGTGCTCGTCTGCCTGTGCAATTGCCGCGCCGAGCTGCTGAAGGGTTGAACGTGTAAGTTCAGTATAAGTAGTTTCAACCGGGTCTTTATAAGCCTCTTTTTCAAACTTGTTGTCGTCGCTTGTGTACTTTGACGCAAGCTCTGCAAAGTTTGAGCCGTCTGATGCGAGTTCCTTCACAAATGCTTTTGCATCGTCTGCACTGTCGCACTCAAAATACTTTACATCAACAACCTCAAGGTCGTCCTTATGCTCTTTCTTGTACTTATTGTACTCATTGTTTGAATACTCTGTGTCGTTGAGCTTATCCTGCAGCTCTGTCTTGTAATTCTCGGAAATGTAGCTGATTTTTGCCTCGCGTCTGAATACCTTTTCGTTGACGCCCTTGCCGAGTGCTGCAGTAAGATAACCGCTTACTGTGAAGCCTTCTTTGTTTGCAGTTTCTTTGTAATTTTTAATAGTTTCTTTGAGCTCGTCCTTCTGCTCGTCAGTGATTTCAGGCTCTTTGCCGTCGTTAGCTTTGACAGCCTCGTAGTAATACATATAAGTGTTCTTGATGTTTTCCATAACCTCATCACGGATGAACTGCGCCCATGTAACTGTGTCGCCGTCATCGTTTGTTGTGGTCTGGTCCTTGAGCTTTTTGTCAAAGTCAACCGCATTTTCGCCAAGGTCAACATTGTACTGTGAATACTGCTCCTGCTGTGAGCGAAGGTTGTTGTAGTAAAGTGCAAAGTAATAGTTATATGTGCTGACCTTCACACTGTGAGTTTCGCCGTCGCCGTCGGTAATTGTATATGCGGTAAGTGTTGACTGCGGAACACCGAAATAGCTAAACAGTCCGTAGCGCGCGGTGCCTGTTGCAATATAAGTGCAGATAAGCGCAACTACAACAACGATAGCAACACAAGCCTTAATGCCTCGCTTCTTTGAAGGAGCCATCGGAATTGTCATACCGTCCTTGCTCTTTTTGATGCTGTCAAGCTGTGCAACAAGGTCGTCGCGCTGCTTGCGGAGCTTTTCCTTCTCCTTGACATCCTTTTCCTCAAGAATCCTGCTCTTGATTTCGTCGATTTCTTTGTTAAGTTCAGCCTTCTTCTCTTCAGCCTTTTCCTTTTTAGCCTCGAGCTTCTTTGCCTTTTTTTCCTCTTTGGTAAGCGACTCCTTACCCTCTTTGATTTCTTCTTTAGCCATTTTTATTCATCCTTTGTGTATTTTATTAATTAGTTTTGAGCGTCTGCGGCAGTCTGAGCGTCTGAACTGTCGCTTGCTTCCTCGGGCTTTGCAACAGTGGTTTTCGCCATAACTGACTTACTCTTTTTAACCTCTGCGCTGTCAATAAACTCGTCGCCCTTTTTGTTGACAACCGCCTCGGCACATTCGTGGATGTAATAAGGCGCGTCCTCGATAAAGTACATAATGTGATAGCCGTAGTCCGATTTAACTATACCCGTGTCGCCGTATTTTCTGGACTTGTCGGTTGACCATTCTTCAAAATTCGGAACCATCTGACCGAGCGATACGCCCTCGTAAAGTCCGCCGTAGTTACCGCTCTGTCCGTTTGAAGTCGACTCGGTGTCGTCCGAATACTCCTCGGCGAGCTTTGCGAACTCGAGTTCTGTTTTGTCGCCCTTGTTGTACTCTGCCAGAATCTTGTCAGCCTTCTTTTTGGCAGCCGTCCAAGCCTTCTTGGTGTACTTTGGAGTTTTTTCTTCATGCTCGTCCTCGCTGTCCTCGTCCTTTTCATCGGATTCGGGAGTGATGAGAATGTGTCTTACGGAATAAGTTTCGTCGTCTGAAACCTTCGGGTCTGAAAGCTTGAGAAGGATAAATACAACTGCATTGTCAGTATCTGTAATTGTAGTTGCTGTTCCCTTCTTGGTCTTGTCCGAAAACGCCCACTCGATGCCTTCCTTCGGGAAGGAGGTATCGCTCTTGATAAGGTCAATTTCAAGCTGACCTGCCAGCGCCTCGGCACAGGACTCCTCGTCCTCAAAGTAGCCTGCCGAAACATACTGCTTAATCAGGTCCTTGCAAGCCTTCGGCACTGCAAGCTTTAAGTCCTCAATAGTCTTGACGCCTTTTGCGTATTTCTTTGCATTCTTTTCGGCAGCTGCTCTTGCCGTTGCGTCATCGGCGTTATAAGGAATCGGAATGTAACCGATTTTCATCTGTGTGTAATCGTCCTTGTGCTCCTTGTAGTAGTCGTTAATCTCCTTTTCGGTAGCACGGTTGTCAATCATATATTGTCTGTAATAATTGTTTGCAATATATGCCTGAGTGAGCATCTTTTTGATTGTAGCAAGTCCGCAGTACTCGCCGTAAGTTTCGGAGATGTATTCGTTAACAGACATATCGCTGTCGCTTGCAGATTTTTTGAGGTCGTCAAGATTGCTGTCAATGCTCTCCTGCTGCTCCTTGGTGAGCGTTACACCCTTTTCGGTGCCAGCCTGATAAAAAGCAAGAATGTACTGGAGTCTGTCGACGGTGTCGTCCTCAAACATCTGCGCCCAGGTGACCTGCTTGCCCTTGGCATTAGTTGTTTTCTGCTTGGTGTAATCCTTGGTGGTGTCAAGCTGATAGTAACCCTGCTGCGCGTACTGAACATAATTGTTATAAATTGAATTGTAGTAATAATTGTACATTCCGATTGAGACCTTTTCATCTCCGACTGTGAGGGCTACGTTACCGTAGTTCATCTTTTCCTCGTAGTTTGGCTGCGTGTAGTAACGCCATCCGAACACGCCGAGAACTATTGCAATAATAAGTGCAACGAGCGCTCCGCATATGAATTTTGAGGTGTTCTTTCTGCCCTTTGTCTTTGCCTTGGAAGATGATTTTGACTCCTTGTCGTCCTTGTCGGATTCAACAGCCTTCGGTCTTTCCCTCGTTTCGTACTTTGCCGATGACTTTTTGGGCTCTTCCTTTATCGGCGCCTCTTCGGGCTCGTCTGCCGACTCTGCCGGAGCCTCTTCCCTTTTGGAAATCTCTTCGGGAAGAGTTATCTCGAACTCGTCGTCGTCAACAAGAGTGTTTTCGAGCGTGTGAGCCGTTGCCTCAAACTCCCAGTTGTCGTTTTCCTCATACTTGATTTCGCCGTCGACTTTTTCGGTTTCGAGCTCTTCAAGTTCTTTTTCTTTATTGTTATCGCTCATAAATAATCTCCTTTATAAGAAATTAACGCTACTTATTATACTATATTATTTTAAATATTGCAACATTAATTTAAATAATAATAAAAAACTTGGCTTCGCAAAAATATTTATCTTGCAAACTACAATATTTTATTGTAGTATAAAAATGAATCATTCTGAAATTTTATTTTTACGGATGGGAATCAAATGGATAGTGATATTATTCAAAAGGGCAGCTTTAAAGAGAAGTATAAAAGCAATCCTGCGTGGTACTGGCTTTTGTTTTCGCTTTTTTCGTTTTTTATTCTGCCCGAATATATTAGCCCTTTCATTCTGTTCGCCGCGTTTATTATTTTTAAGCGGCAATGGACAAAGGAGGGCAGACTTGCAAAGGTCGGAACAGTCGGCAAAATCGAGCTCGCGCTGATGGGTTATATGCTCTTGTCGGTAATCTGGTCAAAAACAAAGCTTGACACGCTCGGCTGCGCCGGACTGTGGTGGGCAGTATTTCTGATTCAGGTTATGATTTATAACCTTGCAAGGACAAAGGCAAAAATCAAAAAAGTAATAACGGTGCTTGTTGCTTCAGCCGCAGTCAACGGCGCTGTAGCAGGACTGCAGATGCTCACCTTCGTGCTGAATTTTAACGGAATAATTCCAAAATGGGCAGTTGTTCCCACACCGTTTTACAGCGCGCTTGACAAACTTGTTTACTCCGCAATGCCGTTTGATATTTCGACTAAAATGTGGGTGTCGCGGGCAAGCGGATTTTTCTCAAATCCAAATCTGCTTGCAACATTTATGGTGTTTGCGTTCCCGCTTGCAATCTATCTTTTTATCAACGCTGCAAGCAAAAAGACAACTACGCTTGTTTTTATTTCAACAGTTGCGATAAGCATAGGCGTGGCGTCATCGCAGAGCCGCGCAGGCTGCTTTATTATGATAGCGGCGTGGATTGCACTGTTTATTATCCAGATAAGACGCCACTCCAAAAAGCTGCTTGAAGTCTTTGTTCCTACAGGACTTTCAATCGTTCCTGCAATGCTTGCAAGATACGGGATTATATCGTTTTTAAAGCACGACACAATTGAATCCACCATCGCAACTGTCGACGGTCAGGAGGCAATCAAGTCCTCTATCGCACATATGCAGATTTGGAGAAGTATGATTGACTTTCTCGTGCATCATTTCTGGGCTTTCGTTTTCGGCACGGGCTTCGGAATGCAGCAGTCAGGAATGATTCTTAAAGGAATTTACCACCTTAATAAACCTCATTCGCACAATTTTGTAATTGAAATCTGGGTTGAACTCGGACTTGTCGGAGTAGGACTTTTAGCCGCAGCAATCATCTGCGCAATGGGCAAGCTGCTCGAAATAAATTCAAACAATTCAAAGAGCATAACCCTTGTATTTGCAATGTTTGCAAGCCTTATTTCGTACCTGCTTTTCGGTCTGACGGACTATATTTTCAACTCGCCGAAGCAGATTATTATTCTGATGATTCTGTTTGGAATAACGCAGGCTATGTCGTATGTTTACGAAAAGACCGAAATCCACACTCCAAATGATTTGATTCACGTTGCGGAACGCGACTGGTATAACGTGACTCATCAATAAGCGGAGCTTCTGCACGCACGGGTTGAGGTCACCCAAAAAAATAATTCAAAAAAGGTCAATAACAGAGTAACAGGGATGTCTTTCGGCATCCCTGTTACTTTATTTCTTTATACATTTTTGCGGCGTCGTCCTTGAGTGCGTGCTCGAGCACCTCCAGCACCTCAAACGAACGGCTGCCCTGTCCGAGCGACACGGTTATTTTGTCGCCAACCTTCACGTCGTACGAGGCGCGGACAACCCGTCCGTTAACCTCTACCCTGCCCGCATCGCAAGCCTCGTTGGCTACGGTGCGGCGTTTGATTATACGCGAAACTTTTAAGTATTTGTCAAGTCGCATAAGCGCTGCCCTTTCTTAAGAATAAAGGGGCTGCTTTCGCAACCCCTTGTGGAAAAGTTAAATTCAATTATTTAACAGCATCCTTGAGAGCCTTGCCTGCCTTGAATGCAGGAGCCTTTGATGCAGGAATTTCAATCTTTTCCTTTGTGCGAGGATTGAGACCTGTGCGAGCTGCACGCTCTTTAACGTCGAATGTACCGAAGCCAACAAGAGCAACCTTGTCGCCATCAGCGAGAGCGTCAGTGATTGCGCCGAATACAGCTGATACTGCTGCTTCTGCGTCTTTCTTTGAGAGTTCTGCCTTTGCAGCAACTGCTGCTACGAGATCAGTTTTGTTCATAATCTTTCCTCCATTGCGATTAAATCGCATTTTTTATTTTCTTAGCCTTGTCCCACAGTGCGTCAAGCTCTTCAATTGAGGCTTCTTTCATATTGACGCCGTTTTCCTCGGCAAGCTTTTCCACAATTCTGAAGCGCGAAACAAACTTGTCGGTTGCGCCGGTGAGCGCCTCCTCGCTGTCCACCTTCAGAAAACGCGAAATATTTACCGCTGAAAACAGAACATCGCCGAATTCATCCTCAATCTCTGATTTATCGCCGTGAGTCACAGCTATTTTTAACTCGTCCATTTCTTCATAAAGCTTGCTGACAGCACCGTCGCAATCATCCCAGTCGAAGCCTGCTTTTGCAGCCTTTTTCTGCACCTTTTGCGCACGCATAAGTGCAGGGAACTCACGGGGAATACTGTTGATAGCGTCGCTGACGCTGCGATTGCCCTTTGTCTTTTCCTTTGCGCTGTCCCAGCTTGCGAGCGCCTCCTCGCCGTTTGTCGCCCTGACATCGCCGAAAACATGGGGATGACGGATAACAAGCTTATACACAATATCGTGTATAACATCGTTAAAATCAAAACTGCCCTTTTCGCGTTCCATTTCGCAGTGAAGTGCAATTTGAAGGAGCACATCGCCAAGCTCCTCGCGAAGCATATCGGGATTCTTTTTATTAATAGCCTCGATAGCCTCGTAGGTTTCCTCAATAAAATTTTTCTTTATTGATTCGTGCGTCTGCTCCCTGTCCCACGGACAGCCTTCAGGTGAACGAAGGGCGGTGATGATTTTGAGAAAATCATCAAAGTTATATCTATCTTTTATTTCAAAATCAATAGACACAACCGTACTCGCTTTCTGAAGAATTTGTGTAGGCAGCCTATAGCTACCTTGATAATAATACACTATTTTTCCTTTAATTGCAAGTGTTTGAGCGATTTTTTTTGGTAGATAAAATACAAAAAATTTCCTTAAAATTCAGTGATTTCAACAAAAAGCACAATATACAGAAAAGTATTGCGCAAACGGCTGATTCAATCAATAAATTGTAAACTGAATTATTTGTAATTTCGAGCAGATTATACATTTTTTGTAAAAGAATTATCATTACTGCTGCAATAATACTCGGCACAAATATAACTTTTTTGAATTCAAATTTGGTTTTTGTGTATTTTTTTACAATTATAATATTCCACACTGCCATTATAAAATACCCTGCCGCTCCCGAAATCACTGCTCCGAAAAGCAAAAATTTTTCATCTTTGATAAGCAAAATATTCAAAAAGCAGCGAACAGCGCCGGACACAATATATGGTGTTATGCTCTTTTCGGCTTTTCCGATTGCCTGAACGCAGAACACTGCCGACCCCGCAAGGCAGTAAAACGGAACGGTAAGTGCAAAATAAGTGACAAGTCTGTCGCAGCCGACAGGAATGTCAGGCGACGAATTCTTATAAAATAAATCAAGCACATCACGGCTGAAAACAGCAAGAAACACTCCGCCGAGCACCGACAGCAAAATAGTATATTTATAAATTTCGTTAATCAGGTCAGATAGTCTTACAGCATTTTTTTGCTCCATTGCGGCGCTGACTGCAGGCACTGCACACACACCGAGCGCCATTGTTATTCCCGGGATAAGATTTTTAAAATCAAGCGCTGCGCTCATCAGGCCGTAAACATATGTAACTGTATCAGAAGTCTGTGCGTCGGCAAGAGAAATGCTTTTGCTGTATGCAGCCTGCAGCACATCGGTGCCTGCAAGTCCGAGTGCATACTGCACGGTAGCCGTGTCAAGAAACTGAAATACGCTTTGAATCGCAACGCTAATCATTATCGGGAATGAAAACGAAAGCAGTTCCCTTTGCTTCTCTTTTGAGGGCGCTGAGCCTGCACGCGGAAGCATTTTGCGGTTGATGGCGTTATAGATAAACACATAAACATAACTGACAAACGCACCGAGCGTTACACCAAGCATTGCGGCTGCAGAGGTGACGGGATAAATCAGCGACAGCGCCTCGCCTTTTGACTGAACGGCAGTGCCAAGCACCTGCCCCGTCAACTCGAACGACTGAATAAAATACGCCATTGTAACTCTTGCAAAAATCAGTCCAAACACCATTTTGAACAGCGCCTCAAGCGTTTGCGATACGGCTGTGGGGCGCATATTCATAAGCCCCTCAAAAAAGCCGCGGTGCGATGCGGCAAGCGCTGAAAAAAGAATTGTTGGCGCAAGGACTAATATTGTACCGCGGCTTTTCGGTGACGCTGCAACGAACTCGCTGTACGGTCCTGCAAGTGCCACCATAACGAGTGTACCGATTATGCCGACAAAAAGCATAAGCCTTGACGCACCTTTTTTAAGTGCAGAGAGTGACTCGCTGTCGCCGCGTGCGTTGTACTTGCCTGTAAGCTTTGAAATTGCAACGGGAAACGCTCCCATAATCACGGCGTGAATCGGAATGTAGATATTATACGCGCTTGCAAAGTATCCTCTGCCGACAGCGCCGATATACGCTGTAAGCGGAATTTTGTACACCGCTCCTATTATTTTGACTATTACCGAACTCACAAGCAGCAAGAATGCCGAGGACAGATACCTGTTTTTGTCGTTCATCAGACCACCAAAAAAATAAGGCAATGCAAAACGCATTGCCTTTAATCAATATATTAAATTTATTATTCCTCGTCGGCAGCTTCCTGTGCCATTTCTTCTTCCTTTTTCTCCTGCCTTACGTACTGACGCGCCTCTTTTTTGGACAGTGATTCAACAAACGCCTCGCGAAGAGCCGCGATTTCCTCGTCAAGAAGGTCCGCACGCGTTTTCTGAAGCTGAATCTCCTGCAGTGCGCTTTCAACTTCCTCCTCGTTGATTTCCTCGCCGATATAGGCACTGTACTGCAGCTTACCATAGCGTTCAAAAGCCTTTGAGAGTTTTGTGCGCGAATCGAGCAGTTCAATCTTTTTTCTCGAGATTTCAAGACGCTCTGCGCTCTTTTTAGTAGCCTTTTCGGCATAGCTTTTAGTTTTGGTAAGAACGTCCTCAAAATTGCCGTGCTTTGCACTGTTGAGAACCTCGTCAACACCTGATAAGACATCATTAAGATTTTTCATAGAAAACACCTCTTTGACATCATTATATTACATAATTCAGTTTTTTGCAAGAGTTATAAGACAATACATTATTATTAATATGTAATTATAACATCATATATTACTGTAAAAGTCGTAAATCCTTTGCTTGCGCCTGATTATCTCGTCAAAATTCGAGATGTACTCATAAGGATATTTATAATTATACACCCTTGCGATATTATTATACGAGTCGCCCTTGAGTTTTGTTACAGCGCCTGCTCCGGCGGCAAAGACGCTGTGAGTTTCGTCCATCATAAAGATGTTGTAAAGGCACTCCCTGCCGGGCTTTGCATAGCCGACATTTTCAAGGTTGCCGAGCGACTTGCTCTGGCGATACATATAATACGGAGCATATCCGTTTGCCTTAAGCTTGCTATATGCAAAATCAATCATATCGGCTGCAAGAGTTTTTTCACCCAAATCAAAAAACTCATTTTCAGTCACAAGATACGCTGCGCTTTTAAGTGCCAGGTTGTGAACGGTTACCGACTCTGCGCCAAGGGATACCGCTGTTTCTATGCCGTTTTTGAAAGAGTCAAGGCTCTCGCCCTTAAGCCCTGCGATAAAGTCCATATTGATATTGTCAAAGCCTGCTTTTCGTGCAAGGTCAAATGCTTCGAGCGTCTGCTTTGTGGTGTGAAATCTTCCTGCCGCACGCCGAACCTCGTCGCTAAAGGTCTGCGGGTTAATGCTGATGCGTCCTACCCCAAAATCGCGCATTGTCTGCAATTTTTCAAAGGTTACAGTGTCCGGTCTGCCTGCCTCCACGGTGTACTCGCGCAGTGTGGAGAGGTCGAAGTTATTTTCGATTGCAGAAAACAGTTTTGCAAGCTGCTTTTGAGACAACGTTGTGGGTGTTCCTCCGCCGAAATAGATACTCTCAAGCCGTAACGAAAGCGCCCTTACAGCCGCAGCAATCTCCTCAAGCTCGCGGCAGAGCAGGTCAACATACGGCTCAATAAGCTGTGCAGCATTTTCGATACTGTGCGACACAAACGAGCAGTACGCACAGCGCGTGGGGCAAAAAGGAATTGAAACATAAAGTGAATAGGAATTAGCCTTTGAAAGCGAAATTATTTCATTTTCCTTTCGCATAACCTCGAGCGCGAGTTCTGTTTTTTGCGATTTTACAAGGTCAGTTTCAAACTTTTTTATCGCGCCGCTTTCGCCGAGCTTTTCAACGGTGGCGTGCATAAGCCGGGCAGGTCGCACGCCGTAAAGTATTCCCCACGGCGGTTCAAATCCTGTAACATCGCTCAACACGCGATACATCAACACGGACAAATCGTGTGCAGTATCGTCACCGCACACGCAAGAAAGGGTGTGCTCCTTTGAGTACACCCTCGCGCTGACAGTCAGTCTGTCACCGTTCTTTTCAGTTGTGACGGCTATCTCGCTTTCACCGCTGTCAGAAATTTTTTCAAGCGGAAAAAACATAGTTGCCAGCTTTTGCGTATGATAGCCGCAGTCATGGTTGATGTTCTGTAAAATCATACGGTTTTCATATAAATATTATTTTTTCTTTCAAAGTCAAGACTTGTGATACTGTCGTGACCTGTGTATACTTTCATATCTCCGTCGAGCTCGCGCAGCTTTTTGAGCGACTGCTGCATTTCCTCCCATGAGCCTCCCGGAAAATCAGTTCTGCCGCAGGACATACGAAACAGTGTGTCGCCCGAAAACAGACTGTCGCCCGACACAAAGCACACGCTGCCCTTTGTGTGACCCGGGGTGCTGATAACCTTGATTTTTGTTTCGCCGAGAGTAATTACATCGCCGTCGTGCAGGATAATATCAGGCTGAACACTGCTCTGCACAGCGCCGCTGAATGCGGCAAGCGAATCACGAGGCGAGGTAAGCATTGACGCATCCTCTGCCGACACAGCAATTTTGCAGCCGAATTTTTCGCGCACATCCTTTGCACCGAGGATATGGTCATAATGGCCGTGAGTGAGCAGAATATACTCAAGCTCGGTGTCACCGATGAGCTCAAGCATTCTGTCGCTGTACTCGGTACAGTCAACCAGCGCTGATTTGTTTGTGGAATCGTCAACGATAAGGCAGCAGTTATTTGCCATATCGCCAAAGCTTGAATATCTTACAGACATATTAAAGTTCCTTTGAATCAAGAATTATTGTGACCGGACCGTCGTTTACGAGCTCAACCTTCATATCTGCGCCGAATTCACCCGTTTCAACCCTGCTGACACCTGCTGCCTTAAGCGACTCAACAAAATATTCGTAAAGCGGGATTGCGCTGTCGGGCTTTGCTGCGCCGATAAAAGATGGACGGCGTC
This sequence comes from uncultured Clostridia bacterium, assembly GCA_946637545.1. Lineage (GTDB taxonomy): Bacteria > Bacillota > Clostridia > Oscillospirales > Acutalibacteraceae > Eubacterium_R. The sequence goes on along the minus strand of CAMPBI010000002.1, from coordinate 17,886 downwards.
CGTGCGAGCAGTCTGCCGCAAGAGTGAACTGCGAAATAACAAGCATTTCGCCGCCGACATCAAGGCACGACAAATTCATTTTGCCGTTTTCGTCCTCGAATATACGCAGATGCGGGATTTTTTTGACAAGCTTGTCAGCATCCTCCTTTGTGTCGCCCTCAATTACGCCTAGAAGAATCATAAACCCTTTGTCGCAGGAGCCGACAGTTTTGCCGTCAATTTTTACATTTGAATACTTAACTCTTTGAATAACTGCTTTCATTATAATTCTGTTCTTTCAATATGATATACGCCCTGTACCTTGCCAAGCATTTTGATTATGCTGTCAAGATGCTCCTTGCCGTTGACTGCAAGCGTGATTGTGGTAAGGCAGTTGCCGTCGTTAATCTCACGGGCGTTAATTGCGTGGATTTTGATATGTGCGCCTGCAAGCGCCGTGGTGATGTCAAGCACTACGCCCTCGCGGTCAATTGCGTAAATATTAAGCGTTGAGCGTGCCTCGACCTTAATATTTGAATCCCACCTTGCCATAACCCAGCGGTCCGGCTCGGGCGAATTTGCAATATCGTAAGGCACGTTTTTGCAATCGCGGCGGTGAATAGTTAGCCCGTGGCCGCGTGTGATAAAGCCGATAATCGGCTCTCCCGGAAGCGGGTTGCAGCAGCGTGCCATATTTATAAGGCAGTTGTCGATTCCCTCGACGATAACACCGCCGGTGGATTTGCTGCTTTCGTTACTGATTTTAAGCTGCGGCTTGTCAACCTTATTTTCTTTATAAATGCGGTTGTACTCGTCCTTGATTGCAGGCATAAGCCTTGTGAGATTAATACCGCCATAGCCTATCGCAGCATAGAAGTCGTCAATTCTGTTAAGCCGTTGACGCTCTGCAATTTTAAGCAGGAATTTATTGTAGTCGTCCTCGCTGAGACGGATATAATTCTTTTTGAATTCGTGTTCTACTGCCGCTCTGCCCTCGACAATATTCTCTTCGCGGCGTTCCTTTTTGAACCACGAACGGATTTTGGAGCGTGCCTCGCTTGTTTTGACAATTGAGAGCCAGTCCCTTGACGGACCCTTGCCCTGCTGATTTGAGGTAATTACCTCGACAATCTGTCCCGTTTTGAGTGTGGTGTCAAGCGGAACTATTCTTCCGTCAACCTTTGCGCCTGTCATTCTGTTGCCGACAGCCGAGTGAATCGCATAGGCAAAGTCAATAACGGTTGCGCCCTTCGGCAGACACTTTACATCGCCTCGCGGTGTGAAAACATAGATTTCGTCAATCGAAAGGTCACCCTTGATATTGGCGATAATTTCGGATTTGTCGTCGCTGTTTTCATTTTCAATAAGAGTATTAATCCACTTGAGCGACTCGTCAAGCTTGTCCTTGCCGCCCTTGCCGAGCTTGTATTTCCAATGCGCAGCGATACCGTATTCAGCCGTTTTGTGCATATCCTTGGTGCGAATCTGAATTTCAAACGGAACGCCCTTGTACAGTACAGTGGTGTGCAGCGACTGATACATATTCGGTTTAGGCGTAGAGATGTAATCCTTGAATCTGCCCGGAAGCGGCTGGAACATATCGTGCACAATGCCAAGTACGTTGTAGCAGTCAATCATTGTGTCGACAATAATACGCACCGCGTAAATATCATATATTTCGTCAAAGGTTTTGCCCTTGATATAAACCTTGCGGAAGATACCGTGAACGGATTTCACGCGCGAGGTAATTTTGACATTCTTAATCAGCGGCGACAGCTTTTCTTCAAGCTGCGTCTTGATGTCCTTGAGGAACGCCTCGCCCTCCTCGCGTTTCATCATAATTGATTTTTCAATCTCGTTATACGCAACGGGGTCAAGGTAGCGAACGGCGAGGTCCTCAAGCTCCTCCTTGAACGCACGGATACCGAGACGGTGCGCAATGGGCGCATAAATCTCGAGCGTTTCGAGCGATTTTTCGCGTTGCTTGTGCGGAGGCATATGCTCAAGTGTGCGCATATTATGAAGTCTGTCCGCAAGCTTGATAATAACAACGCGCACATCCTGGTTCATCGCAATGAACATTTTGCGCACATTTTCAGCCTGCACCTCTTCGCGTGTTGCAAGCGACACCTGAGTAAGCTTTGTTACGCCGTCAACGAGCAGCGCAACCTCGTCGCCAAACTCTTTTTTAATATCGTCAACCGTATACTGTGTGTCCTCGACAACATCGTGAAGGAGCGCAGCGATAATACACTCGTTATCCATACCGATTTCAAACAAAATCTGCGCAACTGCAACCGGGTGCATAATATACGGCTCACCGCTGCGGCGGCGCTGGTCCTTGTGAGCGTCGCGAGCTATTGAATACGCCTTATAAATTTTTTCACTGTCGTAATAGGAATTCTTTTTGACCTCTTCAAAAAACTCATCAAATCGGTCATTGTATTCCGTTTTGTTTACTTCGTTACTCAATTCAGTCTTCCTTTTAAAGCTTTAAGCACAGGGGTTTCCTCCAGTGCGACTTTGCCTGTATTAGTGTTAAGAGTTATTTTGTCTTTATACTCAACAAGACCAGCCTGAACAAATGCCTTGATGGCGTGCATCAGCTGACCGTAAGTCATTTCATTTTGAAATCTGAAATACAAATCGTCGAGCGAGTGACGGTATCCGCCGTTTGCGCGAAGGAATTTGTACACCCTGGCGCAGACAGCTCTGTCGGGATAAAGCGAGGAGTCAGCCACGCCTCTGGTCTTGTAAATTTCGTAGTCGTTTTTTTCTTTAAAATACTTGTCGTCATCAATTCCGAACAGACACAAATCAACAGCCTGCACGGACAGATAGACCTTACCGCCAAAAAGATTTTTTGACACGCGGACAGCGGCGTTCACCCTATCGCCGACTGAAAACGGAAGCTCATCGGGCGAAACAGAAAATTTTACAACTCGGATTTTTTTGCCCTTTTTCTCGAGTTCAAGCCGTGTATGCTTGCCGTCTGAAAGGGGTGAAATTGCAGTGACCGTCATATTGTATACGCCGAAAACGGGGCTTGGATTATCCGCCCCGTAAGGCTCAAGAACCGTAATGTGTGACACAAGCTCCAGATTGATGTAATGCGGCGAAAGCTTGCAATCAATCACAAGCTCCTGCGGCGGCATAATGTCATAATTACTGTAAGCAAATTCATTAATATGCTGTCTGAAATCGTCAATTTTATCCGCTGTGAGCGTGATTCCCGCAGCAAGCGGATGTCCGCCGAATTTGATTAAATCGTTGCTGCACGCACCTATTGCCTCATAAATATTAAAGCCGTTTATTGAGCGAGCAGAGCCGCGTGCAATGCCCTCATCGTCAATTCCTATAATAAATGTCGGCTTGCCGTAGCGCTCAAGAATATGACTTGCGACAATTCCTATAACTCCGTGGTGGTAGCCCTCGCCTGCGATAACAATCACCCTGTCAGATACGAGAGAGGGATTTTGGGCTATCTGCTGCTCGATTGACTCGAGAATATCCTTTTCAACTGACTGTCGCTTTGCGTTCTGCTCGGTGAGAAGATTATACTTTTTTCGGCATTCATCCTCATCCTCGCAGAGCAAAAAATCGACAGCCTCCATAGCGCTGCCCATTCTGCCCATCGCATTAATTCGCGGACAAAGCTGAAATGCAATGTCGTTTGCGGAAAACTCCCTGTCCTTTGCCGTTTCCCTAAACGGAACGAGCGCCGGGGGCGGATAGTGATTTATTTTGTGCAGTCCCTGCTTGACAAACGCCCTGTTTTCCTCAACAAGAGGAACGACGTCGGCTATTGTGCCGATTGCTACAAGGTCGATGTATCTGTCAACAAGGTCGGCAGTTTCCTCCTCGTTCATAGCGCAGATAAGCTTGAACGCAACGCCAACCCCGCAGTAGTCGCGAAATTCGAGGTCGTTATCCTCACGATGAGGATTGACAACTGCTTCAGCTCTGGGTAATTTGTCGCCAAGCTGGTGGTGGTCGGTTATTACAAGGCGCATTCCCAGTGAGTAGATATACTCCGCTTCGTCAACGGAGCTTATGCCGTTGTCGACGGTGATAATCAGTTCTGCTCCCTCGTTTTTTATCTGTTTTATAGCGTCCTTGTTTAGCCCATAGCCCTCACCCTCGCGGTCCGGAATATATGCAAAAACATCCGCGCCCTCGCTGCGAAGGTACGACACGAGCAGCGCAGTTGATGTAACGCCGTCGCAATCGTAGTCGCCGTAAACACAGATTTTTTCCCCGTAATCGACAGCGTCGCCGATGGTGAACGCCGCCTCCTCCATATCGGCAAAGCGAAACGGCGACACCGTTTCGTATGAGTCTGAAAGAAAACTTGAAACTGTTAAATCATCGTCCATTCCCCTTGCCGTGAGCATATATGCGATAAATGGGTCAATATTGAATTTTTCGCTGAGCAGCGTTGCCTTTTCCTTGTCAGCACTGCGTACCACCCATTTTTTGTGTGCCATTATGAATTCTTATCTACCTTGTGGAATTTTTTGAGATTGCCTGCCTTTTCGGCTCTTTTGGCAAGAACTGCCTCGACATCCTCGATTGTGATACCCTGGTCAGCCATCATAACAAGCGTGTGATAGATGAGGTCGCAGATTTCGCCGACAGTTTCATCCTTAACGCCGTTTTTTGCGGCAATAACCATTTCGGTTGACTCTTCGCCGACCTTCTTCAAGATTTTATCAATCCCCTGCTCAAAAAGATAGCAGGTGTATGAGCCTTCCTCTTTAGCCTCGCGGCGAGCGAGAATAGTTTCGTAGTCGTTTCTTATATAGTCCATGATTTTATCTCCTTGAAAAAGCACGAATGATTCCCGGTGTGACAGGCAGCGCCCGTCTGAATAACCCGAATTAAAAGCGTGTCGTCGTCGCAGTCGCCCTTGATATCAACTATCTTTTGCAGATGACCCGAGGTTGCACCCTTGTTCCACAGCTCCTGCCGAGAACGCGACCAGAACCAGGTGTAGCCCGTTTCAAGCGTTTTTTGCAGTGACTCCCTGTTCATATAAGCGAGCATAAGCACCTCGCCGGTTGAATCCTCCTGCACAATCGCGGGGATTAATTCAGATTTTTTAAAATACTTGTCTAAATCCTGCATACCTCAATTGCCTCTTTCAAATCAAGTGTGCCCTTATAAATCGACTTGCCGCAGATTGCGCCGTAAAGCTTATGGTCGCGAAGGGTTATGATGTCGCCGATATTTGTAACGCCGCCGGATGCTGTAATGTCACACGACACAGCCCCGTTGAGCTCGCAAAGCTGTTCGGTGTTCGGTCCGGAAAGTGTGCCGTCCTTTGAAATATCAGTATAAATAATTGTTTTAACGCCCATCTGCTCCATATCTTTTGCAAGGTCAATAAAATGCGTTTTGGAGCCCTCGGTCCAGCCCTCTGTTGCAACGTAGCCGTGCTTTGCGTCGATGCCGACTGCGATGAGTTCGCCAAACTCCTTAACCGCTTCACGAACCAGCTCGGGATTTTTCAGAGCAACAGAACCGAGAATAACTCGGCTTATTCCGTTTTCAGCATAGTAGCAGATGTCGTCCATCGTGCGGATTCCACCGCCGATTTCGACCTTGAGAGACGTCTGATTTGCGACGTCGACAAAGGTTTTGCTGTTTACGCGTTTTTTCTGCACAGAGCCGTCGAGGTCAACCATATGAATCCACTCGGCACCAGCCCTTACAAAGCCTTCGGCAGTTTCGAGTGCGTCGTCGGCAACCTGCTCGGCGGTGGCAAAATCGCCCTTGAAAAGACGGACGGGCTTGCCGCCGATTATATCAATTGCGGGAAAAATTATCATTACAGAACTCCTTTGGTAGAGAGCACCTCGCCGTCAGAATTAGGCTTTACTGCAATCTTTAAAGCGTGTGCAACTGCCTTGAAAATTGCCTCAATCTGATGGTGCGCATTTGTGCCGTAGGGAACGTCAATGTGCAGAGTAATGCCGGCATTTTCGGCAAATGCACGCCAGAATTCCTCTGTTACACAGGTTTCATACTCGCCGCAGAGCTCCTGCTCAAACTTTGCGTTGAACACAAGGAACGGACGGTTAGAAATATCAAGAATTGCTTTTGCAAGGCTTTCGTCCATAGGAACGGCAAAGCTGCCGTAACGCTGAATTCCGCCCTTATCGCCAAGCGCCTGTCTGAACGCCTGACCGAGAACAATTCCCGTATCCTCTGCGGTGTGGTGAGTGTCGACCTCAAGGTCACCCTTGACGTCAACGTCAAGTCCGAATCCGCCGTGAACGCCGAACGCTGTCAGCATATGGTCAAAAAATCCGATTCCCGTGTTGACTTTGACTTCGCCGCCGTCAAGACATAACGAGATTTTTATCTGTGTTTCCTTTGTTTTTCGTTCAACTGTTGCGTTTCTCATATGATTCACCTTATTCAAATCGTACTTTAATCGAGTTTGCGTGAGCCGTTAAGCCTTCGCTTTCTGCAAGAGTGATGATGTCGTCCTTCGCGTTGCGAAGCTCTGCGCAGGTGTAGTAAATAAACTGCGACTTTTTGACAAAGCTGTCAACAGAAAGCGGCGAGAAGAATTTTGCCGTTCCCGAGGTCGGCAGAACGTGGTTGGGTCCTGCATAATAGTCACCGAGCGGCTCGGGCGACCAGTTACCGAGGAATACCGAACCTGCGTTGTCGACCTTGCCGATATACTTGAGCGGCTCACTGATGCAAAGCTCCAGATGCTCGGGTGCAAGCTCGTTTGCAAATTCGAGCGCCTGCTCAAGACTGTCGCATACAATTATTTCGCCGAAATTATCGAGCGATTCTTCAATAATCATCTGACGCTCAAGATGCTTAACCTGCCTTTCAATCTCGTGAACAGTCTGCTTTGCGAGGTCTGCCGAGGTTGTCAGAAGGATTGCAGACGCGAGCTTGTCGTGCTCTGCCTGGCTCATAAGGTCAGCAGCGAGGAACGCCGGGTCAGCCGTTTTGTCGGCAACAATAAGAATTTCGCTCGGACCTGCAACCATATCAATGTCAACAATGCCGTAAAGCAGTCTTTTTGCAGTAGCAACAAAGATATTGCCGGGACCGACAATTTTGTCAACCTTCGGGATTTTTTCAGTGCCGTAAGCAAGTGCTGCAACAGCCTGTGCACCGCCCACAAGGAACACCCTGTCAACGCCTGCGATAGCCGCTGCTGCCATAATATTCGGGTTTGGCTTGCCGTCCTTGCCGGGCGGGGTCACCATAATTATTTCTTTTACGCCTGCAATTTTTGCAGGGATTGCGTTCATAAGAACAGACGACGGATATGCAGCCGTGCCGCCGGGAACATAAATTCCCACGCGGTTAAGTCCGCGAACGCGCTGTCCCATAATAACACCGGTTTCATCAGTGGTCATAAACGACTGCTGTGACTGTCTGCCGTGAAAGCGCTTGATATTCTTTTTTGCTCTGATAAGAGCGTCCTTGAACTCGTCGTCAACCTCGGAAAGATAAGTGTAAAGCTCGTCCTTTTCAACAACGGTCTTTTTGGGAACGCCGCCGTCAAAACGAACAGTGTACTCGCGAACAGCGTCGTCGCCGTTTTCCTTTACCTCTTTGATAATAGTTGAAACAATATCAACTATCTTCTGGTCGGTTTCGCCTGCACGCTGCTTGAGCTTTTCAATAACAGCATATTCGGCTTTACCGTTAGCCTTTGTAATTTTCATAACTTTGCCTCCTTATCAGACCTGTGCGGCAAGCTCAAGGTCATTTAAAAACGCCTCAATCTCTGCCTTTCGCAGCTTCATCGACGCCATATTCACAATAACCCTTGCCGAAATCGGTAGTATCTTTTCAACGACCTCAAGTCCGTTTTCCTTAAGTGTTGAGCCTGTTTCTACAATATCCACAATGCCGTCTGCAAGTCCGAGAAGCGGTGCAAGCTCAACGCTGCCTTCAATCTTGATTACAGCGACGTCCATACCCTTGCTCTCAAAAAATTCCTTTGCAACCTTGGGATATTTTGACGCAACAACCTTTCTTTTATAGCCCGAGAAAAAGTCAGTACCCTTCGGGCATGCAAGCGCAAAACAGCACTTGCCGATATTGAGGTCAAGCACCTCGTAAAACGACGAGCCGTGCTCAACAATTGTATCCTTGCCGACAATGCCGATGTCACAAACGCCGTGTTCAACATAAGTGATAACGTCGGGCGCTTTTGAAAGCACCGCCTCATATTTGTCAACAGGAAGAATAAGGCGTCTGCCTTTATTTTCAAGTTCCTTTGTGTCGAGCCCCATTGTTTTGAAAAGCGAAACAGAGCTTTTTTCAAGTCTGCCCTTTGTAAGCGCAATTCTGATGGGACGCTCAACATTGATAACCTCACGCATAGCCTCGCAAAGCGCCGAAACCTCGACAGCAAATCCGATTGCAGGCGCCTGCATACCGAATTCACCGAGCAGATTGTCGTACCTGCCGCCCGAAAGAACTGTGAGCCCCGAGCCCTGCGCATAGCCGTGGAAAATCACACCTGTGTAATAATTTGAACGGTTTACAAGCCCGAGGTCAAGCATAATGCTGTCCTTGAGTCCTGCGTCACAAAGCGCAGTGTAGACCTTATCAAGATAATCAAGCGCGTTTGAAGCCGCCTTGTCGGAGTAAAGCTTTTTCGCCTCTGCGATGACCTCTGCTCCGCCGAAAAGACGCGGCAGTTTGCGAATAATTCTTGTTTCGGCAGAGTCGCCGAGTCTGTCGAGCAGGTCACCGAGCGCCGCATAGTTTTTGCCCTCAATGAGCTTGCAGATGCTGCTTTTTGTTTCGGCGTCGACATCCATATTCTTAAGAATTGCGCCGAAGAATGCGGCATTGCCTATTTCAATCTTGAACGAGTTGAAGTCGCAACGCTGAAGGCACTGCGCAGCCATCGAAATGACCTCCACATCGGCTTCCATAGAGCCGTCGCCGATAAGCTCAACGCCACTCTGTGCAATCTCGTTGGGAACGCCATACAGGTCCTTGCCCCGAACAAACACATTTTGATTATAGTACAGTCTTACCGGCAGGTTTTCGCCGCCAAGCCTTGTTGCCACCATACGGGCGATGGGCATAGTATTGTCGGGACGGAGAACGGTGGTTCTTCCCTTTGAGTCAGTTAGCTTGAACATCTCGTCGGGCGAAATACCCGTGTTGTCGCTCTCAAACACATCAAAGAATTCAATCGCAGGAGTGATTACCTTGCGGTAATCATTCTCCTTGAACAAATCGGCGAGGATTCGCTCAACCTTGCGCCTGTCGTCGCACTCTTCAAAGAGGTAGTCCCTGCTGCCCTCGGGTGTGATTTTGGAATATTTTTTCATAAGTTTTCACTCTTTTCACTTTAGCGTGCTAATATGCTAACACAATAAAGTGACATTGTCAATATTTTTATTTTTTTATAATATTAAAAGCCAAAAAATGAAATCTGCTTTGATTCGGGCAAATCGCCGAGTGCGCCTGCCGCACGCAGAGCGTCAACAACAGATTTGCCAACGCCCGGCTCGTTTGCAAGGTCGTCAGAGGCAATAAAGCCTTCAGGGTTGCGCTCGACTGCCTCGGCAATCGAAACGGCAGCCTTGTCGCCGATTCCGTCAATTGCAGAAAACGGCAGGCGGATTTTGCCATCTTCAATCTTATAAACTCGCCAGTCTGATTTGTAAAGGTCAACGGGCAAAAACTCAAAGCCTCGCGCGAGCATTTCAATAACAATCTGGTTTACAACATATGTGTCCTCTTCCTTCTGTGTTACCTCGATGCCGTTTGCCTTTTTATTTTTGTACTCGTTCATTTTTGCCTTTACGGCGTCCTTGCCCTGCACTGCTGCAACGGCGTCAATTGCTCCGCCGCGAACTGTAAAATATGCAGAGTAGAACTGAATCGGATAGTATATTTTGTACCACGCGATACGCAGTGCCGCAATAACGTATGCGGCGGCGTGCGCCTTGGGGAACATATACTTGATTTTATAGCACGAGTCAATGTACCACTGCTCAACGCCGATTTTTTTCATTGCGTCCTCATAGGGCGGCAATTCCTTTGGCGCTTTACCCTTACGGGTGTACTCCATAATTTTGAAGCAGTCCTTTTTTGAAAGCGGTGATTCCTCGCCCGTTTCGCGCTGATATTTTTCGGCTACGTGGATAAGGTGCGTCATAATATCGTCACGGCAGCCGATAACGTTTGAAATATCGCAGGTGCCGCTTTGAATAAGCTCCTGCGCGTTGCCGAGCCAAACATCCGTACCATGCGACAGTCCCGAAATCTGCAGAAGGTCTGCAAAGGTTTTAGGCTGCGCTTCGGTGAGCATTCCGATTACAAACGGCGTGCCCATTTCAGGGATTGCAAGAGTTCCCGTCTGACAGTCGATGTCGTCGGGGCTTACTCCGATAGGCTCGGTTGAGGTGATAAGCTTGTACAGATTCGGGTCTGACAAATCAACATCCATAACGGGAATTCCCGTTGCGTCCTCAAGATATTTATACAGTGTCGGATTATCGTGTCCGAGCTCATCAAGCTTCAAAAGGGTGTCGTGCAGCGAGTTCTTGAAGTCAAAGTGAGTGGTGTAAGTACCCTTTTTTTCATCGTTTGACGGGTACTGAATCGGGGTGAAATCCTCGACGGTGTACTCGTCGGGCACAACTACCATTCCTCCGGGGTGCTGTCCGGTAGTACGCTTGATGCCCGTACAGCCGACTGTGAGCCGGTCAATCTCCGCCTTTGGAGTGTACGAAAGCATATCGCGCTCCTCAAGATATTTTACAACATAGCCGTAAGCCGTTTTGTCTGCGACAGTTGCCATTGTACCTGCCTTGAACACATAGTCCTTGCCGAAGAGTTCTTCGGTGAATCTGTGCGAGCGCGACTGATATTCGCCCGAAAAATTAAGGTCAATATCGGGCTCCTTGTCGCCGTCAAAGCCAAGGAAGGTTTCAAACGGAATTTCGTGACCGTCGCGCTTCATAGGCTCGCCGCACTCGGGACAGTTCTTTGGCGGAAGGTCAAAGCCCGAGCCGTATTCGCCGTTGAGGAAAAATTCGGAGTGCTTGCATTTTTTGCAGTAATAGTGCGGCGCAAGAGGGTTAACCTCGGAAATACCACCGAAGTGGGCGGCAAGCGATGAGCCTACCGAACCACGCGAGCCGACAAGGTAGCCGTTTCGCTCGCTCTCCTCAACAAGTCGCTTTGCGATAACATAAAGCACGCCGAAACCGTGCGAAATAATCGAATTAAGCTCCCTTTCAAGTCGCGACGCAACATATTCGGGAACGGGGTCGCCGTACAAATCCTTTGCCATCGCCCAGCATTTTTCGGTGAGCTCCTCGTCCGCACCGTCGATGTGCGGCTGGAAGGTTCCGGGCGGAATGGGCGGAATGTCGTCCCATATCATATCGGCAATTTTGTTGGGATTGTCGATAACAAATTCCTTTGCCCTGTCGCCTGCCCAGGCAAAGTCCTCGAGCATTTCGTCAGTCGTTTTAAAATACAGCGGTGCCTGCTCGTCGGCGTCCTCAAATCCCTTTGAAGCCATAAGAATCGCACGGAATTTTGAGTCCTTTTCATCCATAAAGTGAACGTCACCCGTTGCTACAACAGGCTTGCCGAGCGTGTCGGCAAGTTCAACAACCTTCTGATTAATCCTGATAAGGTCCTCTTCGCTGTTTATGTTCTGATGAAGGTCACGCGTTGAACGAATCATAAACGCGTTGTTGCCGTTTGGCTGAATTTCAAGATAATCGTAAAACGACGCAAGCCTCAAAAGCTCTTCGTCGCTCTCGCCGCGAAGAATAGCCTGAATAATCTCGCCCTGCTCGCAGGCAGAGCCTACAAGGATTCCGTCACGCTTTTTTGCAAGCATTGATTTAGGAATAAGCGGTCTGTTTTTGAAAGTCTTTACATTTGAATGAGAAATCATCTCGTAAAGATTCTTTCTGCCGTACCTGCGTTCTTCCTTTGGAATAGAGGAGTCGAGAGAATTATCCTCTTTGACAAGAAGAATGATGTGGTGACGGCGGAACTCCTTGAGCTTCATATCCATAAAATCGGGATAGAGGCTGTCGTCAACGAGGTAGCCCTCCATACCGAGAATGAGTTTGATTCCGTTTGCCTTTGCTGCAGCATACGCTTCGGGCAGAGCCTGAACAACACCGTGGTCAGTAACTGCAATCGCCTTGTGTCCCCACTTTGCAGCACGCTTTACAAGAAGTTTGGGCGCAGTCATACCGTCCATATCGGACATCGTGGTATGCAGGTGAAGCTCAACACGCTTTTCCTCTGCGTTGTCCATTTTTTCCGCTTTCTGCACCTTTTCAATCGAGTTGGGGCGCAAAACGGATTCGTTTGAAAACTTGTCAAACTGATACGAGCCGTTGATGATTAGCGTTCCGCCCTCGCTGACGGTTTTGAGAATGGGCTCAACAACATTGTTGCGGTCAAACACCTTAACTGTAATCGACGAGGTGTAGTCCGAAATATCGAAGGTGAGAATTTTAGAGTCGCCGCGGCGTGTATCCCTGCACTCAAATTTGAGAATATCGCCCCACACGGTGACAACGCCGTCGTCGTACTTGACATCCTTAATCGGCTTTGGAAGCTCGCGGATGTTTCTGCCGAAAACGACCTTACGCGTGTCGCCGTAAAGCGGAGTATCACCAAGGATAGTGTGAACGGCGTTCTTCTCCTTTTCCTCTTTAATTGCCTTTTCTTTTTTGCGTTGCTCCTCAAACGCGTCGTGCACTGCCTTTTCAACGTCAAAGGTCTGCACCTGCATAAAGGAAACGTCAACATCTATGTCAAAAGTTTTGTAAAGAAACTTTGAAATCTCTGTATCAATCTTTTGTTTTTCAAGAATCTCCTTGCCGCCATTTTTAAGAAATACAGTCAGCGTGTTATCCTCGATTTCAGCCTCAATGCCTTCAAAAAAGCCGTTTACCATCTGATTTGAAAGCCTTACGGGCGAAATAATTTTTTCAATTTCGCCAAGGTCAAACAGGCTTTTAGGATATTTTATATTAAGCTCTACCCTGTTCATCTGAAGGCCGTCGGCAAGCGCTTTTTGAACTCTGTCAATCAGCGCAGCGTCAAGCACCCTGTTGCCGACAAGGTCAATAACGACCTTGCGTTCACCCCTGTAAACAAGGAGATTTGTGATTTCGGCAAAGCCTATTTCGGCATTATCTGACTTTGATATGTACTGTGAAAAATAGGAATAAAATTCGTTCATTATAATTTGTCAATCTCTTTCATTAATTCGTCGAGGAGCTTGTCCTCGTCAACCTTGCGGAGAATTTCGCCTTTTTTGAAAATCAGTCCGCAGCCGTCGCCGCCGGCAACGCCGATGTCAGCCTCCCTCGCTTCGCCGGGTCCGTTAACAATGCAGCCCATAACAGCAACCTTGATAGGCTTTTTGACATCGCGAAGTCGCTCCTCGACCTGATTTGCAAGACCCACAAGGTCAATTTTTGTTCTGCCGCAGGTCGGGCAGGAAATAAGGTAAGGCGTGTCGGTTTTAAGTCCGATAGCCTTAAGAATATCAAATGCGGCGTAAACCTCTTTAACAGGATTATCGGTGAGGCTTACGCGAATTGTGTCGCCTATGCCGTGAGTGAGCAGCGAGCCTATGCCTACTGCCGACTTGATAATTCCCATACGCTCCGTGCCTGCCTCGGTTACGCCGAGATGAAGCGGATAGTCGCAGCGCTCGTGGGCGAGCTCATACGCTTTAATCATTGTGTTTACGTTCGAGGATTTAATCGAAATAACAATATCGTTAAAATCAAACTTTTCGAGAAGTGAGGCGTGGTACATCGCGCTTTCCACCATAGCCTCGGGTGTGGGCGAGCCGTATTTTGCAAGAATTTCCTTTTCAAGCGAGCCGGAGTTTACGCCGATTCTGATAGGAATATTCTTTTGATTACAGATGTCGGCAACAGCCTTTACTCTATCCTCGCTGCCGATGTTGCCCGGGTTAATGCGGATTTTGTCAATTCCCCTTTCAGCAGCGCCCAGAGCAAGGCGGTAGTCAAAGTGAATATCGGCAACAAGCGGAACGCTGACTGCGTTTTTAATCGGCTCAACAAGAGAAAGCGCGTTTTCGTCGGGAATTGCAAAGCGTATAACCTGGCAGCCTGCTTTTTCAAGCTCGACAGCCTGTTTTACACTGCCTTCAATATCGCTTGCGGGAACGTTGAGCATACTCTGCACAAGCACAGGCTCTCCACCGCCTAAATATGTGTTGCCAAGTTTTATTTTTTTAGTCATAATAAATCCTCAATTAATAATTCTAATTTATCAGTTTTGTTATATCCGAAAATGTTATAACTGCCATCAGTCCAAGCAGGAGCACAAGTCCTGCACCATTGATTGCCCACTCCCATTTTGACGGGAGCTTTTTGCGGAAAATGCCTTCAAATATCAACAAAAACAATCGCCATCCGTCAAGTGCAGGAATCGGGAAAAGATTGAACAGCCCGACATTTATTGTGAGCAGCGCCATAATTCTCAACATCGAGCTTGCGCCCATCTTTACGGACTTTGACACAACATCGACTGCGCCGACAGGTCCGCTGAGGTCGGACACGCCGTAGGTGCCTGCAATAAGATCGTGAACAGACAAAAATACCATTCGCGCATAGGATATCCACTGCATAAAAGTTTCTTTTAGCACGTTGCCGACTGTCTTTTGTTCACCGAGCAACCAGAAGTCCATTTTGATATACTGCTTGCCCTCGTACTCCTCGGTGTCGAACCTGACGGTGAGCTTTTCATCCCTGCCGTCGCGGACAACAACCATATCGAGTGTGTCGTCGGTGCTTCGCGTTAATCCCGTTGTAACATCGGTTGCCGAGTACACACGCATTCCGTCGATTGACTTGATTCTGTCGCCTGCCTGCAAGGTTTGTGCGCTGACAGCGCTGTCATCAAATCTTGCAATCCTTGCAGTGCCGACAAGATTTTGTGAGCAGACAATAATGCCAACAATCACAAAGCCGAGAATCAGATTCATCAATGCGCCTGCGACAACTATGAAAATACGCTGAATTACTTTTTTATTTGAAAAGGCGTGCTCGTCGTCGCTGTCCTCATCCTCGCCCTCCATGGCGCAGTAGCCGCCAAAAAGAACGAGCCGCAGCGTGTACTGCGTATCACCTTTTTTAAACTGAAACAGTTTTGGTCCCATACCGACAGAAAACTCATTGACCTTGACCCCCATCAGCCTTGCGGCGATAAAATGTCCGCCCTCGTGAATGATGATAATCAGTTCAAAAAAGAGTATTGCTATCAGTATAGGGTAAACAGAGTTCCAAATGTTTGCTATCACTTAACCGTCTCCAAAACAAATTCTCGTGCAGCCCTGTCTGCGTCAAGGACATCCTGCAGAGTAAAATTCTTAATATCAGGGGCGTTTTTCATAGCCTCGTTATTAAGATATGCAACATCACCGAATTTAATTTTACCTTCAAGGAATAATCTGTTGCTTTCCTCGTTCGCGCCGTTTGCCGCTGCAGGATGAAGTCCGCCGAGCGCAATGGCATTTTTGCAAACATTGATGCACCTGAAGGTTTCATAATCCGGCTCAAAAAAGGTAAGCTTGCCGTAATCTGCGAGCGACAGCTCTTTGACAGGACTCGGCTTTCTGTCGGGATAAGTGAGCGCATACTGAATCGGAATACGCATATCGGGCACTCCGAGCTGTGCAATCATTGAGTTGTCCTGATAAACGATTGCAGAATGAACGACTGACTCACGGTGAACGACAATTTCAATGTCGTCATTATCCATATCAAACAGCCACTTTGCCTCGATAAATTCAAGTCCCTTGTTCATCATTGTAGCGGAGTCGATAGTGATTTTTGCACCCATATCCCAGTTGGGATGCTTTAGCGCGTCAGCGGCGGTGACATTTTCAAGCTCGTCGGCAGTTTTGCCAAAGAACGGTCCGCCCGACGCGGTGAGAATGATTTTTTTGACAGCCTTTTTTTCGGGGCAGCCCTGAAGCGCCTGAAAAATCGCGGAGTGTTCACTGTCAACAGGAAGGATGCTTACGCCGTTTTCTTTTGCGAGATTTGTTACAAGATGACCGCCTGCAACAAGAGTTTCCTTGTTTGCAAGGGCGATGGTCTTTTTTGCCTTGATTGCCTCAAGAGTCGGCTGAAGTCCAACCATACCGACAACGGAATTGAGCACCGTGTCCGCACCGTAAAAGGTGGCGCATTCAATCAGACCGTCCATACCGCTGACAACCTTTGTGCTTGTATCAAAAACGCGTGTTTTAAGCTCTTTTGCGGCAGGCTCGTTCATCATACAGACGAGCTCGGGGTGAAACTCCCTTATCTGCTGCTCCATAAGCTCAACATTTGATGACGCTGTAAGGCACTTGACGCCGTAGCCGTGCATACGGCAGACGTCGAGCGACTGCGTACCGATTGAACCCGTTGAGCCTAAAAGCGAAATATTTTTTGTCATATCGTTAACCTACTATAAAGAGTGCTACAAGATAAGTAGCGGGAACTGTGAAAAGTGTTGAGTCGAATCTGTCCATTACTCCGCCGTGCCCCGGGAAAATCTTGCCAAAATCCTTGACGCCGAAATTCCTTTTGAGCACCGACGCGGTGAGGTCGCCCATCATACTGAGAAACGAGATGAACGGCTGCGCAACAAACAGAACTGTTGCCTGTGTTCTTGTGAGGTCGGTGTAACCGAACTTGTTGTAAAGCAGAGTTGCAACAAGGTTGAGAACCATACTGAAAATAATTCCGCAAACTGCGCCTTCAACAGTCTTTTTGGGCGAAATGTTCGGCGACATTTTTGTTTTGCCGAAAAGTGTTCCGCCAAGGTGAGCGCCGCTGTCGGTAGCAAGCGCGCAGATAAGAGCGTAAAAAATAAGATAAACGCCAATCTGATTGCCGTAGCCTGTCATATCGCGAAGCACTCCGAAAAGTGAAAAAGCGCTCGGTACAACGATACTTGCAACAACAGTGATTGCAACGTCCTCAAACTTTGTTTCCTTGTAATCTGCCAGCATTGCAAGAAAATATGCAATAACAATAACGATTATGTATGCGCTTTTTGGCATTCCGTCAATAAAGTGCAGCCAGGTGTAAGTGGGAACAAACGGCTCAAGTATGCTTTCGCTCGAAAAGAACGGAACAAAAAAAGCAAACGCCGTTCCGACAATAAGCAGGAATTTGTTTTTAACTTTTGCGCATCTCATAATCTCGTTTGACGCAACTGCAGAAATAAGCGCAAATACCGCAACAAACAGCGGTGTGTAAATCTGCCATACAATAACTGCAAGCAGTGCAAGAAGCACAGCAGCAGTGATAACTCTCTGTTTCATAGTTTACCTCCGTAAATAATTATAGATTATGAATTATGAATTATGAATTTCGGGTCCTGCGGACAGCATTTTATTTTTCAGTTTTTTGAATTTGATGACAGGATTATACTGCCAAGCAATTTGTACAATTCATTGCAATCAGAATAAAGTGACTCAAAAAACCTGTCGCCAAGATAATCTGTTTCGTGCAGCAGTTTAAGCCAGTACATAGTTTCATTTGCTTCTGCCTGAGCGATACACAGTTTTGAAACAAATTCGTTATTTGTTCTTGCATTTTGCGATTCAACGACATTTGCTCCAATACTTGTACCACTGCGCAAAATCTGATCTGCTAACGAAAACTCTCTTTTTTCAACATTCAAATATTTTTTCAGATTAACAATTCTTTTTGCAAAATCAAATGATTTTTCAACGATAGCATTTTTCATAAAATCACCGTATATTAGCTGTGCGCAGCACCATCAATTCATCATTTATAATTTATAATTCATCATTGTTTTATGCTCCGAATCGACGATTACGGTTTTCAAAATCCGTTAGTGCTTTGTACAAATCGTTTT
>CAMPBI010000001.1 GCA_946637545.1 uncultured Clostridia bacterium | reverse complement strand
AATCCTTGCAGGTTCAAGTCCTGTTACCCGCACCAATAACAGCCGAGCACCTTCATGTGCTTGGCTGTTATTAATTAAGGGACTTGAACCTGCAAGAACAAAACCGCGCTTCAAAAAATGTATCATTCTGTCTGAAACAAGAAAAGAGGATAATACCAAAAAACAGAAATGTTTGTACATATTTTATAAATAATTTTTAATTATTAGCTAACCGTCTATTATTTTTTGTAACAAGTGTCAATTGCATTCAACCTGAATTTTCGATATAATATTATATATTTATATAATTTATCTATGAATCGGGGTATTCTATGTTTAAGCAAAGATTTATGAAAAAGATGTTAAAAGGATTTACTTCAGGAGTGCTGGTGCTCGCAATGACGGCGAGCTTACTGGTGCCGTTTAACGGCATGGCATCTATTCTGGAGAACGGGCTGCTTGCTTCACAGGGCAGTGGTGAAGAAGCGGCTACAGGCAGTCATATCTATGCCTTCCTGAATTATATCGATATGAACAAAACCTCCAACAAGCAGAACTATAATCTTGAGCTTGTTTTTAAGAGCGAGAATGTAAAGGACAATAACTACTACAAGGGTCCTTATACGGATTTTGCCGATATCGAATACGTTACGACTACGTATAAGTTCGACAGCACCGGCAGACCTTCAAAGACCTGGAATTATAATCAGTGGTCTCTCGGCAACACACCAAAGTCTGCCAGATTGCCCTGGTACAACGATTCAAATAACGGTGATTATATCCGCAAGGTTACCTTCAAGGATAAGATTGCTCCCAAAAGCATTGCCGGATGGTTTTCAGGCTTAAAGTATCTCGCAAAGTTTGGTAATTTTGAAAACCTCGATGTTTCGCAGTGTGAAAATATGGCGTTCGCCTTCTGGCAGACGAACACCGGTACCATCGGTGACAACATTATGGACGGCACCGAGAATCTCAAAAATCAATATCTGAAGTCTCTTGATTTGTCAGGCTGGGACACCTCAAAATGCCGGAATTTCGACTGCTTTATCAATTCTGGCAAGCTTGAAAATCTTGATGTGTCCAATTTCACCTTTGCCGGTCTTAATGACAATGTCGTGAATGTCGACGCCTATGGCACGATTACATACGACGCAAACGGAAAAAGGACGTCGGGATATCCCGCAACCACCTGCGCTATTAAATCTTCAACCTGTTTTATCTATAACTGTACGGGGCTGCAGACTATTAAGCTGGACGGCTTTGACTTTGCCGACATAGAGTTTATGAGTAACTTCTTGGGCAGTACAGGTCTTTCAAAAATCGACTTGAGTAAAGTTAAAAATGACCCGATTCACGTTACGTCAGCCGAGAGTATGTTCGTCAATAACACTAAACTGACGGAAATCATTTTCGGCGATGAGGAAGACCCGTTCGAAATCGGCACGGAACCATTGTATCTGGGCTATCCGCGCAACGGCGGTATCGACCCGTTCAGACCGAACGACAAGAACGGCAGCGGACAATACTGTGAAAACGGTTACAAGAGTAACGCGGTGTGGCTCGGCGGCTTCCTATCCGGCTGTGCGTCACTTGAAAATGTGGATTTGCATTATCTGCACATTAATGGCTTCGGCAAAAATGCAGACGGCGAACCCTACCTTGAAAATTCACCTGATTACGGAAAAGCAGGCTTTGACCGCAACAACCCCAATCTGGGCAGCGGCGTCAGATACCAGCTCAACAATTTCTTTGCAAACTGCACCAAACTGGAACGCATCGATTATTTGAGAAATTTAGGCTTTAAGGCTAACAGCTCCGGTAACTGGGTTACCCGAATGATGTTCCAGGGCTGTAAAAGTCTGACAGAGATTGATTTGGGCAGCTTCTGGGCAAACCTCGGCGGTCCGTTAATTTTCCAGGACTGCTGGTCGCTTAAAAAGCTTGACCTTTCAAATATGGGCAGGTCAATGGTCGAAACCAACTACTGGTTCACGTCCGCCTATGACAATATGACAAAGGGCTTCCAGAGCTATTACGATAATTCGGGCGTAAAGACAAAGCCGAATATATTTGCTGGCTGCACGGAGTTATCCGAGGTCGCCTTAAGCCCTTATTATTGCGGCGCTGTTCCTAAAGCCAACAGACCAAACGATTCGTCTAGACCTGCGGTAAGCGCGGACGTACCGTTATCATATGCGCCAAGCGGCTATTCGTCTATTGAAAAGGACATTCCGCCCGTTGACCCCGACGCGCTGTGGATTAAAATCAAGGACCCGGAGGATGATGCCTTCCAGCTCAGCTACCTTAAGGGCAACTATTATATGAGCACCGATAAGGGTATGAATACCCCCCTTGAGCCAAATGAACTCTATCCCGTAAACGGCGACCCGCTTACCACGCTGGAGCTCTTCGGTGATTACAAGCCTCAATATGCAGGCACATGGGTTCGTGCATCAAAGATTGCACTCGTTTCAAAGGGCGCGACTCCTGCTATGCAAACCATCAACGGCGCAGTAGGACTGGAGGTCAGCTTTGACCCGAGCGAGATTCAGGATCCGGTCAGACCGGGCTATGACTTCCTCGGCTGGTACGCTACCGACGAAAACGGCGTTGAGAAAAAGCTGGACGAACAGCTTGCTGCAAACAAGGATGACAATCCTGATAACAACGAGGTGTTCACCGCATGGTCATACTATGCGAAGTGGAGGGAGCACAAGTATAATCTCGTGCTTAACGGCAACCTCGGCACAACCACCGTTCATAACGATGCAACCGGCGAGGACGAAACGGTTGACAGCTTCACGGCGAAAGAGAATCTGGCGTATTCCGAGTACTTCGAGCTTAACAACACTATGTTCACACGAAGCGGATACGTTCTCTCCGGCTGGAACACCCGTCCCAACGGCTCCGGTGACGAATATGCGGCAAATGAATCTGTTGCAAAGCTCACCACAGTAGACGGCGCGACAGTCACACTCTATGCACAGTGGCATATGCCCGATGTGATACTTCATTTTGATGCAAACTATGACGGCGCGCCCTCTATGCCGGATAAGAACTACACTCTGGTTACAGGAAAAACGACATATTACGGCGACCTTGCCGAAGCTACACGCAACGGCTACACCTTTGGCGGCTGGTACACGGCGCGCGAAGGCGGAACAAAGGTTGAGAGTAATATGGAGGTCAATGCGCAGTATGATACTCTTTACGCACACTGGTTTGAGAATCCGGTTGTTACCTTTGACGCTAACGGCGGATATTTCGAAACAAAGGCAGGCACCACAAATACGGTAATCCGCCAGTATAAATACAACCAGAATTTCGGCGTAATTCCAACGCCTGTTAACAATAACGGGACGCTGATAAGCTGGTACACAAAGAACGGTACCGGCGGCGACTGGGGAGACGAAATCACCTCTGCTGAAGATAACGACGGCACACCTATTGTTTCTGCATCGGACAAGGCAGCCACTGACACAAAAACATACTACGCACGCTGGGGCTATCAGCCTGAATTTGAAACAAACGGCGGCGTTTATGAAACCTTCGGTAATTATCCCATCCAGGACAGCGACAAATATGTTGTGGCAAGCTATCAGTATGCACAGGCTAATCCGACAAGCTCAATACCAACCCTGCCTACCTTCAGGGATGAAGATGACTTCGATGGCTGGTACTTTAACGAAACTAATATAACAGAGTATCTCGAGACGCACGATACCTACACAATAGATATGAGTCACGGCAAAACTGTCGAGGCTCATTGGAAAACTAAAGGCATTTATGAGGTTACCCTGCACACGGACGGCGGCACTTTGCCAAATAGCTATGTCGGCAAGTCCGGTAATACCGAATACTACAGAATAAGGGTGTACGCAGGAAATAAAGTTGAGGAACTCCCGGTGCCAAGCAAATCTGAAGGAGGCACAGCTTATGAATTCCTCGGCTGGTACACCGCGGCAAACGGCGGCGAGAAGAAGGATTACACCTTTGTGCCGGAGAGCAGCTGCGACCTCTATGCTCATTGGGTTGCAAAGGAGGTTACATTAACCTTTGATGCAGGCGACGGCGCGCTCTATCTGCCATCTGATGCAACAACGACGGTTTACAGCGGCGCAAGCGTCAAGCATCTGCCCGGCGCTAACCGTTCCGGCGGATATATTTTCGGCGGCTGGTATTCCGATCTCGGCGACGAGAGTACAAAGCTTACGACGAGCACACCTATTACAAGCGACACCACATATTATGCAAAGTGGATTACTGCAGACAGTAATTACATTCAGGCTCAGGACGACCTGTATAAATACACCGTCAAGTGGGATACTGTATCAAACGAATATGCAACCAACCTCGGAGATAACCTTGTAATTGCTCCTACAAACGGAAACGCCGCGCTTTCCTCAACGGTCTATATCCGCTTTGCCTTTGATAAGGTTGAGGCGGCAAAAGACAAAAGAGAACTGCCGATAGGCTCCGTAAAAATCAAGGTTCCGAAGTACATCTATCAGACGAAGGACGGCAGAAAGGTCGGCAGCAATAATATCGCCAACGGCTTATCCAAGACCGATACGGCAAACTGCCACTTCATTTACGATGATAGCGACCCCGATTACTATATCATAACAAATAACGAAAAAATCGACCAGGACTCTGCGTTCAACGACCAGGTGTTCCAGATAGACTACAGGCTCGATCCTTCTGATTTGCGTCAGGTTGACGGCGGATACACGGATGAAAACGGCTACTTCGGCGGAGATTATTTTACAAATACTTTCCCCGCAATCATTCAGGTAGACCGAAACCTGAACGGCAGTCTTGAGGATTCCCTTGATACCAACTATCAAAAGGACCTCAGCCTTGAGATTCACACCGACGTCAGCGCCTCCACCTCAAAGACCAGAAGCACTGTATACTTTGAGTGGCAGGAGGATAGCTGGGGACCTGCTCCGCAGGACGCTAATCAGTATTTCTATGTTGTCTGGGATTTGATTGCCACCTTCGACAGCAAAAACACCCAGCGCTTTAAGTTCTCCTGGAGCGAGGATGCCGTTCACGACGGTTCGATAGTTATGATGAAATACGGCACAGGGTATTCCGCAACAAACTATATGAATCCCGGCACGTATCACACAACCGTTGTTACCAAGCATCCGCGAAAGACAAGCGATTCGGGCTGGAAAACCGTATATAACGAGGCGGTACTGAATATTGAGTCGCTTTCAGGCTATAAAAAACAGATTCGTGTCGGCAGAGAGGACGGCGTTTACCTGCTCCCAAGCGGCCCGGGACGTATGTTTGAAAAGCAGATATTCGGATACAGCAAGGGTACCGACCGCATTATCAGCGGCGGACCGGAGATGATTCTCAACCGTCAGGGCGTTGACAATCTGAAATATGAAATCGAGTATCAGGAATATACGAACAGCGATTCGGAAAAGGTATGGCATCCGTCCTCAAAGACCTACTCTGTTGACGAGCGCGATATTCAGATTACCGACGGAGCAAAGGGACACGGCGATGTTGTTTTGTCCACGGTATCAGGAAGCGACAGATATAACTGGAACTGCGGCAGCAACGTTGTTCTCTCCGACTCTGATTATTCCTTTACCGAGCTCGATATTTACCTCACTGAATACGACGCCATCCAGGTTAACGGCGAGTGGTCGGAGCCCTTTGTGCACAGTTCAATCCGCGACTACGGCGATGTCGAGATTTGGACAAGAGGCGAAAACGACAACGACTTCAGACTCTTCAGGACGCTCACTGCCTCCGACTTCCACGAGCCTGTTCAGGCAAACGGCGAGATGGATGACTACGGCGCAGCATTAGCCAGCGAGGTTACGCTGCCTGAAAGAACGGCAGGCTATAAGATTGTCCACAAATCAGACTTCTACACAACGAAGATGATGGTTTGCCCGACACTCTTCCTTCGTTCTACCAACAAGGTGTACTCCTTTGTTCAGGACAATATGGTGAATAACGTGAACACCCTGATTAAAAATAATGCTTCGCTTTGTGTTGACGGCAGCGAAGTACGCGATTCAAAGCGAATGGATCAGGGCGGCGCGATGATATGCTCATATGAGCTCAAGACTGACGAGAGCTATCTTTATGTTAACACAATCTGCGCCGAGGACAAAAAGGACAGCAGCGGAAACGATTACTATCAGATTGACAGCGAGGCGGGAACACAGGAATTCCCCGTGCTGATTTCTGCCTGGGGACTTAACCGTGCAGGCTCCGCCAAGCTGATGCAGTCGGGCGTGTTCTACGACCTGCTTCCGTACAACTTTACAGTCGATAAGAGCACGATATTTGTTCAGGGCAGAAAAGAAAGAAATGTCCAAAACTCTATGAGCCCGCATTCTTATAATAAGGAAAGCACTAACCCAAACAATTTCCCGTCAAGCCTTTATTCCGTTGAGTTTGTTGAAAACTGGGAAAATTCGGGTCGTACGATGATGATAGTAACCATCACCGGTATACCTGATAATCTGCCCCCGTCATATACAAATGCGATAAACGGCTTTAATGTCTTTTTTAAGATGAAGACTACTATGTCGAACGTTATGGCAAACGGTGCGACCAAGATAAATTGTGTAGCCTTTACCGATACAACTGAAAAGCAGACCGTTCCCGTTTCAAGAGATGCTCTGCTTTCCAGCTTTGACCAGAAGACCAGGTCATACTTTACGGGCATTAATGATGCGAATAAAGAATTCACCGCATACTCGAGCAATTCAACACACTGCAAACTGCCCTCCCAGTATGTTACAGGCTTTACCAGCGCTGTTAAGACAGAAGGCGTCTTTATGATGGAGGACAGGACAGTGGGTCTTTCATCCGACTATTCATATAATGTCACGTTTTCGGACGGCGAGAGCGAAGCCGAAAATGTCATCATCTATGACGTTATAGAAAACAGCTATAACGGCTCAAACTGTGAATGGCGCGGCACTTTTGAATCTGTCAATGTATCCGCTATTGAGAATATGGAGGATACAAGCTCAACAAGCAGCACCCCCGTTTACTGTCAGCCGAAGGTGTATTACCTTGTGAAGAACGGCACAGTCACTCCCGAGGACCTTGATATTGTCGAAAGGTCGGAGCTCTGGACTGATACCGTTCCTTCCGACAAAACAACTATAAAGGCGGTTGCCATTGATTGCCGAACCGCTTCAAACGGCGGAGCCTTCACTCTTCCGGCAAGAAAAGCACTTTCCTTTAATATCAATATGCATTCGCCTGATACAAGTGAGGAGAACGACCTTATTACGCACAATGAGGCTATTGTAAAGGCGCTTGTCGGCGGCAATCCGAACTCGAGCCGGGCGATTACCAATCTGACGCTCCATTACGCCAACCCGTTAATCGTCAAGGACGCATTCCCCGAATCGGGTGAGGACTCTTCACACCGTGCGGGCGTGGCTAACGGCAGTACAATTGAATACAGCCTTGTTGTCACCAACTCCGATAAGTATGTTCCAATCCGCAACATCAGCGTTGAGGATTTACTGGAGGCAAACCTTAGAATCAACAGCATACCCAAGGTTAGCAAGGGCGACGACACACCTGTATCAATCAACAGCGCTGCAGGTATCACTTACAGCATCGAGACGCAGGCAGGCGGACGAGATAAGTTTACTGCCACGATAGCACAGCTCGACCCCGGCGAAACGATGACTATTATCCTGCCTGCAACAGTTACGGGCGCAGCTAACGGTGATACAATCGACAATACAGCTTATATCACATCTGCAAACGGCGGAAGCCTGAATGTACAGAGTAACACCACGTATCACTCTGTAACAAATACGCAGGCAAAAATCAAGAAGGTTGACGCTAACGGCGACGGACTTGCCGGCGCTTCACTGCAGATACTCAGCAGCGACAAGACGCAGGTGCTTGTTGATGATATTACATCAACCACAGACGTTGTTTCGGTTGACCTTGTTCCCGGCGACTATGTGCTCCACGAGGTCAGCACCCCGAACAACGAGTATTACAAGCTTGCAGCGGATATTCCGTTTTCAATAGACGTTGAGGGTATCAACAAGGTTAACAACAAGTCTGTAAGCTATGTCGAAATGGTTGACGAATCCGTTTATAATATTGTGTTCCACGAGAACAGACCGGGTCATGACGACAAGGTATTCAAGACCTACGGACCTGCTGACCTGGAGTCGGGTAAGATTAAGCATTTCTACGATATTCCCGGCTTTGCAGGCGACGAGTATGTATTCGCCGGATGGTATCACGCCGGCGGCTACACAGAATCTGCAGGCTCCGCAACGATAGCTGCTGATTTTGAAAGTGACACGTATCCCAAGACGGATGCAGAAAATCCGTCGGATTATCACCTTTACGCAAAGTGGATTGAGGTCGGCAAGGTAGCAAAGCAGGACGACGGGGATACCGGCAGCTATGGCGATGCGGGTATACGCGGCTTTGGTCTTGTGGGAGTTGAGATTCGCGAGCCGGGACTAAACGACCCCAACTATAATGAAAACGAAACCGACACAACCCCGGGAGGCTTGAGATTCATAACCTCTTTGAGTGAATCCCTGCTTTCTGAAGTTGACAGTCTTTCAAGCCAGCCTGCCGAATACGGTTATGTTGTAGCTACAGAAGAGAATATTAAAAAATTCACCGCTAACTATAAGGTAGCCGACCTCACAAAATACAAGCTTGAGTATAACGGCAGGAATGTAAACGGCGTTGATACTACCGGTCTCAACGAAAACAACGAAAGATTTGAAACGGACGCAAAGGACAACAAGATATTAGCCCGTAAGGACCTCACCGCTGAAAACGATTTCATTTATGTAACTAATGTGAACTGCACAAAGGGTACAGGCAGCATTAAAAATGACCACCGCAATTTCAGTGATTACCGTCTTTACACGCTCATTGTTACCTACGAGGGCGACGACGCTAATAAGAAGAATCAAAAGATTGACGCCAGAGCTTATCTTAAATATACCGATGCAAACGGCAAGGTACGCGTATTCTATAATAATTATAAGAAGAATTTGTACTACGGCGGATGTATGAGCAGCTTCAATCAGGCAAAGTCGCTGGCTCGTCCGACAGACTCCGAATGGATTAGCTGATAATCAAAGCACAAAAGCAGCAAAAGAGGACTTAAAATGAAAAGAATTCTTAAAAACACAATAGCATTTTTTCTCTGTGTGTTGATGCTTTTCGGCACGGAACTTTTCACCGTTTCGGCGAGTGCAAAGGCGTTTAGTGAATATAAGCAGGGCGAAATTGTGACCTTCGGCTGGTATCCGCAGGCGAAGGTCACGGACGCCGCTTTAGTTGATGCACTCAATAATCAGTCCTCTGTGTGGCACTCCTATGGCTATTTTACCGGTACCGGCAGTTACGACGACGGAAATATGACTCCGTCGGATTATATGGAGTATACCGATGTAATCTTTAACGCAAGCAAGTATCGCGGCGTAAGGTTTTCGCATTACCGTCCGTACTATACGGGCTTAACGGCTTCGGCAAAAACTACTTTTCAGGATGAAAACGGTTACAATCAAAGCGGCAGCACCTACTGGTTTAAGTGGGAGGAGCTGCAGTGGCGCGTGCTTGATAATACCACGGGGCTTATGCTGTGTGATACGATAATTGACAGCCAGCCGTACAGCAATTATGTACTGTATTCAGGCACTGACGAGTACAGTCATAAAGCATACTGGGGAAGCGCAAATAAAACGCACTATGCAAATAACTATGCAAAAAGTTCTCTGCGTCAGTGGCTGAACGATGACTTTTACAACACGGCATTCTCTCCCGCGCAGCAGGACATAATCGTTTTAACCGAACTGAATAACAACGCGTACAGCGAGTCCTATTCCGCATACAACAGTGCTTCGTCAACCGACAAGGTCTTTCTGTTATCCTACGGCGATATGATGAATACTGCATACGGCTTTGATGCTGAAAGGTATTCCTACGATTCCGCGCGTCAGGCGCAGGGCAGCGATTACGCAAAGTGTCAGGGGCTGTATGTCGATTCGTCGGACGGGTATTCACGCTGGTGGCTTCGCTCGGCAGGTTATTATTCCGACCTTGCGTGCAGCGTTGAATACGATGGCTGGGTGAGCGACAACTATTACGGCGCCAGCAACACGAACTTCGGCGTCCGCCCCGCATTAAAGCTTGACCTGACAGCCGACATCATTCAGTCAGATGTCAGCGAAACCGGCAGGGAAGCTTCGCACGACCACAAATATGTGCAAGCTGTTACACCCGCCACCGACACAAGCTGCGGATTTACAACTCACACCTGCTCGCGTTGCGGCGATAGCTTTATCGATTCGTACACAGCTCCCACCGGCAAGCTCGGCGGCTTTAAGTGCAAAAAGAGAACTGTAAATTCCGAAACACTTGTTTGGAATATAATAAGCGCGGCTGACGGCTACCAGGTTCAGATTTCCTCAAAGGATGGCAAAAAATGGGACAAGACGGTAACGGTTAAGTCTGATAAGTCCGCTTCAGCTACCTTCAAGAGTCTTGCAGCAGGCAATGCATATAAGTTCCGCGCTCGCTTTTATATAAAAGCAGCCGACGGAAACAGCTATTACAGCCCTTGGAGCCGTACTCTTACTTCGCCCACATTGCCCGGCGGCACAAGCATTACCAAGCTTGCACCGGCGAAAAAGGCGTTTACTGCACAGTGGAAGCAGAACAAGGTTGTTACAGGCTATCAACTTGAATATTCAACAAGCAGCAAATTTAAAAATGCTAAAACCGTTACTGTAAATAAGAATAAAACGCTCAAAGTAACCGTTAAGAAGCTTGAGGCGAATAAAAAGTACTATGTCAGAATCAGAACCTATAAAACCATAAGCGGCTCAAAATACTATTCCTCTTGGTCAAAATCCAAAATAGTTAAAACTAAAAAGTAGCCGTTATAAGTTCGCAGTTATTCATTGAAAAGTGTTGACACATACTTTAAACTCTGCTATAATGTAATTTGTATATGTGTACAAATAATCAGCAGCAAGCTGAAACGAGGGGAGGATTAGCCTTGCAGAATTATTTTGAACCTGAATTTAATATTGTCAAGGTTAATTCACCTGATGTTATTTGTACTTCAGGAGAAACTGTTACTCCGCCTGTTTCCGAAAGGGACAACGCTTATATAGCAATGAGCAAGCTCGGCAGTGTGGATTTCTTTATTGAAGTCTGACTGACAGACTTTGACATTCCTGAAATGTGCAGGATATAATAATATAACGACAAACAACCGAGTCATATCTCGGTTGTTTTTTCTTGCTTTTATATTAATTATATTATATAATTCAAAATGGTGATACAAATGGATATCAATCTGAACTATGAAAAATACGGCAGCGGTGACGCCCTTATTCTCCTTCACGGAAATGGCGAGGACCACAGCGTTTTCAGCAAACAGCGTGACGCTTTCGGTTCGCATTTCACGGTTTATGCCGTCGACACACGCGGCCACGGCGACACGCCGCGCGGCAGCCAACCGTTTACCATTTCGCAGTTCGCCGATGATTTGTGCGGCTTTATGGACAGCGAAGGGATAGACAGGGCGCATATTCTCGGCTTTTCCGACGGCGCAAATATCGCAATGGTGTTTGCCGTCAAATATCCC
The DNA here is from genome assembly GCA_946637545.1 of uncultured Clostridia bacterium. Classification (GTDB taxonomy): domain Bacteria; phylum Bacillota; class Clostridia; order Oscillospirales; family Acutalibacteraceae; genus Eubacterium_R. The sequence goes on along the minus strand of CAMPBI010000001.1, from coordinate 36,251 downwards.
GAAAGGGTCGATAAGCTTATACTTAACAGCGGCAATTTTGCAGTAAGCGGACTTAAAAAATACTTTCTTCTGCCGTGCAGACTCATGCGCTTTGCGGCAACTAAAAAGGGTGATGTCCGCAAGATTGAGCTTCTCGATTTGATGCTGGACGACCTTGGAATTGACGAAAAGGACCTTGCCGAAATTACGGCGCCAACCCTTGTAATTGCCGGCAACCGCGACCTTATTAAAGCAAGTCACACAAAGGCGATTGCAAAAAGCATACCAAATTCAGAGCTTAAAATCATCAGGGGCAATCACGCCGCCTTGCGTGTTAACCCTCGTGAGTTCAACAGGGCTGTTTTGGATTTTTTGACGGAGTGATTATGGAATTTTATTCGGAAATACGCCGCTTCGGCGATGAATACGGCGGAGGCTTCACAAACGGTTTTTCCCTTGCAGGCAGCGAAACCGTGCAGAAGATGACCGTTGCAGAGCAAGGCCGCGACAAAACGGTTTTTAGTATCGACGGCAAAGAGTGCCTTACCGCATACCACGAAAAGCTCGGCGAGGTGACGGTGTGCAGGTCGGGCTTTAAAAATATGACCGATTCACCTGTTACGCTCGAGTTACTTTCAAGCTTTGCAATCAGGGGCTTGAAGGCGGACAGAATCCACCGCGCCACATCGTTCTGGAGCGCCGAGGGCAAGCTTCTCTCGCAGAATATGACCGAACTCAACCTTGAGCCGTCGTGGGCAAAGCACGGAGTCAGAATCGAAAAATTCGGGCAGATAGGCTCAATGCCCGTTCGCAAATGGTTCCCGTTTTTAGTCCTTGAGGACAGCGAAAACGGTTGCTTTGTGGGCGTTCAGCTTTACTGCGGCTCAAGCTGGCAGATTGAAATTCTCGAAAAGGACGGCACTGTTACGGTGCAGGGCGGACTTGCTGACCGTGACTTCGGTCAGTGGACAAAAACAGTCGGCTCCGGCGACTGCTTTGAAACGCCCAAAGCCGTTATCGCAGAAGGCGAGTCGCTCCTTGATGTTTGCAACAAGCTCGTCAGGGCGCAAAGTCCGAGAATTGCCGGGTGCGACAGGGATTTGCCCGTCGTTTTTAACGAATACTGCACAACCTGGGGCAATCCCACGGTTGACAATATCCGCCGCACTGCCGAGCGCCTTGACGGCTCGGGCGTGCGCTATCTTGTGATTGACAGCGGATGGTACAAAAATCCCGGCGAGGGCGACTGGTTTTCTAAAACAGGCGACTGGCTCCCGAGCAAAACGCTCTTTCCAAACGGCATAAAAGAGGTTGCCGACATCATTAAATCGCATGGAATGATTCCCGGCTTGTGGTTTGAATTTGAGTGTCTCGGCAAGGATGCAGAGAATTATAATAATACCGAGCTGCTCGTCACGCGTGACGGCGTGCCGGCAACAGTCGGCGGCAGGCGCTTTTTCGATATGCGCAGTAAAAAGGTGAAAGCCTTCCTCGACGAGCGTGTTATCGGTCTTTTAAAAGGCGCAGGCTTTGGCTACATAAAAATTGACTACAACGAAAATATCGGAGCAGGCGCCGACGGTGCAGAGAGCCTCGGCGAAGGGCTGCGGCAGTGTGTTGAGGCTAGCCGTGAATACTTCAGGCATATGACAGAGGAAATGCCCGACCTCGTTATTGAAAACTGCTCAAGCGGCGGACACAGGCTGGAGCCGTCGTTTATGGAGCTTGCGTCGCAGGCAAGCTTTTCCGACGCTCACGAGTGCGCGTCAATTCCGCTGATTGCGGCAAACCTGCACCGACTTATACGCCCGCAGCAAAGTCAGATTTGGGCGGTACTGCGAAAGGGTGCGGACCTTCACAGAATAAATTACCTGCTGACAGCGTCATTCCTTGGCAGGCTCTGCCTTTCGGGCGAGATATTTGACCTCACCGATGAGCAGTGGCAGGCGGCGCTCGACGGAATTAAGTTCTACGGCAGGATAAAGCATATTATCAAAAACGGCAAAACAACTTTAATTGACACTGATGTAACCGATTATTCCGCGCCGCGCGGTTTTCAGGCGGTGCTGCGCGAGTGCGACAACGAAGCTCTGCTTGTTGTTCACACCTTTGAGGGCGGTGCAAATCCGCCTGTCGACGCTTTGCTCGGCGGCTACACGGTTATTGAAGAATTCGGAAGCGCCCTTGACGGCGATTTCCGCGGCAGAGCGTATTTGCTCAAAAAATAAGAAAAGGCGGTGAGACTATGAACAAAATTGCAGTGGGCATTTTAGCGCATGTTGACTCGGGCAAAACAACTCTGTCCGAGGCGATGCTTTACCGCGCGGGCGCCATCAGCAAGCTTGGCAGAGTCGACCACCGCGATTCCTTTCTTGACACAAATTTTCTCGAGCGCGACAGGGGAATTACAATTTTTTCAAAGCAGGCGGTTATGACCGTCGGCGACACGGAGTTCACTCTGCTTGACACTCCCGGGCACGTCGATTTTTCTGCCGAAACGGAGCGTACCCTGCAGGTGCTCGACTATGCAATACTCGTTGTAAGCGGCACAGAGGGCGTTCAGAGCCACACTCTTACCCTGTGGAAGCTGCTGCAAAAATACAGCGTGCCGTGCTTTATTTTTATTAACAAAATGGACCTTGACGGTGCGGAGCGCGAGTCGGTAATTTCGCAGCTTAAGTCGCGTTTCGGCGACGGTTGTGTCGATTTTACAAACGACAGTGACGCAGATTTTTTTGAAAATATTGCGCTTTGCGACGACAGCCTTCTTGATAAGTTTTACAACACGGAAACGCTCGCAAAAAGCGATATTATTAACGCGATAAAACACCGCAGGGTGTTTCCGTGTATGTTTGGCTCGGCGCTTAAGGTCGACGGCGTCGACGAGTTTATGAACTGCCTTTATACTTACAGCGAAATGCCCGATTATCCGTCGGAGTTCGCCGCGAAGGTGTACAAAATTTCCGAGGATAATCAGAAAAACCGCCTCACCTTTATGAAAATTACGGGCGGCAGCATCAGGGTTAAAGAGGTGCTTAAAAGCGACGGCAACACCGAGGGTGAAAAGATTAATCAGATTCGCGTTTATTCAGGCGACAGGTTCACCTCGCTTGACGAGGCGTCAGCGGGAACAGTCTGCGCCGTTACCGGCATAACATTTGCAAATAGCGGCGACGGACTTGGCGCAGAGGCAGATTCGGCGCTGCCCGTTCTTGAGCCTGTGCTAACCTACCGACTTGATTTGCCCGACGGAGTAGACACTCACACCGCGCTTCAAAAAATGAAAATTCTCGAGGCGGAGGACCCACAGCTTAAGGTTGTATGGAACGAGCAGCTCGGCGAAATACAGGTTCAGCTTATGGGCGAAATTCAGCTTGAGGTGCTCAAATCACTAATCAGTCAGCGCTTTGGCTTTGAGGTTGGATTCGGCAGGGGAAATATAATTTATAAAGAAACTATTGACGACACTGTTGAGGGAGTCGGACATTTTGAGCCTCTTCGGCACTATGCCGAGGTGCATTTGATTTTACGCCCTGCGCCGCGCGACAGCGGACTGGTGTTTAAGTCGGAGTGCAAGGAGGATTTGCTCGATAAGAATTGGCAGCGATTAATCCTCACCCATCTTTATGAAAAAACGCACGTCGGAGTGTTGACAGGCTCGCCGGTTACAGATATGGAAATCGTGCTCGCTTCGGGCAGAGCGCACCCCAAGCACACCGAGGGCGGCGACTTCCGCCAGGCTACTTACCGTGCTGTGCGGCAGGGGCTGCGCAGTGCAAAAAGTGTTTTGCTTGAGCCCGTTTATGAATTTACACTCGAGGTGCCTGCTGAAAACGTCGGCAGGGCTATGGCGGATATTCAGCGTATGTCCGGAAGCTTTGACGCTCCGCAGACTGAAGGTGAATTTGCCGTAATCAGCGGCACTGCACCCGTGTCCGAAATGTGCGACTATAACCGCGAGCTTGTGCAGTACACCCACGGCAGAGGCAAGCTTTCCTGCAATTTAAAGGGCTATGAGCCGTGCCATAACGCCGATGAGGTTATCGCTGAATTTGCCTACGATGCCGACAGTGATGTTCAGAATACGGCAGATTCTGTTTTCTGCTCGCACGGCGCAGGCTATAACGTTAAATGGGACGAGGTCAAAAGTCATATGCACCTGCCAAGCGCCCTTTCAAACAGAGCGCGCCCTACTGAATCGGTCAGCCGTCAGCAGTACCTTGACAGCTTCAAAACTCAAAAGGATATTTTTGCTTTTGACAAAGAGCTGATGCAGATTTTCGAGCAGACCTACGGTCCTGTAAAACGCAGAACGGCGTTTGACAGCGCGCCTGTTACCGCCGCGGAAAATAAACCAAAAAGCGAGCCGCATCGCAAGGCGGCGCCAAAGTATGAGGGCGAGGAGTATCTGCTTGTTGACGGGTACAACGTGATTTTTTCGTGGGACAGCCTTCGCGCTCTGTCCGAAAGCAGTATCGACGGCGCGCGAAATGCGCTGATTAACGTGCTTTGCAACTATCAGGGCTACAAAAGGTGCGAGGTCATTCTCGTGTTCGACGCCTATAAAGTAAAGGGCAACACGCGCGAGGTTGAAAAGATTGAAAATATCAACGTCGTTTACACCAAAGAGGCGGAAACGGCTGATATGTATATTGAAAAGGTTTCGCACTCGCTTGCAAAAAAGCGCCACAAGGTGCGCGTTGTTACGTCTGACGCTCTCGAGCAGCTGATTATTCTCGGCAACGGAGCGCTGCGTGTGTCATCAAGAGCTTTTTATGACGAGGTAAAGCAGGCAGAGGACGAAATCAAAAGCATCATAGAACAGATTAATTAGAGGAAAAGCTATGAACACAACAGATGACAGGCTTATAGAGGTTTTTCACGACACCGTAAAGTCGTTTACCAAGTACGCCGACCTTATCCGCTTAACGCAGAATATGGTTGATTCAACGCAGGTGTATTTTGAAAATTACTCAATAATCAACAAGCCGCTGAAACGCCACAGAACTATTATTTCCGTTACGCAGGACACTACCTTTTCCTGCGCGTCAAAGTATGTCGGCAACGGCGAAAGGGTAGCGGTGCTTAATTTTGCAAACGCCTACCACCCCGGAGGCGGAGTGGAGCAGGGAGCAATGGCGCAGGAGGAATGCCTGTGCCGCAGCAGTAATCTTTATGCGGCGCTCACCTGCCAATATGTGCTGACTAACTACTACAAGCGCAACAGCCGCAGCAGAGGTCCGTTTGGAACCGATTCGGTTGTGTATTCAAAGGGAGTCAGGGTTTTCAAGTCGGATGACGCCATTCCGATACCGATTGAAAAGGCGTTTGATGTTGACGTTATCACCTGCGCTGCGCCGTATTTTAACCGTACTGCCGGCACGTATAACTATGCACAGTACGACACGATTTTTTATAGCAGAATTAAAAATATTCTTGAGGTTGCAATCGGAAACGACGTTGATGTCCTTGTGCTCGGAGCCTTTGGCTGCGGCGCGTTCAATAATCCGCCCGAGCTTGTGTCCGACGTATTTCGTCGCCTTCTCGTCAAAGAGGGCTACTGTCACTGCTTCAGAACGGTTGTGTTTGCGATTAAGCCGGACGGAAAAAATAATTTTGACATTTTTCACGATGTCCTTGACACAACAGCATATCAGCAAGCTTAATAACTGTATAATTTAAAGATTTAGTATAAAAAATAAAAAAATCACTTTATTTTAATAACTATTTATTATAATATGTTCTCTGTATTATTTAGTTTTTGGAGGGAATATGGAAAACAGAAGTACATTCACAGGAAAACTCGGCTTCGTCCTTGCAGCGGCAGGGTCGGCAGTCGGACTCGGAAATCTCTGGCGATTTCCTTATCTTGCCGCACAGTACGGCGGCGGAGCATTTTTGCTGGTTTACATCATTCTTGCAATAACCTTTGGCTTTGTGCTGATGGTAACCGAAATTGCAATAGGCAGAAAAACACAGTTAAGCCCGCTCAAAGCTTTTGGCAAGCTTAACAAAAAATGGGGCTGGCTCGGCAAGCTTGCAACTATCGTGCCCGTTCTCATCTTCCCGTACTACTGCCTTATCGGCGGCTGGGTAACAAAGTACGCCGGCGTTATGCTTGTAGGTCAGGTCAAAGAGGCGGCGAGCGACAGCTTTTTCGGTGATTATGTAAGCTCAACGGCTTCACCGCTTGTATGGTTTATGATTTTTATTGTAGCAACTGCGCTTGTAATTATCTCGGGCGTTAACAGGGGTATCGAAAAGCTCAGCAAAATCCTTATGCCTGCGCTCCTTGTGCTGACAGTCGGTCTTTCGATTTTTGTCATCACGCGTCCCGGCGCTATGGACGGCGTAAAGTATTACCTTATGCCCGACCTCAAAAATCTCACGGTCAAAACCTTCCTTGCGGCGCTCGGTCAGCTTTTCTATTCTATGTCGCTTGCAATGGGTATTATGATTACTTACGGCTCGTATTTTTCAAAGGAAGAGCATATCGAAAAAGCAACGCGCCAGATTGAAATTTTTGACACTCTCATCGCGTTCCTTGCAGGACTTATGATTGTGCCCGCAGTGTTTGTTTTTTCGGGCGGCGACAAAGAGGCGCTCGGCAAAGGTCCGTCGCTTATGTTTGTAACTCTGCCAAAGGTATTTAATGATATGCCCGGCGGCAGAATCATCGGCACACTTTTCTTTTTGCTTGTGCTTTTTGCAGCAATCACAAGCTCGGTTTCTATAATGGAGGCTATTGTTTCGGGACTCATCGACGCTTTCAAAATGAGCAGGGGCAAGGCGACTGCACTCGTTCTGATTTACGGCATCGTTGTCGGTATCGCTTGTTCGCTCGGCTTTGGTATCTGGAGCGGCGTTTCAATCTTCGGCTTCTCCATTCTCGACTTCCTTGATTTTGTTTCAAACAGCGTTCTTCTGCCGGTTGTCGGATTCCTCACCTGCGTTCTTGTGGGCTTTGTCATCAAGCCGGACGCAATTATCAGCGAGGTTGAACTCAACGGCGAATTTAAGATGAAGCACTTTTATATTGCTATGGTTAAATGGGTTGCACCGATTTTCATTTTTGCAATTCTCGTATCAAGCGTGCTTGAGGGAATCGGCGTAATCAAATTCTGATTGTTATGACTGATTACAAAATTCTGTCTGCAAAAGCTGCGGACGCTCATATTAAATATCTCACCTTCGGCAGCGGTAAAAAACCGCTTGTGATTATCCCGGGACTCAGTATAAAGAGCGTTTTGCTCTCTGCAAATGCAGTCGTAAACGCCTACTCCTGCTTTAACGAAAGCCACACGGTTTATCTGTTTGACAGGCGAGAGGAAATGCAAACCGGCGTTACCGTTTTTGACACGGCAAGAGATATTGCGGCGGCAATGAAGATTATCGGTATTAAAAACGCCGATGTTTTCGGCACCTCGCAGGGCGGAATGATAGCGCAAATTCTTGCGCTTGAGTATCCCGAGCTTGTGTCGGGGCTTGTCCTTGGCTCAAGCGCCGCAAGGCTTCACCCGCTTGCGAAAGACGTTACGGGCAGATGGTGCAGGCTTGCCGAAAACGGCAAAACCGAGGAGCTTTGCCGCGATTTCATCGCCGGAGTTTACTCTCGCGATTTTGCCCAAAAATACGGCGAAATGCTCGTCCATATGATGAGCGACTGCACAAAGGAGGAGCTGCTGCGCTTTGCAGCCTGCGCTCACTCGTCAGACGGCTTTGACGTCACTGACAGAATAGGGAATATAAAATGCCCGATTCTTGTGCTTGGAGCAGAAAATGACGCGGTGCTTTCGGGCGACGCGTCACGCGAAATTGCCGAAATCACAGGATGCGAAATCTATATGTACGGCGAGCCTTACGGGCACGCAGTCTACGATGAAGCTCCTGATTATAAAGACAGATTAATAAAGTTTTTCGGATAAAAAATTCCGCCCGTCAGGGCGGATTTTTTACTATTCAATACTTACTGCATACTTGAATTTTCAAACTTTTGCTTGAGAGTATCAATCTTTTGCTGTTCTGCCTGCTCGGTCTGATACCAGCCCTTTTGCTGCATCTTTTTGTAGATGTCATCCTGAAGGGTGAGCGAGCTGTTGAGCGCTGTTTTGAAGGTCTGATTGATGTTTTGGCTTGAGCTTTCAATAGTGCCGTGCATATAAAGGTCGCACGCACCCTTTTCAAGCAGTAAAATGTCCTGCATTAAATTTCTGTCGTCCATAGCTTCTCCTTAATTAAGTGTGTTCAGAAAACTGTTAAAAATTTCTCTGTGCTTGCCCTGCATTGTCTGCACGGTGTTTTTGAGCTCGTTGTCCTGCAGCTGATTCACAACCTCGCTGCACTTTGTCTGAAAGTACTGCTCGTGACCGAGCGCGTCCTCCACATAAAACAATTCTTTTGACGTCATATTGTCACCTCCGTGTTACTATGATTTACCAAAACAATCGTTTTATTCCCGTCACTGTTGACTTGATACTCGTGATATGTTATATTAAAATTGAACTAAATTGTACTATTTTAAGTATATTAAGAGGAAAATTTATGTGGAAAGAAATTTATGAAAGCAAACTCACCACCGCTCAAGAGGCGATAAAGCTTATTCACGACGGCGACAAAGTCGTTGTCGGCTTTGGCTGCGGCGAGCCGTTTGGCATTGAAAAAGCGCTGGTTGAGCACTTTGAAGATTATCACGACGTCACCATTGTGAATATGCTTACCCTCGGCGATTCCCCGTGGTGCGAGCCGAGAATGAAAGGGCATTTCAAGCTGAACTGCCTTTTCGCCTCGCAGTCAAACAGGGCGTCAATATCAGACGGTACGAGCGAATTCACCACCTCGCACTTTTACGAAATTCCCGAAATAATCCGCACATATATCTGCCCGCGCGTGTCGCTTGTTATGGTGTCGCCGCCTGACGAGCACGGCTATGTGTCGTTTGGCACGACTGTCGACTACACAAAGGGCACAACCGACCACTGCGAAATTGTTATCGCGCAGGTTAACAAAAATATGCCGCGCACCTTTGGCAACAGTATCAAGCACGTGCGTGATTTTACCTGCTTTGTCGAAATTGACGAGCCGCTTCCCGAAGTTAAAACAGTTAACATTTCGGATGTCGAAATGGAAATCGGCAGGCACTGCGCGTCACTAATCAAGGACGGCGACTGCCTTCAGCTCGGCATTGGCGGAATCCCGAATGCTGTCTGCGCGCAGCTTGTTGACAAAAAGAATCTCGGACTGCACAGCGAGCTTGTCGGCGACGGAGTTGTCGACCTGCTTGAAAGCGGCGTAATCAACAACAAACTCAAAACTGCAAACAGGGGACGCACCGTTCTCGGCGCTGCCTTTGGCTCAAAAAAGCTTAACGCTTACATTAACAACAACCCTGCAGTTGAAATGCACCCGATTGACTATGTAAACAACCCGATTGAAATTGCCAAAAACGACAATATGGTTTCTATCAACTCGTGCATACAGGTTGACCTGCTCGGTCAGGTTGTCAGCGACACAATCGGTCTGTCGCAGTTTTCAGCTGTCGGCGGACAGGTGGACTTTGTGCGGGGCGCCACAATGAGCAGGGGCGGGCGCTCAATTATCGCAATGCCTTCAACTGCACGCAAGGGAACTGTCAGCCGCATTGTGCCCCTCATCACCGAGGGCAGTGCTGTCACCACTCCGCGAAACGATGTCAACTATGTTGTAACCGAGTACGGCATCGCGCAGCTAAAGGGCAAAACGCTCAAGGAGCGCGCAAAGGCGCTGATTATGATTGCGCATCCGCGTTTTCGTCCGCATCTGATTCTTGAATACAAGCGTCGTTTTAACGAGGAACCGTTCACGTCGGATGAGGCAAAGCGCCTCACCACCGTGCTTAAGGAAAGGCTCAAGGATGACCGCGAAATAATCCACGACAAAATCACCGAAAAGCGCGATGAAATCAAGGAAAATATCAACGAGCGTCGCAAAAATAAGAATAACTTGACTTGATATATAAGTCTGTGTTATTATTATATAGTAAACATTTATGTAAAAATCTGTCTATTAATGGAGGAAAAATATGGCACTTAGCAGTGAAACCCATTTCGGTATCGCCAGAAAAATTGTAAGTAATATGACTGCAGAATCGTGGGAAACTATCCCTCACGCAGTTATGAATTACGAGCCGGACGTTACCGAGTTTATGAAAGAGTGCAAAAAGCTTAACGAGGGCAACACCGACCCGAAAAAGAAGATTACTATCAATACCGTAATGCTTCGTGTTATCTGCGAGGGACTCAAAGCAGCCCCCAAACTTAACGCTCATCTTGAGTTCAGCCGCAAGCTTGTACGCGGCTGCCTCAGAACCTATGACCATGTTGATGTCAGTATGCCTATGATTTTGCCAAACGGCGAAATGATGACGATTAATATGCACGATATGGGCAACAAAACGATGTCTGAAATGACTGCCGCTATTCACGAGGCAGCACGCAAGGCAAAGAATACCGATTTGAACGAGGTTATGTTCGAGGTATCGCTTGACAACACTCTCACAGCTCTCAAAAAGGGCAAGATTTCGCAGACAATCAACCGTCTTGTCGGCTCAAAAACGGGCAAGCACAAGGTGCGTACACTCAAGGGCAAGGCAAAGAAAGATTATTATTCTATCCCGACTACAGAGCGACTTACAAAGCACGACATCGAGCAGGGTACAATCACAATCACAAACCTCGGCTCAATTTACCGTCCGTATCGCGGCGAGTGCACTCTCCTTGAAATTGTGCCGCCGCAGGTTGCAGCAATCGCGATTAACGCCGCGCAGCGCAGACCTGTTGTTATGACTGACGCCGACGGCAACGAAACTATCGGGGTCGGCACCGTAATGCCTATTACACTTGCGTTTGACCACAAGGCGCTTGATTACGGCGATGTCGTTCCGTTTGTTCAGAAGCTCGACGAAATTTTCGCAAATCCGTCAGTAATTCATGAATGGAAATAAAAAATAAAGGCAGTTAAACTGCCTTTATTTTTTTGCCAAAATTATTGAAATAACGCGTTCCTTGTATTATAATAATAACAGCATTATTTGGAGGAATACCGTTGAAATCTAAATTATTTAAAATCACAGCATCTTTAATTCTATTTGTATTTATATTGCTTCCGTCGCTTTCAGCGCTTGCCGCGGACGGCGAGGAGGTTGAGGTGTCGCTTAAAAAGACGGCAATCACTATCGGTGACGGCGAGATTGTTAACCTATATGACTTAATTGCCGACGCCGACAGGGACGAAAACGAGTACACCTTTTTGTCCGAAAACGAGTCGGCTGTCGTTGTAACGGGCGGCGGACTTGCCGAAGGCGTTGATGTGGGCAACGGCGCTGTTCAGATTACACGTCACTACTACGAAGAGGTTGAAGGCAACGAGGGCGAAGAGCCGCAAACTGTTGAGCATACAGTGTCATCAACAATTAATATCACGGTCAAAAAAGCACCCGCGCAGATTATTCTGAATGCCCACAGCCTTGCGCTCGGCAAAAATGATACCTTTGATTTTGATTCAAAAATCAAGGGCGGATACTCTTATTCACGCGAATTTTCGGTGTCAGACAGCAGCATTGCCACTGTCGACAGCAAGGGAATCGTGAGGGCAAAGACCACCGGCACAGTTACTGTTACCGTCAGGTCGTACAACAACCTCACTGACTCCTGCACTGTAACATTTATGAAATCGACGCCAAAGCTCACGATAACCTCAAAAAATACTAAAATTCAAAAGGGCGCGAATATCCACAAAATTCTTTACAAGACCGCACCTGCCGGCGATTTTGGCAAAATAACCTTTGTGTCATCTGACAAAAAGCTTGCTAAAATTGACGCCTCGGGTTATGTGACCGGCGTCAGGACGGGTAGCGCCACGGTGACAGTCAAAACAAAGTACGAAAATGTTTTTGCAACACAAAAGCTGACTGTTGTTGACAATGCGCTCAATCTCAACTGCAATTCCGCGCAGCTCGCGCTTGACCAGGCGCACGTGCAGCGCGTCAGGTACGGTACCTCGGTGCAAAAGCGTATGCTTGAGGCGTACATTATCACAAACAAGAGCACGGGCAAATACAAAAAAACTCTGTTTATGGATTTTGCCGTTCACGGCTTTGAGGACAGCTACGCCCGCGACGGCAAAAAGCTTGTAGAAGAGGCTAACAAGCTGATTAAGTACTTTACCTTCCATTCCGACCTTCTCGGCGAATATCGGCTTGTAATCGTGCCCTGCGCAAATCCTGACGGCACAATCGCAGGCAAAAACAATCAACGCGCCTGCGCCACTGCCTTTGGCAGATGCACCGCAAAGCACGTTGATATGAACAGGGATTTTGTAAAGTTCAGAGCAGTTGAATCACGCAAGCTGCGCGACTTTATCAAAAAGAGCAAGCCGAATGTGTATCTCAATATGCACGGCTGGCTCAATGAGTCGATGGGCAGTTACAGCCTGAGCAAAATCATTAATAAGGCACAGGGCTTTTCAAAGTACATCGGAGCTTACGCCTATAACGAGGGCTATATTATCGGCTGGGTAAATGCAAAATTGAAAATTCCTGCCGCGCTTGTAGAGTACAAGTCACCCGGTACAATCAGTACAAAGCGTGATATAACAATGATTAAAAACATTATAAAAGCATATTAACAAAACACAAAATCACCGTAAGGCGCAAGCCTTACGGTGATTTTTAATGTCTTTATAAAGAATTATGATGTTACTTGATTGCTACATCAACGGTATATGTGCCGTAAACCCACGCTGATGAATTGCCCTTTACCGTGAAGGTGAGGGGATAGGTGCCGCTTTCAGCATTGTCGCCGAGATCGCATTTTGGGTCAAGCGTTATTTTGTCGTCCTTGTCGTCAGAGGGCAGATAAATGGTAACAGTCCTGCTGCTCAAGTTCGATAGCTCGGCTGACGAGCCTTTTTGAACGCCTGCAATGCTTATATCAGAAGGGTCAAGCGTTACAGTCTTTTTGGTGTAGTCACCGCTTAAAACGACTGTAACGTCAATCGTTTTGAGGTCTTCGTCAAGAATTGTGATTCCCTCAAGATTTGTGACGTCAATGCTGAATTTATTAGTACCGCTTTCAAGGTCGGCAAAGCTGATACTTCCGATATCGGCGCGCTTGATGCTTGCGCTGGCAAGAACGCCTGCGTCGATTTCGTCAACGCTGTACGAAATGCTGATGTCGCTGTCCTTGATTCCGCTTGGCTTGTCGTCAATGCTGACCGAAACGGGAAGTCGTGTTTCCTTGAGTACAGGCAGCGTTACCGCAACATTTGAGATTTTTGTTTTCGGGTCATTTTTTGGAGTGCATTTAAGGTAGCTCGCCTCAACTCCCGTGCCCTTGAATGAAATGTCGCAGCGAGTGCTGAACGGCTCTGTGAGCTTTGTATTTTCGGGGAATTCGACTGCCACAACAGCCTTGTCAATTTTGTCCACATATGTCTGCGGACCGCTTACAACAATCTTGTCGTCGCCGAGTACAGGCGTTCCGAAGGTGTAACCCTCCTCAACCGCGGACTCGTCGTATTCAAGATACAAATCAAAGGTCTTTTCCTCGTTGACATCAAAGTATGCGTCAACCGATGACGGATAGGTGTTCGTCACCGTAAAATCAAGCGTGCTCGCCGCCTTCGTTACAAGAATCGGAATACTCTGCTCGCCGGCACGGGTAACATTGCTTGTATCAAATTTGATGTTGAGGTCGTCCTCGGTCACCTGACCTATAACGTATTTTGCGCCGGTGATTGTAACACTCAAATCAATTGCGTCCTGCAGAGTGTAATACTGCATTCCGAGCTGCTCGGATACCTCGTCGCCAAGGCTGATAGGCACACTGACCTTGATAGTTTTGTTTTCGTCGGTTCCTATGTTTAGCGAGGTGACAATCCACACCAGCACCGCGAGAATAAGCGAGGTGATAATCAGATATTTGTCGTTAAATATCATTCGCCTGATTGAAAAATTCTTTCTGTTTTCAGCCATTACTTTTTAATCCTCCTTATCAGTCGTCTGATGATTTTGTCATCTGATTTGCCGTCAGAAGGAATAAACTGACTTTCAAGTATGTCGCGAAGCTCGCCCGATGAAAGGTTCTGGCGCAGCGTTCCGTTTTCAGCAACAGAGATGTAGCCCGTCTCCTCGCTGACAACAACAACGATTGCGTCGCTTTCCTGCGTTACGCCGATTGCTGCGCGGTGGCGTGTGCCAAGCGATGACGACACGTTGTCGCGCGTCAGCGGCAGAATACAGCCTGCAGCGTAAACCTGCGAGCCTCTTATAATCATAGCGCCGTCGTGCAGCGGTGATTTCGGGAAAAAGACGTTTTCAATCAGCTCGCGCGTTGGCTTTGCGTCAAGCAGCGTGCCGCTTGAAATGATTTCGCCCAGCATAGTTTCATTTTCAAAAACTATCAGCGCACCGATTTTGTCGTCGCTCATATTTGCGCACGCCTTGCATACGGCGTCAATCGCTTTTTTGAGGTCGCCAACCTCAAGCGCCACACCCGACTGCAAAATGGATTTAAGGCTGCTTCTTGCAGCACCCTTGCCCATCTGCTCAAGGATGTTTCTGATTTCGGGTCCGAACAGGATTACAATAATAATCAGAATGTTCGAGAAAATCTCTTTGAAAATGTAGCTTGACGCGCTCATTCCGAGAAAGCTTACAACAAAGTACAGCGCAATAAAGAAAACAATTCCTTTAACAAGCTGCATTGCGCGCGTTTCGCGGATGATTCTGATAACGGCATACAAAACAATGGCAACAAACAGAATATCGATTAAATCAATGACCCCGAACGAGCCGAACAGACCTTTAATCTGATTGAAATAGTCGATTATCGTGTTGCCGAGGTTTTTGAAATACCTGAATTGAAATGTGATTTCAAGAAAATTTAACGGCATAATAACAGTCCTAATCAAAATTTTTCTATACTAATATATAATAACACAATTTTGCCAAGAAATAAAGGGTAAAATGTAAATTGAATTATAGCTTGTGAGTTTTGTCGCTCTCACAGGGCAAAACGTCCGGCGTGCAGAGTGCAAAGAGGTCAGAGTACCTGCACTCATTTTCAAATTGAAGGAGCGCTGCGCCGCCAAGCCTTTTGGCGTCCTTATAGCCCGTGACAATCGGCAGAGTTCCGTTCTTTTTTATCTCGCCCAGCATTTCTTTTCCGCGCTCGTTCATTGCAAGCACACGCAGATAGCGCGGCTTTTTGTCGGTGTCTTTTGTTATTCCCAAAAATGCACGCAGAATAACCCTGCGTATTCGCGCGTGTGTGTAGCGCTTTGTTTTTATGCTGTCGTAAAGCTCGTCAAGACTCGTAGCAGTTTTAACTGCCTCGGCAATTCTGTTTTCAAGCCCTTCACTCACGTCGTCAATCGCCGCAAAATCGCCGGCGTTCATAGTCCTTAACTTATATAATACAGCTCTTTCGCAGTTTTTGAGCGTCGCTTTATCAGTCATATTCTCTCTGATAGCGCTCGCGCTGTACTGACTGTCGTTGCTGTCGTGACCGCCGCCGATTCGCTTTACCGCCACGGCAGGAAGGCGCGTCGCTGTCAGATATTCAATTGCAAGAATATTGTTCGGCGAGTCGAGCAGGGGAGAATCAACAACGCTTCGCCTCGCCGCAGGGTATGACATACCGCCGTTTAGCGCCTGCCTGATTTCGCTGTCCTTCGCCTTTATTTCGTCAGCAACAGCCGTCAGCGCACCGACGTCGTCGCATTCGGCGCCAAATGCAATTTTGTCGCAGATTCCCGTTTTTTCAAGCAGCCTTACGCCGCTTTCTGCAAACCCCTGCGCCGAAAGTGTCGCACAGGGAGTAGGAAGCTCAAGCACCAAATCGGCACCGCCGTCTATCGCGGCAGCAGCGCGCTTAAATTTGTCAGCCGCCGCAGCGTCGCCTCGCTGAACAAAGCTGCCGCTCATAACACAAATCACGCCGTCGCCGTCATTTTTGACAGAATCAATCAGGTATTTGTGCCCGCTGTGAAACGGATTAAACTCGCAAATTATGCCAAAAATCATAAAAAATCCTTCTAAATTATTATTTTTACTTGACATTATACTATTATATATTATATTATAAAGGATGTTAAAGTATATTTCAAGTACGGAGGTTACAGTTTTGAAAATTCTTGTAATTAACTGTGGCAGCTCATCACTCAAATATCAGCTTATGGATATGACTGATGAGTCTGTTCTTTGTAAAGGCGCCATCGAAAGAATCGGTCTTAAAATCGAGGGCGGCGAGGAAAATGTAATTATCAAAGTTGGCGGCGACAAGTTCACTTATGACAAGGAGCTTCCCACCCACACCGACGCCTTCAACGAGGTTAAGTATATTCTTTCGGAGGGCGAGCATAAGGTTGTTGATTCGTTTGGCGAAATCGACGCAATCGGTCACCGTGTTGTACAGGGCGGCGACAGATATAAAAATTCCGTCCTTGTTACCGATGAGGTTGCAAAGGATATTGAGGAGCTTTCACCGCTTGCTCCGCTTCACAACCCGGCAAACCTTCAGGGCTACGAGGCGTGCGTAAATGTTGTTGGCAAGGACGTTCCGCAGGTGTTTGTTTTTGACACAGCGTTCCATTCTACAATGCCTGCAAAAGCGTATATGTACGCTATCCCGTATGAGTATTATGAAAAGTACGGAATCCGCAAGTACGGCTTCCACGGCACATCCCACAAGTTTGTATCTCACAGAGTTGCAGACAAGATGGGCAAGGACTTTAATGACCTCAAGATTATCACCTGCCACCTCGGCAACGGCTCGTCAATTGCCGCTGTCAAGAACGGCAAGGTAATTGATACATCAATGGGCTTTACTCCGCTTGACGGCTTTATGATGGGCACACGCTCGGGCGCCGTTGACCCGTCGGCAGTTACCTTTATTATGAAAAAGGAAAACCTTACTCCCGACGAAATGGATGTAATTCTCAACAAGAAGTCAGGCGTTAACGCTGTTTCGGGCGTTTCGTCAGACGACAGAGATATCTGCGCAGCACAGGCTCTCGGCAATGACAGAGCAATCCTCGCTCACGAGATGCAGGCTTATGAAATTGCAAAGTTCATCGGCTCGTATGTTGCAGCGATGAACGGTGTTGACGCCATTGTATTCACCGGTGGTATCGGCGAAAACGGCGTATGGCTGCGTTCAACAATCTGCTCATATCTCGGCTATCTCGGCGTTAAGATTGACGAGGATGTTAATGCAAAAACTGTCAAGGGCGCAGAGGCAGAGCTTACAAATGAAAGCGACAGCGTAAGAGTATTTATTCTCGCAACTGACGAGGAGCTTATGATTGCGCGCGACACTAAAGAAATTGTAAATAACTTATAATTCAAATATATTGCAAAGGAGGAGAGTAAAATGCCTGAAATCAAGTACGAAATCACAGAGCACCTTGGCGTTATCAGCGAAACTGCAAGAGGCTGGACAAGAGAGGTTAATATGATTTCCTGGAATGGTCGTGAGCCAAAGGTTGACGTAAGAGATTGGTCACCCGAGCACGACAAGATGAGCAAAGGTCTTACCTTTACAAAGGAAGAGCTCCAGGAACTTGCAAAGATTGTAGAAAAGCTCTAATCACATGATACAGCGCTGCGACTTTTCTGTCGCAGCGTTTGTCGTGCTTAATTGAATTAATAATCTGACCGCGAGGTATAATATAAATGGAATGGACATCACTTAACGACCTGAGAGAAAAGTATCTTTCTTTCTTTGAAAGCAAGGGGCACCTTCGTCTGCCGAGCTTTTCTCTTGTGCCGAATAACGACAAGAGCCTGCTTCTGATTAACTCGGGTATGGCTCCGATGAAAAAGTATTTTACAGGCGAGGTAACACCGCCGAGAAAGCGCGTTACCACCTGCCAGAAGTGTATCAGAACACCCGATATTGAGCAGGTCGGCAAAACTGACCGCCACGGAACTTTTTTTGAGATGCTCGGCAATTTCTCATTTGGCGACTATTTCAAAAAGGAGGCAACTGCGTGGGCGTGGGAATTCTGCACCGAGGTGCTTGAGCTTCCTGTCGACAAGCTTTATGTCACAATTTATGAAAACGACGACGAGGCGTTTGAAATCTGGACAAAGCAAAACGGCGTTGACCCGTCGCACATTGTCCGCCTCGGCAAAGAGGACAATTTCTGGGAGCACGGCTCGGGTCCGTGCGGACCCTGCAGCGAGATTTATTTTGACCGCGGCGAAAAATACGGCTGCGGCAAGCCCGACTGCGCGCCCGGCTGCGAGTGTGACCGCTTTACAGAATTCTGGAACAATGTTTTCACACAGTTCGACAACGACGGCAACAATAACTACACACCGCTTGAGCACCCGAATATTGATACAGGTATGGGACTTGAGCGCCTTGCCTGCATTATGCAGGGCGTTGACAACATCTTCGAGGTTGACACCGTCGCAAATATTATGAAAAAGATTTCCGAAATTTCGGGAGTTAAATATCACGACAACGACAAAAACGATGTATCCCTTCGTGTAATCACCGACCACGTTCGTTCGTCAACCTTTATGATTGGCGACGGCGTTATTCCGTCAAACGGCGGCAGGGGATATGTCCTTCGCCGTCTTATCCGTCGCGCCTGCCGTCACGGCAGACTTCTCGGCGTTAACGAGCCGTTCCTTTACAAAGTGTGCGACACCGTTATAAAAGAGAACGAAACGGCTTATCCCGAGCTTAAGGACAAGGCGGAGCTTATCAAAAAGGTTATTCTTTCCGAGGAGGAGTCCTTCGGCAAAACCATCGACGCAGGACTTGCTCTCCTTGAAGAGCATATGAAGAATATCAAGGACGGCGTTTTCAGCGGCGATGACGCGTTTAAACTTAACGACACTTACGGCTTCCCGCTCGACCTTACCAAGGATATTCTTGCAGAGCGCGGTATTGAGGTTGACGAAAAGCGCTTCAACGAGCTTCTCGATAATCAAAAAAAGACTGCGCGCGCTGCCCGTAAGGACGCAGGCGCAGACGCCTGGAAGGGCGGCTCTGTCAAGATTGAAGCAGAGCCAACAGTATTCACAGGCTACACTGACTTTACCGCAAGCGCAAAGGTCGTTGCAATTATTAATTCCGACGGCGAGCTTGCCGATATGCTCGGCGCAGGCGAAAAGGGCGCGGTAGTGCTTGATAAAACACCGTTTTATGCGCTTTCGGGCGGACAGGTTGGCGACAGCGGTATCATCAGCTGCGGTTCAAATGTCTTTGCCGTAATCGATACCAACAAAAATGACGACGGTATTTATATCCACAGCGGCTCTGTAAAAGAAGGCGTAATCTCTGTCGGCGACAGCGTCAGTGCTGAAATTGACGCAAACCGCAGACAGTCAATTATGCGCAACCACACCGCAGCGCATCTTCTTCAGGCGGCTCTTCGTCAGGTGCTCGGTAATCACGTTGAGCAGGCAGGTCAGCTTGTTGACGAAAGCGTCGTAAGATTTGACTTTACACATTTCAATGCTCTCACCGACGAGGAAATCGCCCAGGTCGAGACACTTGTTAACAGCTTTATAATGAGCGCCACACCCGTCGAGATGCTCGAAATGCCTATTGACGAGGCAAAGAAAATGGGCGCTATGATGCTCTTTGGCGAAAAGTACGGCGACATTGTCCGCGTTGTCAGGGCAGGCGACTTTTCCACAGAGTTCTGCGGCGGTACTCACGTTTCAAACAGCGGCGAGCTCGGACTTTTCAAAATTGTCAGCGAGGCGTCAGTTGCCAGCGGCGTGCGCAGAATTACAGCACTTACGGGTATGAATCTGCTTGCCGCTATGAAGGGCGCGGAAATGACTGTAAAAACCGTTGCAGCGGCTCTCAAATCGGGCGAAAACGATGTAATCGGCAAGGTTTCTGCTCTTATTAGCGAAAGCAGGGAGCAGCAAAAGGAAATTCAGGCGCTCAACGCCGAGATTACCAAACTCAAGAGTGCCGATATGTTCTCAAAGCCCGTTGTAATTGACGGACTCGAAATCTTTACTGCAAAGATTGACGGCACGACTCCCGACGCTCTTCGCTCAATGGGCGACGACCTCAAGGCGTCAAACGACAACGCTGTTGCAATCATCGCAGGAACTAACGGCGCCAAGGCTACAATCGTTGCAATCTGCGGCAAAAACGCAATTGCAAAGGGCGTTAAAGCAGGCGATGTGGTCCGTGAGGTTGCAAAACTCGCAGGCGGCGGCGGAGGCGGCAGACCCGATTCCGCAATGGCAGGCGCCAAAGATTTGTCAAAGCTCGATTCTGCAATTGCTGCAACCGAGCAAATAGTTAAAAACATTCTTGGTTAAGGAGAACATTATGTGCGTTTTTTGTGAAATTATAAACGGCAACATCCCCTCAACAAAGGTTTACGAGGATGATATGATGGTGGCTTTCAAGGACCTCAATCCCGTTGCGCCCGTTCATATCCTCGCTGTGCCGAAGGAGCATATCGAGTGCGCTAACGACATAAATGCCGACAACAGCAGGTACGTTGCTCACATCTTTGAAAAACTCGGCGAGATTGCCAAAGAGCAGGGGATTGAGTCATACAGAATTATCAACAACTGCGGCGCAGACGCAGGCCAGAGTGTAATGCATCTTCATTTTCACCTTATCGGCGGCGTTAAGCTCGGGGAGGGACTTATATGATTACAAAAGATATGAAACGAAAAGAAAACGATTATTATGAGCTTCATATTGCGGGACTCACCCGTCAGCTTCAGAAATTCTCCGTATCCGATAAGCTTGACATTGCGGCGTTTATTCTGTTCGGCGACGTAGAGCTTTGCGAAAGATGCGCCGAGGAGCTCCTCAAAAAAGTTCCCGAGTTTGATTATATAATCACACCGGAAGCAAAGTCGATTCCGCTCGCTTATGAAATGAGCAGACTCAGCGGCAAAAAGTACATCGTTGCACGCAAGGCTGTTAAGGTTTATATGGACGACCCTGTTAAAGTTTCTGTCACCTCAATTACCACGCAGAGGGAGCAGACGCTCTACCTCGGTCACGAGGACGGCGACCTTCTTGAAGGCAAAAGGGTGCTCATCGTTGATGACGTTATCTCAACGGGCGAAAGCCTCAAGGCAGTAATCGAGCTTGTAAAAGCCTTTAACGGCAACATAGTTGCATCGTGCGCTCCTCTTGCAGAGGGCGATAGCGCGAACCGCGACGACATAGTTTATCTTGAAAAGCTGCCGCTGTTTTTTAAATAATTAATAATATTCTATTTTGGAGGACAAAACTATGCATATCGTATGTCTTGACCTTGAGGGCGTACTCGTGCCCGAAATCTGGATTGCGTTTGCCGAGGCAAGCGGAATTCCTCAGCTCAAGCGCACCACACGCGACGAGCCCGACTACAACAAGCTGATGAATTACCGTCTGGAAATTCTCAAGGAGCACGGTCTCGGACTCAAGGAAATACAGAACACTATTGAAAAAATTGAGCCGATGGAGGGTGCAAGGGAATTCCTGGACGAGCTTCGCAAGCTCGGACAGGTAATCATCATCAGCGATACCTTCACACAGTTTGCGGCGCCTCTTATGGCAAAACTCGGCTATCCCACAATATTCTGTAACGAGCTTATCGTAAGCGACAGCGGCGAGGTTACGGGTTTCAAAATGAGATGCGAAAAATCAAAGCTCACTACTGTCCGTGCGCTGCAGTCAATCGGTTATGAAACAATCGCAAGCGGCGATAGCTTTAACGACCTCGGTATGATTCAGGCAAGTAAGGCAGGCTTCCTGTTCAGAAGCACGGAGCAGATTAAAAAGGACTATCCCGAGCTTCCTGCATTCGATACCTACGACGACCTTCTTGCAGCAATCAAAAAGGCAATATAGAGTCTATAAGATTCAAATAAAGCGGAGTGACAAAAGTCACTCCGTTTTGTTTAGCGTTTCTTTAATCAAATTTGATATTTTTTCTCTGTCTGATTTTTTCAGCTGCCTGTATTGGAGCAGCATCATTCTTTCATGATCCGTCAAATCCGTAAAGCTGTAATCGCCCTCTGTTGATGAATGAGCGCTTAACAGCTCATCACTTTCAACCTTGTAAAAAACATCAGGCGTAATGTTATAAATCTTTGAAAGTCTGAAAATCAGATATTGCGGAGGCAGCGTGCGTACTTCATAGTTTCCGTACGTTTCGCGCTTAATCTGAAGTGCGTCAGCAACCTCCTGCTGCGTCAGTCCGCTTTTTTTGCGTATAAGCCTTATATTTCGCTGAAGGATATTTTTTGCCTCCTTGTCGGCATTTCTTATTATATCGGATTTTCTTCCTGGCATAATAAACCCTCCACTCATATTCCTTTCTCAATTATATATTTTTTCGTCGATTTAGGCAAGTCTTTTCTTGATTATTTTTGTCACAATTTGATGTGTATTAGAGTTTCTTGCCGCAAATTTGACAAAAGGATTACAAAATGTTATCATAACAGTTAAGGAGTTGCAATTATGATTAAGTTTTGTAATAAAATATTATCTCTTATATTGTCGCTTTTTACAGTGTTTGTTGCGGTTTCTCCCGTATCTTTTGCTGTATCTGCGGCAACGTACAGACAGTCGCTCCTTGACAAAGGCTTTCCCGAAAGCTATGTGGACGAGCTCGTCGAGCTGCACAAAAAGTATCCCAAATGGGATTTTGAGCCTTTCGATACGGGACTTGTCTGGGAGTCGGCAGTCGACGGTGAGCGTGCAGCACGCCACTCGCAGCAGTCGATTCAAAAGATTTCAGGCAGGAGCAACGCCTTTTATTGCTCGTGCAAAAACTGCAAAAAGGACGGCGAATATGTCGTGACCGAGGCACCTAACTGGGTGTCCGCGTCCGAAGCTGCGGTAAAGTATTATATGGACCCGCGCAACTGGCTTACCCCAAAGTACATATTCCAGTTCGAGTCTATGAAATACAGCTCAAACGCAAAGCAGAGCGCCGTTGAGAGCATACTCGGCTCGTCGTTTATGCACAATTCAAATATCACATATATCAACTGCTCCGGAGCCGAAAAGACCTTCAAGCAGTCGGGCAGCACCGTAAAGTATTCAAAAGCGTTTATGGACGCAGGCAAGGACGCTGATGTTAACCCGTATTTTCTTGCGTCAAAGGTAATGCTCGAAATCGGCTCGTCAAGCGCGTCGAGAGCCTCCGGCTCAAGCGGCGTTCGTGAACCGTTTTGCGGAATTTATAACTATTACAGTATCGGAGCAACTGCAAATGCCGATAACGGACTTGAGTGGGCAAGCGGATTTTTACGCACCACCAAAACCACCACACTCTATTCGGGCTACAACAACACCGACGACGCCGGCAAGGGAACTGAAACAAAGCTGAAAGCCGAAACATATTTTTCTTACCGCGGCTCTTACGGCAGCTTTTACAAGGGTAAGGTGTATGTTAAAAACGGAAATTCATACACCCAGAACGGCAAAATAGGCTATATCAAAAAGTCCGATGTCAGAACGACTTATCTGACCTACGGCAGACCGTGGGTTAATCCGTATAAAACGATTTACTACGGCGCAAAGTATCTGTACAACACCTTTGGCAAGTATCAGTTTAACGATTATCTTCAAAAGTACAACGTTAATTCCAAAAGCGGCTACCTTCACGCGTGCGAGTATTCAATCACCGTTAATGCACCCGTTAAGGCGTCGGAGCTTACATACAAGGCGTACAGCGACGCAGGCGTTTTATCCGAGGCGCACACGTTTTATATCCCTGTTTTTGACCGTATGCCTGCAAAAAACTGTACGGTTGACGGCTCGTCATCAGACAGCGACAACGATGAGGACACCTCAAACAAAGTTACGGGGCTTACTCTTACTGCACGCACCAAGGAAACGCTCTCGTTCAAGTGGAACAAGTTTTCGGGAGCGACAAAGTATTATATCCATATTAATAATAAGACGAAGGGAACAACCTTTGACAAAACAGTTTCTGCAAATTATGCAACGCTGGGTGGTCTTACAGCTGCAAATCAGTACAGCGTAAAGGTTAAAGCGTACACCTCAAAGGGCTGGTCTGATTATTCATCCGTCAACACCAAGCATACCGTACCGCCAAAAGCAGGCGGACTCAAAAAGGGAGCAACCGGCGCTGCGTCAGTAAAGCTTTCGTGGAACAAAATCACCGGAGCGTCGGGCTATAATATTTACAGTTATAATTCCTCGACGAAAAAATATACCCGACTTCAAGGCTTTACAACAAATTCGGGTACGGTTAAATCGCTTAAGGGCGGCACGACTTATAAGCTTTGCGTTGCCGCATATGTCAAGGACGGAAGCTCTATCAAGATTGGCGGAAAAAGCGCTACTGTAACGGTTAAAACAAAGCCCAGAAAGGTCACGCTCAAATCCGTCACTGCTCCGGGCGGTGAAAAAATTAAGGTCACCTGGTACAAGCCGTCGGGCGGCGTTTCGGGATATGAGATTGTTTGGGCAAAGGACAGCGCCTTCAAGCAGAGGGTTGCGGACAAACTTGTGTCCGGCGGTAAAACGACCTCGTATACAGGAAAAAATTTCACAAAGGGTCACAGTTACTATGTTCGCGTCAGAGCATACAAAAACTACTCGGGCAAAAAGACCTACGGCGCGTGGAGCGCTGCAAAAAAAGTAACCTGCAAGTAAATAACAGACTGATAAAAAACACCGCAAGGCTGGCGCCTTGCGGTGTTTTTATATGTTATTCGTTTTTGTCAATATACGCGCCGTCATATTTGCAAAGGATGCTGAATCTGCCAAGCCTGTAATAGCGCCTGGGTACATCATAAATACCCTCCTCGTCGCTGACGGTCAAATCCTCTTTGCTGATTTTTCTGATTTTATCAGCACAGCAGATGTATATATATTCGTCGTCAGCCGATGCAAAGTGCGGTGAACGGAAGGTGTTCTGTTCCTTGCCGCCGATTCGTATATCAATATTGAAATTGTCCGTGTTGTATCTGATAACACAGTCCTCGCCGGAGCAAACGCACCATATGTACTCGCCGTCGTACGCAAGCGATGTAACGGGAATGTCATTAAATAACAGCTTTTTGTTCCACAGCATTTCGCCGTCGCTGTCAAACAGCCCTGCCTCGCCGCCTTCAAACATAACAAGAACACTTTTGTCCTTCAGAATAATGGCGTCGCAGTTAACAAAATCAGTGATTTTGTCGCAGATTTTTTCATACGACCTGCCAAACTTTTTCAGCTTGTAAACGCCCGTGGTAACAGCCTCTTTTTCGCCGCTTTCAAAATCGAGTACAAAGAATGATGCTTTCGTGCTTGCAAGGTCGCCCATCAGCACCTTTTCGGCAAAAATCACTTTCGTGTCCGAAAACTTAACAACATCGGCAATTTCTTTGTTACTAATTTTAATCACAGTTGTCCTCCTTATACTTGTTTGTCAGATAACTGAGCGTCATCAAACTGTCGGTAAGATGAACATTTTCAACAAGTACCTCAGGATGAGCCATTGCAATATCGTAGTTTGAAAAATTCCAAAAGCTGGTGATTCCAAGCTTGCACAGCAAATCGGTAAGCTCCTTCATATCGTTTGACGGAATACATATTACTGCACAGGCGGGACTGTTATCCCTGCAGAAGTTTTCAAGATAATCGGTGTGCCTTACGGGAATGCCGTGAATCACCTTGCCCGAAATAGCCTCGTTCTTGTCAAAAATACCCACAAGCTGAAAACCGCTTTCGCGTGTTGCAATCTTTGACGATACAGCGCGTCCGAGGTTACCTGCGCCGATAAGAATAGTCTTAACCTTGTTGTTAACGCAGAGAATCTCGCCGATTTTGCCGTAAAGCTCGGGCACGTTGTAGCCGTAGCCCTGCTGACCGAAGCCGCCAAAGCAGTTAAAGTCGTGCCTGATTTGCGACGCGGTGAGCCCCATTCTTTCGGCAAGCTCCTTTGAGCTGATTCTCACGATGCCGTTGGCTTTTAGCGTTTCTAAAAATCTGTAATATCTTGGAAGTCGTTTGATAACCGAAATAGAAATATCGTTTCTTTCCATAATAACCTCCGGTTTTAATTACAAGTTACGAATGAAAATACACTCTCAATTTGTAATTTATTTTGTCATTTCTGTGATTGTTTCCATTACATAGTTGCCGAATTCCTCACAGGTGCAGCCTGTGTCACGGCCTGTAATGGTGAGCTTTTTCTCTTCAAACATACATTTGTCAAGCGCTGCCTCAAGTGCGTCAGCCTCTTTCTGATAGCCGATGTGCGAAAGCAGCATAACAGTTGCGCGCAGCATTGAGCACGGGTCGGCGTACTGACCTCTGCCTTCCGAAATCATACGAGGAGCAGAGCCGTGAATAGCCTCAAACATTGCGTACCTTTTGCCGATGTTTGCAGAGCCGGCAGTACCAACGCCGCCCTGGAATTCTGCAGCCTCGTCAGTGATGATGTCGCCGTAAAGGTTAGGCAGAACAAACACCTTGAAGTCGCGGCGTCTTGCAGGGTCAATAAGCTTTGCAGTCGTGATGTCAATATACCAGTCGTCTGTTACAATATCCGGATACTGCTCGCCGATTTTCTTTGCAGTGTTGAGGAACTTGCCGTCCGTTGTTTTGATGATGTTTGCCTTTGTGATGATTGAAACCTTGCCCTTGTTATTTCTGTGAGCGTAGTCGTAAGCGAGCTTTGCGATTCTCTCGCAGCCCTCCTGCGACGCAACTGTAAAGTCAACTGCAAGGTCGTCGGTGATGTTCACACCGTGTGAGCCGACAGCGTAGCCGCCCTCGGTGTTTTCACGGAAGAAGGTCCAGTCAATGCCTTCCTCGGGCACCTTAACAGGTCGCATATTTGCAAAAAGGTCAAGCGCCTTTCTCATTGCAACGTTAGCGGACTCAACATTCGGCCACGGGTCGCCCTGACGCGGGGTGGTTGTCGGACCCTTGAGGATAACGTGGCACTGCTTGAGCTCTTCAAGAACGTCGTCAGGAATAGCCTTGCCCTGCGCAGCCCTGTTTTCTATTGTAAGTCCGTCGATAACCTTGAACTCAACCTTGCCGCTTTCAACCTCGTCCTTGAGCAGGAATTCAATAACTCTCTGGCTCTCTTTTGTGATAATCGGACCGATTCCGTCGCCGCCGCAGATGCCGATAACTATTTTATCAAGCGACTGATAGTCTGTAAAATCTTTGTCCTCTTTGATTTTCTTTGCTCTCTCAAGCTGTGATTCCATCAGCGCTCTGAATTTCGCAACCGCCTCGTCAAGAGCCTTGTTTTCAATATCTGTCATAGTTTTCTCCTTTAATAATTACGAATTGTTTATAATTATAAGCCTAATTACTACTTGATTTTATTTGTTCATCTCGCGTGTGTAATCAAGCAGTCCGCCGCAAAGGAGCATTGCTCTCTGACGGTCCGAAAGATGTGATGAATCAAGCGCGTATTCCTCGCCCTTTGTGATGTTTTTGAGAACAACGGGTCTGCAGTTCTCAATGCAGTCACGAATGTCTGCAAGCTCGAGCTCGTCGCCCTGTGCAATTTTGTCGTAGTCTGCCTCATTTGCAAAGGTAAACGGCAAAATGCCTGCGTTAACAAGGTTTGCAACATGGATTCTTGCAAAGCTCTTGGTGATTACAGCCTTAACGCCGAGGTAAAGCGGAACGAGCGCCGCGTGCTCTCTTGAAGAGCCCTGACCATAGTTAGCACCGCCGATTACAAAACCCTTGCCCTCTGCCTTGATTCTCTCGGGGAAGGTCTCGTCGCAAACGCCGAAGCAGTACTGCGAAAGGTGCGGAATATTTGAACGGTAGGGGAGAATCTTTGCGCCTGCAGGCATAATATGGTCTGTTGTGATGTTATCGCCAACCTTAAGCACTGCCTTTGCAGTAATGCTCTCGGGAAGCGGCTCTGTTTTCGGGAAAGGCTTGATGTTCGGTCCGCGAAGAACCTCAACGTTCTTTGCCTCTTCGGGAGTGGCAGGTGCCTCGATCATATTGTCGTTAACGATGAAATGCTCGGGCATTGTGATTTCGGGCGCGTCGCCAAGCTCTCTCGGGTCAGTCAGATAACCTGTGAGCGCCGACGCAGCAGCAACCTCGGGCGAAACAAGATAAATCTGTCCGTCCTTTGTGCCGCTTCTGCCCTCAAAGTTACGGTTAAAGGTACGCAGTGAAACGCCGCCGCTGTTCGGGCTCTGTCCCATACCGATACACGGACCGCACGCCGATTCAAGAATACGGGCGCCTGCGCTGATCATATCCGAAAGAGCGCCGTTAAGCGCAAGCATATTCAGCACCTGCTTTGAGCCGGGCGCAATGCAAAGCGAAACGCTCGGGTCAATCGTCTTGCCTTTAAGAATAGCGGCAACCTTCATCATATCGGTGTACGATGAGTTTGTGCACGAGCCGATTGCAACCTGGTCAACCTTGATTTTGCCGATTTCGTCAGTGGTCTTAACATTATCGGGCATATGCGGACAAGCCGCCATAGGTGTGAGCGAGCAGAGGTCGATGTTAATAATCTCGTCGTACTCTGCGTCGGGGTCGGGGAGAATCTCCGTCCAGTCGTTTTCTCTGCCCTGTGCCTTGAGGAAGGCAAGCGTGATTTCGTCAGACGGGAAAATTGATGTTGTGGCGCCGAGCTCCGCACCCATATTTGTGATGGTCGCTCTCTCGGGAACAGAAAGAGTTTTAACGCCTTCTCCGCCGTATTCAATAATCTTTCCAACGCCGCCTTTAACGCTCATAATGCGCAGAACCTCAAGTATAACATCCTTTGCCGAAACCCAGGGCTTGAGGTAGCCCGTCAGATTGATTCGGGTCATTTTCGGCATAGGTATGTAGTAAGTTCCGCCGCCCATAGCAACTGCAACGTCAAGACCGCCGGCGCCCATTGCAAGCATACCGATACCGCCGCCTGTCGGTGTGTGGCTGTCCGAGCCAATCAGCGTTTTGCCCGGAATACCGAATCTTTCAAGATGTACCTGATGGCAGATACCGTTGCCGGGGCGTGAAAAATAAATACCGTGCTTTTTTGTCACCGTCTGAATGAATCTGTGGTCGTCGGCGTTCTCAAAGCCTGTCTGAAGCGTGTTGTGGTCGATATAAGCCACAGAGCGTTCAGTCCTGACTCTGTCAACACCCATAGCCTCAAATTCAAGATAAGCCATAGTTCCCGTCGCGTCCTGTGTGAGCGTCTGGTCAATGCGGAGTCCGATTTCGGTTCCGACCTTCATCTCGCCTTCGACAAGATGCGACTTGATGAGCTTTTGTGCTAAAGTAAGTCCCATAGTTTCCTCCTACTTGTTAAAGTTTTTAACGAACTTATTATATAATATAATAATTATTGTGTCAATCAATTAACAAGATTGTTAATAAATTTTAATAAAAGCCACCGCAGGGCGACCAGGCGGTGGCTATTGCATTATAATTAATAATTAACTGTAAGATTTTCCTCCGCCTCTGCTACCTTTAGCATAATAGCGCACTCAATGCGCTTGCGGTGCAGCTCGCAGCCAAATTCGTAAATTCCGTTCACGCTGCCTGTCGTGTGGTAAGCGTTCGCCGCGCAGCCGCCCGAGCAGTAGAGCTTTGCAAAGCAGTCCTTGCACTCCTTGTGAGAGTAAACGTTGCACTGCTTGAACTGCTCAAGGATTTCAGGCTTTGTCACCCCGTCAAAAATGTTGCCGAGCTTAAAATCATTGTCGCCGACAAACTGGTGGCAGGGGAACAGGTCGCCGCTTGGAGTAACCGCCATATATTCAGTGCCTACTCCGCAGCCGCTTACGCGCTTAACGATGCACGGACCGTGGTCAAGGTCAATCATATAGTGATAAAATGTGAAGCCGTCGCCCTTGCGGTAGCGGCGCAGCATCTCGTTTGCGAGTATTTCGTACTGCTCCTTGAGCACAGGCAGGTCGCTCTCCCTGAGAGCCCACGGCTCGCTCGCATCGCAAACAACAGGTTCAACCGAAAGCTCTTTAAAGCCGAGGTCAGCCATATGTATAAGGTCAGCCGAAAAGTCGGTGTTGAAATGCGTGTAGGTGCCGCGCATATAGTAATCCTTTTGCCCACGCGAGTCTGCAAATTTTTTGAACTTGTCAACAATCAGGTCATAGCTTCCGCCGCCAAGCGGAGTTTTGCGCAGATTGTCGTGAACCTCGCGCCTGCCGTCAAGCGACAGCACGACGTTTCCCATCTCTTTGTTGCAAAATTCGATAACCTCGTCGTCAACCAGCACACCGTTTGTAGTCAGCGTAAAGCGAAAATTCTTGTCGTGCGTCTTTTCAAGCTCGCGCCCGTAGCGCACAAGCTCTTTGCAGACCTCCCAGTTGAGCAGCGGCTCGCCGCCGAAAAAATCAACCTCAAGATTCCGCCTTGTGCCGCTGTTTTCCACAAGAAAATCAAGTGCTCTTTTGCCGACCTCAAGGCTCATCAGTCCCTTGTCCTCGCCGCCGTATTCGCCCTTGCCTGCAAAGCAGTATTCGCAGTTCAGATTGCAGCCGTGCGCCACGTGCAGACAGATTGCTTTAATAACGCCCTGGCGCATCTTGAACTCTGCAGCCATATCCTCAAAGGTGTCTTTTGAAAAAAGCCGTCCGTCGTCAATCAGCGACTCAATATCCTCAAAGCAAAGGTCAATGTCCTCATCCGTGACGTCGTCGCGGTCAGCGTATTTTTTAAGAATAAAAGCCTTTATTTCATCCTTTGTGCTTGTTTCAAACATATTGATAATATCATAAGCCACCTCGTCAACGCTGTGAACACAACCGCTGTTTTGGTCGATTATAATATTGTAGCCGTTCATTTTGTAAGAGTGTATCATAAGCTGTTCCTTAAAGGCAAAAATGATTTGAATTCATATAGAAAAACGGCGGACTCGCCGCCGTTAATTCCGTTTTACTTACTTTTTATTCTGCTCGCATTTTTGATTTGCAACTGAGCAAGAGGTTTTGCTTGCTGACTGGCAAGAGGTCTGGCACTCGCCGCAGCCGCCCTTTTTAGCAGATTCGCAAAGATTCTTTGAGCTTAAAGTATTAATTCTCTTCATAGTAAATACTCCTTGATTAAATTTCGTAAATATTATAATTTATTATCTCTTTTTTGTCAATACCTTTGGTAAATTGCCGCTGTCGCTGATAACATTCACCTTTGAATCAAGCAGCGACCTGATGTATTTTGTGATTTCCCCGGTAATAATTTCACCGGGCATCACAATCGGAATGTCCGGAGGATAGGCAAATATGTACTCATTTGCCACTTGTCCTGCAGCGTCGTCAAGGTCAACAAGCTCGCCGCCGTCAGAAATTGTAATCACCGTTTCGTTTTCGGGGCAGGGCGGAGCAGTAAAATCAATTCTGCGGCTCTTTTTATCGCACTCACCGTCAATAGTAAGAAGCGCGCCTTTAAGCTTTTCAAACGCCTTTTCGCCGTCCGCAACAGAGGTCATCAGAATTATGTGCTCCTTGCAGGCTCCCTCAACCTCTATGCCAAATCTTTTTCTCAGAATATCTGCAAGCTCGCTACCGCCTATGCTTGCCGACGCTGTAGACACTATAACCTTGCCGATGTCGTCGCTGTCCTTAATTTTAAGCCGCATAAAGCCCGTTTTGCGCAGCTCCTCAAGGCGTTTGTGATAATCCTCAAAATCGCTTTTGCAGCCTTTAAGATATTTCAGGCAGATGTCAACAGAGTTCATCAGCACATAACTCGGCGAGCTCGTTTCAAAAATATCAAGATAGCGTTTGAATATATCCGAAAAGCTGTCGTTAAAAATATTCGCAACAGCCGTCTGCGTCAGCGCAGGCAGGGTCTTGTGCAGACTTGAAATAACAATGTCGCCCGCAGGGTACGCAGGGAAGGGGTCAATTCCCAGATGCGCGCCGTGCGCCGCGTCGACAATAAGCGGTATGCGGCAGGTAATGTCGCTTATTATTCCCTCGTAAGTCGGCGAGGTAATCACAACTGCTTTCGCGTCGGGGTTTGCTGCTGCCGCGCGGTCAATTTCACCCTGCGTAAGCTTGGTATAGTAGCCGCATTCGCTGTCAAATTCAGGCTCTGCAAAAGCTATTTTCAGCCCGAGCAGATAGCAGGCGCCGAATACACTTTTGTGGCAGTTTCTGGCTATTATTATTTTGTCGCCCCTGCCGCATACGGCAAAAATTGCCGACAGAATTCCCACAGTCGAGCCGTTTACAAGCAGGAACGAACGGCGGCTCTTATAATGCTCCGAAAGCCCGTCCTCGATTTCTTTTATCACGCCGCCTGCGCCGTGAAGATTGTCAAAGCCGTCAATTTCGGTGATGTCAATTTCGGCGCCGGCAATGCCAAACACTGCGTTTCGCTTGTGCCCCGGCATATGAAACGGGTAGCTGTCAAGTCTGTTCAGTTTATCGTTTAAGCTCAAGCTTGTCCCTCCTTGAATTTACTGTTCCAAGCATTATGTACCCGGCAAAAACGGGTACGCTCTCAATCAGCCCTGTTTCCTTGAAAATCAGCAGGCACACCGCGTCCGTGAGCAGAATTACCGCTGTGGCGCAGGTGAAAATTTTAAAAATCCTGTCTTTTTTATAGCAAAGCGCAAACAGTGTAAAAACTGTCGCACCTGTCACAATCGAAAATATCAGCGACCCGGCGCAGTGAAAGTAATAGCCGGGTTTGATGTCGTAGTCAAACGGGAATGCAAGCGTCAGCGCCATACCGACTGCAGACAGCGTCAGCAGGGGAATATATACTTTTGTTTTGACGTATCGCCTGTATGCCTGTGTTATCAGAAGCGCAAGCACCGCAAAGGTCAAAATGCCCCAAATCAGGAATTCCGTATGGTGAGTCAGTCCGATTTTTGACAGCGCGCCCTCATTTTTGTACGGCACGCCGTAGTGCATATACCACACCGTGTATGCCGTAGCGGTGGCGCCCGAAATCAGCGAAATGTAACGTTTTATCATAAGTCGATGTCAAGCTCAACAGGGCAGTGGTCCGAGCCGAAAATATCGGTGTGAATTTCTGCTCCCGTCAGCTTTTCGTCAAGTCGTTTTGATGTCACAAAGTAGTCTATGCGCCAGCCTGCGTTCTTTTCGTGTGCCCTGAACATATACGACCACCACGAGTACACACCCTCTTTGTCGGGATAAAAGTGCCTGAAAGTGTCAGTAAAGCCGCTGTCAAGCACGGCGGAAAACTTTGCCCTTTCCTCGTCCGTGAAGCCGGCGTTTTTGCGGTTTGTCTTTGGATTTTTAAGGTCTATTTCCTCATGCGCAACGTTCAGGTCGCCGCAGTAGATTACGGGCTTTTTTTCGTCAAGCGCCTTAATGTAAGCAAGAAAGTCGTCCTCCCATTTCATACGGTAGTCAAGCCTTGCAAGCTCGCGTTGCGAGTTCGGCACATAAACAGTGATAAAGTAAAAGTCCTCAAATTCAAGAGTGATTACTCTGCCTTCCCTGTCGTGCTCTTCTATTCCGATTCCGTATGTTACGGCAAGCGGCTGCGCCTTTGTAAAAACGGCTGTGCCCGAATATCCCTTCTTTTCGGCGTAGTTCCAAAAGCAGTTATATCCCTCGGGCGCAAAGTCAATCTGACCCTCCTGCAGTTTTGTTTCCTGCAGACAGAATATGTCGGCGTCTGCACTGTCAAAATACTCTGCAAAGCCTTTGCCCATACAGGCGCGAAGTCCGTTGACGTTCCACGATATAAGTTTCATTTCATCACCTCTTTTATTATTTACATTATATAAAAAAAGCAGGGCTACTGCAATAGCCCTGCAAATATTCCTGCAAATTATTTAGAAATTGATTATTCCGTTTCCGCCGTTAACAATCATAAACGATGCCGCAAATACGAGCGACACAATTGTCATAAGCTTGATGAGAATGTTAATTGAAGGTCCCGATGTGTCTTTGAACGGGTCGCCGACTGTATCGCCGACAACTGCAGCCTTGTGAGCCTCGGAGCCCTTGCCGTCCTCTTGAAGACCTTCTATGTATTTCTTTGCGTTATCCCAGGCGCCGCCGCTGTTAGCCATAAAGATTGCCATCATAACGCCGCTTACGAGAGCACCTGCAAGCAGACCGCCGAGTGCCTCAACGCCAAGCAAAAATCCGATTACAAGCGGGGACACAACTGCCATAATACCCGGCAGTATCATTTCGTGCAGCGCAGCGTTTGTCGAAATCGAAACACAGCTCTTGTAGTCGGGCGATTCAGTACCCTCAAGAATACCCGGCTTTTCTCTGAACTGACGGCGAACCTCGTCAATCATCTTGTTTGCAGCCTTGCCCACGCTGCTCATTGTGAAGGCAGAGAACAGGAAGGGCAGCATACCGCCGATAAACAGACCGACTACAACCTTCGCGTCAAGAATGCTCATTCCGCTTTCGGTAATGCCCGTTGATTTTGCATAGCTTGCAAACAGTGCAAGCGCAGTAAGCGCTGCCGAGCCGATTGCAAAGCCCTTGCCGATGGCAGCAGTGGTGTTGCCGACTGCGTCAAGCTTGTCGGTAATCTCTCTTACCTCGGGGTCGAGCTCGCTCATTTCGGCAATACCGCCTGCGTTGTCGGCGATAGGACCGTAAGCGTCAACTGCGATTGTCATACCTGTTGTAGACAGCATACCTACTGCAGCGAGAGCAATACCGTAAAGTCCGTAGAATTTGTACGAAACAAGGATTCCTATAACAATAAATATAATCGGGAAGCAGGTCGATTTCATACCTACTGAAAGACCACTGATTATGTTAGTTGCAGCGCCTGTTTTTGACGATTCTGCAATCTCTCTTACTGAATGATATTTTTCGGAAGTGTAGATTTCGGTAATTTTTCCGATAACCGTACCCACAAGCAGTCCTGCAAAAACGCAGGCAAAACCTGCCCAGTTGCCGAGCAGCTTTACCGAAAGCAGTGCGCTTGCCGCAAGCACAAGAATTGTTGTAAGGTATTCACCGATATTGAGTGACTTTTGCGGGTCCTTGCCGCCGGAGTTCGCAACGATAATTGTTGAAAGAATCGACGCGATAATTCCTGCCGCGCAAAGCACGATGGGGAAGAGCGCCGCTTTAAGACCAAACTCGTTGTTGAAGGACGCAAAGGCAAGCGTGATTGCCGAAATAATCGAGCCTACATATGATTCAAAAAGGTCTGCGCCCATACCTGCAACGTCGCCAACGTTGTCGCCGACGTTATCCGCGATTGTAGCAGGGTTTCTCGGGTCGTCCTCGGGGATGCCTGCCTCAACCTTGCCAACAAGGTCTGCGCCGACATCGGCAGCCTTTGTGTAAATACCGCCGCCAACACGGGCAAACAGAGCGATTGACGATGCGCCGAGGCTGAAACCTGTAAGAATATCAAGCATCGTAGCGTCGCTTACAAGATTCTGCGTTTTGCTAACGATGATAAAGATAAGCGCAATTCCGATTACGCCAAGACCTACTACCGAAAGACCCATAACTGCGCCGCCTGAAAAAGCAACCTTGAGCGCAGAGGAAAGTCCTTTGTCCTCGGCTGCACGTGCAGTTCTTACGTTAGCCCTTGTAGCGACAGTCATTCCAAAGTAGCCTGCAAGGGTCGAGAAAAGTGCGCCGAGCAGGAAACAAACTGCCGTCTGCCATTTAATAAGTATAGTAATTAATACAGCAAGCGCAATTACAAAGAATATTAAAATTCTGTATTCCGAGTAAAGAAACGCCTTTGCGCCGTCGGCAATGTTGCCGGCAATTTCACGCATACGGTCATTGCCTGCGTCGCGCTTGTTGATTGATGATGCTGTAAAAAGCGCAAATCCAAGTGCCAGCAGACCGATTACGCCGCTTACGATAAGTAAAATAGTTGTGTTCATAAAGTCACTTCCGTTTCAATGGGATAATAAATGTTGAATTTATTTAAAAGGCGACTGCGACCAGCCGCCTTAAAAAGCATTTAGTAATTATTCTGCGTCGCTCTGTGCAGCGTTAAGAGCTTCCTGCTCTCTGAGTCTGTCAGCACGGATGTCTGCAAGCTCAACAACCATTTCCTGCTGAAGCTTGCCGTGAATAGGATACAGAATGAAGGATACGCCGTAAAGTCCTCTTGCAAGAGCAGGGAGGATGCAGAATACCGCCCAGATACCGTTGAGCATCTTCGGGTCGGTCTGCGGAACAGCGTTGCCGAGCGAGTCAGTAAGCGGAATGTAGTTAATCCATGTGAGCACCATACCCGAAAGCCAGCCCGTAACCGAAGTAGCAAGCTTGATAAAGTAGCCCTGTACGGTTGTAACGAGCGCCTCGTTTCTCATACCGTGCTTCCACTCCATCCAGTCGAGAGCCT